>JBKGHI010000023.1:0-61561 GCA_046520405.1 Myxococcus sp. 1LA
GTCGATACATTGACTCCAACTCGGCCTGAAAAGCGTCGTCGAACAACTCGTGCCGGTGCTCGCGCAGAAAGACGAAGAGCTTCCGACTCTTGCCGGCGAGCCTCAGGAGCTTCTGCTCGCGGGCACTGCACTCCATCGTGGGCTTCCATCGGTCCAAGCGGCACCTCCGTGAGGAGGTGACCTGAGCACTCGGCGACAGCCCCCGTCGACCGTTCCCGTAAGCGATCGATTTTACTCGGGCTGATTCCTGATCGGCGCTCTAGCAGCAGCCCGAAGGACACCAAGCCCGCCGCAAACAGCGGAAACGGCACGTTCTCGATTACCCCTGCCGCGGGGTCGAAACGAAATCCTGGGTCCTGCGTCCGCCGCGCGGCTAGGAACAGGAGCGCTGAATAGGGAATGTTGAAGAGCACGGCGGAAAGTCCCAGCAGCACCAGCGTCACCACGTACCGCCACGGCTGGTTCAATCCTCTCGACGCCTGCGCCAGATAGAAATTGGACATGACACGCTCCTCTCCGCAGCCCGTAGGCTGCGGTGTTGAACTGCGAGATGGATGGATGGAGGGGCCCTGACTACGGGGCGGCGGCTTCGAGCGCCGCCGCCAGCCGCTTTCGGGCCAGATGCAGGCGAGACCAGACAGTACCCTCGGGAATCCCCAGGACACTGGCGATCTGCGCGTGGGACAAGCCCTCCAAGGCGAACAGCGACAGCACGGTCCGATGCTCAAGCGAGAGCGCGTGCATGGCCGCATCGAGCCGGCGCTGTCGCTCTCGGAGTTCTACCGTCTCCTCGACCCGAGCGCGGGGGTCTACAACCTCCGCATCGACTGCGTCTCCGCAGTGACGCTCTCGGCGCGTCCTGGCGGCGACGGCCGCGCGGACCGCGATGCGATACGCCCACGTCGACAGCTGCGCGTCTCCTCGGAACTGAGGCAGGCTGCGTTGAATCGAGAGGAAGGTCTCCTGAACCGCATCTCGGGCGTCGCTCGGGTCCCGGGTGATGCCCAAGCAGAGCGCGTACAGCTTGTCGCTGAGCCCCTCATACAAGCGGCGGATGACGTCCTCTCTCACTGCGGCATTTCCGGAGAGAAGAGAGCTGCGCAATGCGGCCTCGTCCCAAGGCAGGCGCGGCGTCATGGCGAGACCTCCAACTCGGCGCGTTCGCGCAGGAGTCGCGGCCTGCGTGTCCGGGCGATATAGACGGTCATGCCCAGGTTCGCCGCGGCGGCGAAGAGGAGGACGACGAAACCCGCGGTACCCTTGTGGCGCGCGAGGAACGCTGTCCCCACCATGCCCACCGACATCGCAGGGAGGAGCCACAGCTGGGTGCGAAGGTCCTTCAACTCCGTTTCGATGCGAGCCCGCCGGTGTTCAATCCAGGCCACCACCCCCTGCGTGGCCGCGTCCAATGCACGGTGATGAGACCGGCGCAAGGTCATGGCAAGCCCCACCGCGAAGAGCGCCCCGATCGCCGTGAGCAGAGCCCACAACCGGAGGGGCGCCTCCGGCGCGAACAGAGGTGCGAGGAACACGCCCTGCCCCGCGAACGACGCAATCGCAAGAAGTGGCCCGTACTTCCGCCAGAACCGGTCCTTCGCCAACGACTTCGACACCTCGGCGTAGCACGGTGCCGGGCCCGGGGCTCCTCTCAGGGTACTGTTCAGCTCCGCGGTGAGGGCCTCGGCCCGCTGGCACTCGGGGCACGAGGCCACGTGCTGCCGCGCTTCTTCCGCCTCTCGAGCATCGAGCAATCCGTGGCGGCCCATCTCCAGTGCGAGTTGGTATTCGTCGCAGTGCTTCGTGGTCATCGTTTCTCCTTCCGCCTCCTGAGAGCCAGGAGGCGGAAATTCCTTCACTTCGGCGCCAATTTTTTCGGTCGGAGCCCGAACCACCTGAAATCACAGGCCATGATGTGTTCGTCACCGCGCTGAGGATGAACTGAGGTTGAGGGACGACCCTCACTGAATTGGTCCCTGTTTCCGCTGGCTTCGTACTGGGAGTACATCTTGTCCCAACAGCTCCGTCCTCCTAAACCGAAGTTCACGATCCTCGAACACCTACGCGGCAGAACGGGCAGTTCGGCGTAGTGCTGGACTGCCCTCGTTGGAGTCGTTCCGAGCCTCAAGGTAGGCATCCACATTGTCCATCAGCTCATCCATGGAGGTGCAGCGGTGGTTTCGGGTGACGTTGGCGTGCAGGTCGAGCCAGCGGCGCTCGCTGCGGTTCTCCTCGGGGCAGTAAGGCGGCAGGAAGTGCAGGACGACTCGGCCGCCCAGTTGGGCGAGGGCCTGGCGCGTCTTCCTGCTGTCGTGGATGGAGGCGTTGTCGAGAATGAGGTGAATGCGTCGTGCGCGCTTGTTCTCGGTGGCCAATCGCCACAGCAGGGAAATGAAGAGGGAGCTGGCCTTGCTGCTGCCCTGCACCCACGTCATCTTGCGAGTCTTGGCATTCATGGCGCCAGCCAAGTATCGCTTCTCGTTGTTACCGGGTGTCAGCACGGTGCGCCTACGGCCCTTGAGCATCCAATCCGGACCGACCTTGGGGTTGAGATGGATGTCCACCTCATCCACGTAGAAGACTGGCTCTCGGGCGCAGCAGGTTGCCGCCAACCGGCGCAGTTGGAAGATGCGCCGCTGTCGCTTCATCCGTGGCCACGGGCACAGCACCACGGGTTTGGGCCTCTTGAGGCGTGCCCCCACCGCCCGCAGGGCTCTGCCCATCGTAGCCACGGACACCTCGGGCACGCCCCTGCGGCCCATTTCCAGACAGAGCAGCTCGCGGCTCCAGGTGGGCCTCTGCCAGCCGCACTCCAGGGGCGTGCCGATGAGGACTTCACTCAGGGCCTGCTTGAAATCCTCATCCACCTTGGAGGTGCCGTTCTGGGTGCGTCTGTCCCAGAGCCCCTGCTCGCCGTGGAGTCGGTAGCGTTGGACGGCGGACACGACAGTCGAAGGGGCACAGCACAGCTGTCGGGCCACTTCACGGCGCGACAGGCCGCGTCCCACCTTCGCGACCGCCAGGAAGCGCAGTGCCGTGCTGACGTCGGGAGCCTTGCGGCTCAGGCGCAGCAGCTTCTTCTGTTTCGTACGACTCAGCCGCAGGGGACTGTCAGGGCACTTTCTCTTCATGGCTGGCGCGGCTACATGCGCCCTCGTTCATGCCTTCCCGCAAGAAGACGATTGCCGAGCCTTCCATTCACGTGCTGCACGTCGAGTTGGTGGACATCCAGCCGGCCATCTGGCGCGAGCTTCACGTCCGCAGCGACATGCCCCTGTCGAAGCTGCACGACGTGCTACAGGAATCCTTTGGCTGGGCTCATTGCCACATGCACGTATTCGAGGACACCTCACGGCATGAGGACATGCTCGAATGGCTCGGTGGCTCGTTCGACCCGGAAGCGTTCGACCTCAAAGCGGCTGACAGGGCTGTCCGCGCCGTCAAGTGATCGAGGTTCTCGAACTCTGGTTTAACAGGTCGTCCGATTCGTCATTTTGAAAGAGGGAAATGACGCAACCCTGGAAGGTACGACATCGAAAGCCCTGGATTGTCAGAATCGGCTCTCGGCATCTCTCTCCCCAAAACGGGCGAAAGAGCGCTCCAGGGAGCCCAGTTGGTGGCGGAGAAGAGGGGGCATCTCGGCCTGCGGGGTGGAGAGCCGAGAGGGCCCTCTTCAGCACCGCGAGCCAAAATCCCTTGGGATTCAGCGGCTTAAGCACGAAGGCCCCGCGATATTCATCGCGAGGCCCATGTAAAACAAAAGGGCCCTACCGGTTGGTAGGACCCTTCGTTCAGCTCCGCGGGGATGAGCGGAAAGTGCATCGCGTTGCAATCGCGCCGGCGCCCAGGCGTTGTTCCGGGCGAAGGATATGCGTCCATGCGAGGCGCCGCGCGCTGTGACGGCTTGGGGCCTCGTGCCCGGGGTCGGACGCGGCACGGCGGTCGTCCTCGGGCAGTTCCCAACGTTCATTCTCCGGGCCTGGTGTCCGGTCGCCATCGGTCGATTCTCATGCGCCGTCATCCGCTTTTTGGTCGCAGTGCCCAGGTCGGCAACCGCCACATGAAGGTCCTGGGCGCAGGGCTCATCGGGGGCTCGCTCCTGGTCGGGGGATGTGCGTCCTCACGGCCCGCGCTGGAGGCACCCCCTCCAGAGGCTCCCGCGCCGGGCAGGTCATCCCAGGTCGACGAAGCGGCCCATGCGGTGGGCTTCTCGTCATTGACCTTCAAGGACGAGGCGCGCCGGCGGACGTTGAAGACGGTGGTCTGGTATCCGGCGCCTCGGGGCACGCCGATGGAGGCGAACATGACGTCTCCCATCTTCGTGCCCTTCGTCGCCGCGAAGGACGCGCCGGTGTCGGATACCCAGGAGCGCTGGCCCCTGGTGGTCCTCTCGCACGGCAACGGTGGCGCGGCCATCAACCTGTCGTGGTTCGCCGCGCACCTGGCGGCGCACGGGTTCATCGTCGTGTCGGTGGACCACCCCGGCAACACCTATGGGGACACGAGCCCAGAGGGCTACGTGCGCGCGTGGGAGCGGCCCCAGGACTTCACGGCCCTCCTGGACGGCTTCTTGAAGGATTCCGTCTGGGGCCCCCGCGTGGACGCACAGCGCATTGGCGCCGCCGGGCACTCGATGGGGGGCTACACGGCGCTGGCGCTCGCGGGTGCGCGGCTCAACCTGGAACCGATCGCGAACCTGTGTACGTCGCCAGAGACGCGCGGGCATCCCGGGTGCCACGAGCTTCGCGAGGTGGACTACAGCCGCATCGACATGAACGTTGCGCGTGCGTCGTACAAGGACGCACGGGTGCGCGCGGCCCTCGCCATGGCGCCGGGCATGGCGGGAACCTATGAGGCGCGGGACGTGGCGGACGTGGACGTGCCGGTGGCGCTGGTGCTCGCCAAGGGGGACGAGCTGATGCCGCATGAGAAGAACGGCCTGCACCTGGCGAAGCTGCTGCCCGAGGCGAAGTCGGTGGTGCTGGATGACGCGGCCCACTTCACCTTCCTGCCCGAGTGTACGGCGCTGGGCTTCAAGGTGGCGGCCATGCTGTGCCAGGACGCCACGCCCGGGACGCGGGCGGCCTCGCAGGCGCGCACGAACACGGAGGCGGTGGCGTTCTTCCAGCAGGCGCTGGGTGTTCAGCGCTAGCTGCGTGCCGGACTCTGCCAGCCGAGGCGACGGTGCGCTCGCAGGCTGTGGGCCCCGGCTGCCCTCGTTCGCTCCTGCTGGTGCTGCCTTCGTGCGCTGCACTATCGTGGGGGAATGGCGATTTTCTGGTACCTGATGACCACGCTGCTTGGCGCGCTGGGAGCCCTGGGGGTGCTGCGCGCGCTCGAGCGGCTCATCTTCGGCGGTGGCAGCGGCTCACTCCTCGTGCAGGCCGCGATGGGATTCGGCTTCTTGATGTTGGCGAAAAGGGCCCTGGGCAAGGCGCGCGCGCAGGGACGCCCGGCGCCGACCGCCGAGACCCACGCCTCGAATCTCGACAGGTCCTGAGCGCTCACGCGCCGGGTGCGATGAATCGCGGGGCGGAGTGATCGCCCCGTCGCTCGTGTCGCCGCACACTCAGCCTCATGGCTCACGGAATGAGCCGCCAGCGCTTCAAGCCATCACCTCACACGCCATGGCGTGCATGCCACCGGGCACCCGCTCCCGGGACGCGGAGCGCGGTGCAGCGTGAGCGCGCCATGCCCACCATGACAGACGCGCGGCACGGCCGCACTGGCATGCAAGGAGGCAGCCCCATGGCGGAGCACACCGAACCCCCCATCACCAACGCCACGCCGGTGAAGGAGCGCGACGAGCCCCAGGACCTCCAGGGCTTCCTGGACGAACTGGGGAACAGCCGCGAGTTCCAGGTGAATGGCGTGGACGCCCGGAAGGGCGCGGAGGCGGTGTTCTGCACGCTCGCGCGGCGCCTGTCCGACGGCGAGGACCTCAAGCTGCTCTGGTCCGTGGGCAAGGGCGGCATCGGCACCATCCTGGGCGCCTGCTCCATCCATCGGGGCCCGTCCCACGCGAAGCGCATGAGCCGCGCGGAGTTCATCACCGACGTGGCGGACCACCTGCGCGTCCCCGTGGACCAGGCGCTGCGCGTATTGACGGTGGTGTTCACCGCCATCCGGGACCGGATTCCGGACGACGAGGTGGCGGCCGTGGCCTCGCAGCTCCCCGCGGACCTCGCCGACCTGTGGCGCCGGCCCGTCTGACCGCCGCCGCCTACTTGCGCTTGGGCTTCTTGAGGAAGCGGCTCAAGCGCACCTTGCCCAGGCCCCGGCCACCGAAGAGGTACCAGGTGATGGCCGCGCCGAAGAAGGCCGCCGCCACCGCGATGCCCACCACGCCGAGCACCGGCACGTTGCCGTACATCCACGGCTTGGGCGCGAAGGAGATGAACGCGCCCACGATGAAGCCGCACGCGCACAGGCCCATGAAGGCAATCACCGCCGCGCTGCGCAGATTCTCGTTCAGCTTGTCGAACTGGTCCGCGCGCACCGTGACGGTGAACTTGCCGGACTCCATGTCCAACAGGATTTGCGACAGCTGCGTGGGCAGGTCCTGCGCCATGGACTGGAAGCGCAGCAGCGTGCGCATCAGCCCACCCTGGAGCTGCGTCGGGTCGTAGCGCCCGGCGAGCAGCTCCTTGGCGTACGGCAGCGCCACCTCGATGATGTTCATCTCCGGGTACAGGCTGCGCAGCATGCCCTCCGTGGACACGGAGGCGCGGCTGAGCAGCGCGTACTCCTTGGGGATGCGGATGCGGTACTTCACCGCCAGGTCCAGCAAGTCCCTCAGCAGCGAGCGCGTGTCCACCTGGCCCAGCGTGGTGGCCAGGTGCTGGCCGAGCAGCGCCTCGATGTCGTTGCGGAAGCCCACCAGGTTGGCGCGCGCGTCCGGCACGCCCACGCGGTAGAGGATGCGCGCCACGGATTCGCTGTCCTTGAGCGCCACCGCCAGGCACAGCATCACCAGCGTCTCCTGCATGGGGCGCGACAGCCGGCCCACCACGCCGAAGTCCAGCAGCGCCAGCCGGTGGTCCTCCATCAGCAGGAGGTTGCCCGGGTGCGGGTCGCCATGGAACAGCCCGTCCTCGAAGAGCTGCCGGAACGAGGCGTCCAGGATGTTCTGGGCAATGGCCTTGCGCTCGGGCTCGCTCAGCTCCGCGGGGTTCAGCTTCACGCCCCGGATGAACTCCAGCGTCAGCACCGTGCGGCTGGACAGGGTGGAGTAGACGCGCGGAATCTTGAGGTAGGGCCGCTCGCGGTGGTTCTCCAGGAAGGCCCGGATGTTGGTGGCCTCGTTGATGAAGTCCAGCTCCTCGTGGATGGCCCGGTCGAACTCGTCCACGATGCCGGTGGGCGTGTAGACGCCCGTCTCCTCCACCACGGCCTCCAGCAGGCGCGCCAGGCTGCGCAGCACGCCCAGGTCGGAGTCGATGCGTGCGGCGATGCCGGGCCGCTGCACCTTCACCACCACCTCTTCGCCCTCCAGCGTCACCGCGCGGTGCACCTGGGCGATGGACGCGGCGGCCAGCGGCGCCGGGTCGATGGTGGCGAAGAGGGCGTCCACGGGCGCGCCCAGCGAGTCTTCAATCTGCGCGTGGACGGCTTCCAGCGAAATGGGCTCCACGTGGTCCTGGAGCATGGCCAGCTCGTCGATGTACTCGGCCGGCAGCAGGTCCGCGCGGGTGGACAGCACCTGGCCCAGCTTGACGAAGGTGGGGCCCAGGTCGTTGAGCAGCATGCGGAAGCGCCGCGCGGTGGAGGCGCGCTGGGCCTCCGGGGAGACTTCCACCTTCTCCTTGCGTCCGACGATGCGCCACAGCCCCGCGCGCTCCGCCAGCTCGCCAAAGCCATGGCGTGCCGCGATGACGGTGATTTGCCGCACGCGGTTGAGGTCCTGGAGAATCACGAGCGTTCCTGTCCTCTACGTTACGCCGGGACGGCCGGCTTGGCCACGAAGCGCAAGAGTCCATAGCCCACCAGCGCGGAGAGCAGTGAACCCACCAGGATGCCCAGCTTGGCCTCCGTCAGCAGCTCCGGCTGCGAGGGGAAGGCCAGCCCGGCCACGAACAGGGCCACCGTGAAGCCGATGCCCGCCACCACCGACACGCCGTGGAGCTGGGCCAGGCCCGCGCCGCCGGGCATGTCCGCCACGCCCAGCTTCACGGAAGCCCAGGTGAAACAGAAGATGCCCACCTGCTTGCCCACGAAGAGGCCGGCGATGATGCCCAGCGGCAGGGGCCGCAGCAGGTCCGCCCACCCCATGCCCACCAGGGAGATGCCCGAGTTGGCCAGGGCGAAGAGCGGCACGATGCCGTACGCCACCGGCACGTGCCACAGGTGCACGAAGCGGTTGAGGGGCGGCTCCAGCTCCTCCAGGCGCTCCTCGATGTACAGAATCTGCGCGCCTCGGGCCGTTTCATCCATGGCCGTCTGGAGCGCCCGGTCCACGTACAGGCCCAGCTCCTCCAGCACCTGGCGCCCCGGGCGCAGGGGCCGCGCGGGCATGAACAGGCCCAGGACCACGCCCGACAGCGTGGCGTGGATGCCGCCGTGGTGCATGGCGTACCAGAGCGCCGCACCCGCCAGGGCATAGGCCACGCCGTTGCGGACCTGGAAGTAATTGAGGCACGCCATCACGACGAGCACGCCCGCTGCGACGAGCAGCCAGTTCGCATGGAGGCCGGAGCCGTAGAACAGGGCGATGACGAGGATGCCGCCGATGTCGTCGAAGATGGCCAACGCCGTGAGGAACACCACCAACCCGTGGCTCACCCGCGACCGGACCAGCGTGAGGCAGCCGATGGAGAAGGCGATGTCGGTGGCCATGGGGATGGCCCAGCCGGCCTGCGCGGGCGTCCCCTGATTGAAGGCGGCGTAGAGCACGGCGGGGACAATCATGCCGCCCATGGCGGCGATGAGCGGCAGCACCGCGCGGGAGAAGGTGCGCAGCTCGCCTGAGCTCAGCTCGCGTTTGATCTCCATGCCGACGACGAGGAAGAACAGCGTCATCAGTCCGTCGTTGATGAACTCGCGGACGGTGAAGCCGGCGTGGACGCCCGCCACCCCCACCTCCATGCGGGCGTCGAACAGGGCGGAGTAGGTGGCGGCCCACGGTGAGTTCGCCCACACCATGGCGGCCACGGCGCACAGGGCCAGCAGGATGCCGCTGGCCGCCTCCAGGCGGAAGAAGGCCTGGATGGGGGCCAGGGCCACGCGGAAGAGCGCGGGGACGGGAGGCCGGGGCCGGGCCTCTGGTGGGTGGGGTGTCTGCGCCATGCGGCGCGCACGATGCCCCGTGGGAACGGGCATGGCATTCGTTTTCAGCGAGGGTGTCGGTCGAATGTCGGTGGTGGATGGTAGGGGAACTTGGCGGGTAGGGCGCCGGTTCGTTGATCCAGGGGTGGGGCCATGAGAGAAGGGCGGGAATGGCCGTGACGCAGCAGATGAAGGCGGGAAAGAACGCAGCGGTGGAGCTCCCCGGGGACATGACGCCCGAGGTGGGGCCGGTGAGCGAGGGTGCGGGCGCCCGGGAGATTGCCTCCCTGACCCCCATGATGCGCCAGTACATGGAGGTGAAGGCGCTCCACCCGGACTCGTTACTGTTCTTCCGGTTGGGTGACTTCTACGAGATGTTCTTCGAGGATGCGGTCAAGGCCTCGGAGATCCTCCAGATCACCCTCACCGCGCGGGCCAAGGGCGCGGACAAGGTGCCCATGTGCGGGGTGCCCTACCATGCCGCGCGGCGCTACATCGGCCGGCTCGTGTCGGAGGGCCTGAAGGTCGCCATCTGCGAACAGGTGGAGGAGCCGGGCAACGGGCCGGGCATCGTCCGCCGCGAAGTCACGCGCGTGATTACGCCGGGCATGGTGCTGGACGAAGAGGTGCTGGAGCCGCAGGCCAGCAACTTCCTGGCCGCCGTGTGCTGGAGCGACAAGGGCTGGGGCGCGGCGCTGCTGGAGGCGTCCACCGGTGAGTTCATCGCCTTGGAAGCCCCGGGTATCGCGGAGCTGGCGGAGGCGCTGTCGCGCGTGGAGCCCCGCGAGCTGCTGGTGGCGGACGGGAAGCGGGACGCGCCGGAGGTGACGCAGCTGTGCGCCCGGCTGGTGCGCCCGCCGCGGTGGCGAGGGCGAGCCGCCTCGTTCGAGCCCACGCGGGCCGCGGGCTTCCTGCGGAGTCACTTCGCGGTGCAGTCGCTGTCCGCCTTCGGGCTGGATGACGCGCCGCTGGCGGCGGGGGCCGCGGGCGCCGCGCTGCGCTACCTGAAGGACACGCAGAAGACGGCGGCGGCGCATGTGGACCGGCTGAGCCGGCAGGAGCGCGGCGGCAGCCTCCTCATGGATGAGTCCTCCCGGGCCAACCTGGAGGTGCTGCGCTCGCTGCGGGATGGCGGGCGCAAGGGCTCGCTGCTGGGCGTGCTGGACAAGACGGTGACCAGCCTGGGCGCGCGCAAGCTGGCGCGGTGGCTGGCGTCCCCGCTGGGCTCGCTGCCGGAGATCCACGCGCGGCTGGACGCGGTGGAGGAGCTGTCCGGGCGCAGCGTGTGGCGCGAGGAGCTGGCCGGCATCCTCAAGGAAGTGGGCGACCTGGAGCGGCTGTGCGGCCGGCTGTCGCTGGGCGCGGGCAATGCCCGTGACTTGCGCGCGCTGGGTCTGTCATTGGCGCAGCTTCCCCGGGTGGTGACGGTGCTGGCGCGGTGTGAGTCCCCGCTGCTCAAGTCGCTGGCCGGGCCTCTGTCAGCGTTGCCTGAGCTGGCCGAGCTGCTGGCGCGCGCGGTGGCGGACGAGCCGCCGGTGACGCTGAAGGAAGGCGGCATGATTCGCGCCGGCTTCCACGCGGAGCTGGACAAGCTGGTGGCGCTGTCCACGTCCGGGAAGGATTTGCTGCTCCAAATCGAGCAGCGGGAGAAGGAGCGCACCGGCATCTCCTCGCTGAAGGTCCGCTACAACAAGGTCTTCGGCTACTACCTGGAGGTGACGAAGTCGAACCTCGACCGGGTGCCCAAGGATTACATCCGCAAGCAGACCACGGTGAACTCGGAGCGCTTCGTCACGCCGGAGCTGAAGGAGTACGAGGAGCAGGTGCTCACCGCCGAGGAGCGGCGTTGCGCGCTGGAGCTCCAGCTCTTCGAGGAGCTGCGCACGCAGGTGGTGTCGGCGGCGCCGCGCATCCGGTCCGCCGCGGAGGCGGTGGCCACCGGGGACGCGCTGCTGTCCTTCGCGCGGTGCGCGGCGGAGTATGGCTACACGCGGCCGGAGGTGGACGCGTCGGAGGCGCTGAGCATCACCGGCGGGCGGCATCCGGTGGTGGAGCGCATGCTGGGGGCGAGCGATTCCTTCGTCCCCAATGACGTCCGGCTGGATCCGTCCGAGGACGCGCAGCTGTTGGTGATTACCGGTCCCAACATGGCCGGCAAGAGCACGGTGATGCGGCAGGTGGCGCTGACGGCGCTGATGGCGCAGGCGGGCTCGTTCGTCCCGGCGAAGGCGGCGCGGATTGGCCTGTGCGACCGCATCTTCACGCGCGTGGGCGCGGCGGACAACCTGGCGCGTGGGCAGTCCACGTTCATGGTGGAGATGACGGAGACCAGTCACATCCTCCACCACGCCACGAGCAAGAGCCTCATCATCCTGGATGAGATTGGCCGTGGCACGTCCACCTTCGACGGGCTCTCCATTGCCTGGGCGGTGGCGGAGCACCTGCACGACAAGGTAGGGGCGCGGGCGCTGTTCGCCACGCACTACCACGAGCTGGTGGACCTGGCCCGCGAGCGGCCCCGGGTGAAGAACCTGTGCATCGCCGTGAAGGAGCAGAACGGCAAGGTCATCTTCCTGCGCAAGCTGGTGCCGGGTGGGGCCAGCCGCTCCTACGGCATCGAGGTGGCGAAGCTGGCCGGCCTGCCGCCGGAGGTGGTGGGCCGCGCGCGCGAGCTGCTCCAGAACCTGGAGTCCGGGGAGCTGGATGACGCGGGCGTCCCCGCGTGGCCGTGCGGCAGCCGCAGGGCGGGCGCCGTGGGGCTTCTTCGTCCGGGCAGCTCGGCCTGTTCGGCGCGGAGCCGGTGGCCGCGCCGCAGGGTGCTGGGGTGACGCCGGCGCAGCAGAAGGCGCTGGAGGCGTTGAAGGGGGCGACCATCGACCGGATGACGCCCCTGGATGCGCTCAACCTGCTGGCGAAGCTTCAGCGAGAGCTGGAGTAGGGCGGGTTCGGGCGCCGGGCCTCACCCTGGCCGGCGCTCAGAGGTACATCCGCACCGGGTGGACGCGGAGGGCCGCATCCAGGGCCGCCCTGGGCCCGGCGCCCCCATGGACGACCGCCTCGATGCGGTTGTGCGACGGGGAGAACGGGCTCGCGGGCACGCACGTGGCGGTGTCCTCCACCAGCGCCAGCTCCGGCCGGGCCTGCTGGATGAGGTAGGTGATGGGCGGCACGTACTGGACGGCCTCCTGGACGGCGTACCGGGTCAGGGCGTGCTCCACGCGCGTGTACGCGCAGGAGTTGCCCGCCATCCTTCGTCATGAAGACCACCTGCATGTCGCTGACGTAGCGGGCGCCCAGGGCCTCCGCCCGGTCGAGCATCGCCAGCACCAGCTCGGTGCCGTCCTGGCCCTGGTCGAAGGGCACGGAGATGGCCCAGGCCTCCATGCTTGCGCGATGCGTCAAGTCCTCCGGGGCGAGCTGTACCGGCTCGACGCGGCGAGCGCTGTGGGCATAGCCCACCAGGAAGGACAGCGAAACCGCCAGGAGTGAAGTGCGCGCCATGGGAGGTCCTCCGTGAATCGTCCGCCAGCATGACGCGGACGCTCGGTGCGGATATCGCTCCGCTCTGGGTTCGTGCCTTGGGGCAGGCCGGGATGGTGGGGGACGAGGCCCCTGACGCGTCAATGAAGGCCCTGGCGTGTCAATTGGCAGGGCTGCCGGTGGCACGGGGCTCCGGCGTCGCGATTGACGTGTCAGCGTCAACGCTGACGCGTCGGATGCCTGGCTTGGCACGTCTGTATTTGTGCTTCGCGGCTGTATGGATTTGATTTTAGTTCTGTGTATGCTGTCACCCCCTCACAAAAGGAACCTTATGTCTGGGCCTCTGCGTCGAGCTTTCTCGTGTCCTCCTCGTGCATTCCCGCGCTCCTCCGTGCTCGTGGCCGCGCTCGCTTTCCTGTCGTCCTGTGCGGTGCCCGTCGAGCGTGGCCCCGCCAGGCCTGGCTCCACCTTGTTCCTGGGGAAGATCCTCACCATGGACGACAGGGGGACCGTTGCCGAGGCCGTCCTGGTGGATGACCGAGGCCAGATTTTGAAGGTTGGCAAGGCGCTCGATGTTCAGCAGGGGCTGCCCACTTCGGTGGAGGTCGTCCAGCTCGCGCCTGGGCAGGTGTTGATGCCGGGCTTCATCGAGCCGCACATGCATTTCCTGCCGACGCTCCTTCAGAGCGTGCTCGGCACCCATGACCTGGCGCCCTGTCTGCCGCCTCCGTACCGGGTGGATCCGTCTCTGGACTGCTCGTCCCGCAGCGAGGTGCTGAGGGCGCTCTCCTCGATGAAGGTGGAGCCCGCGAGCGTCGTCGGGAGCGAGTCCTTCGTCCTGGGCATGAACCTGGATCCGTCGCGGCAGACGTTCGACAACTCGACGGGATGCGGGAAGGGCGGCCCCGCCAGCTTCATGTCGCAGCCGAAGTTCTACCTTGACGCGTGTGTGACGAAGGACCGGCCGGTGCTCATCCTGGACCAGTCGGGCCACCTGGCCTACGTGAACCAGAAGGCCTTCGAGGCCGTCTGTCCGAACGGCGTCGTCAAGGGCTGCAAGCCGCCCGACTCCGTCGCGCAGGGCGGTGGTGAGTGGTCCACGGATGCGGATGGAAACTTCACGGGCCTGCTGCGCGAGTCGTCCGCCTACGGGCCGTTCTTGAAGGCGATGGGGCAGAATCTCCCCATGGCCCTGATGCACTCCGATCCGGTCAAGCTGGCGGAGCAGGGCGGCGCGGAGATCGAACGCGCCATCCTGGCGCTGCGCGATGCCGGCGTCACCACCATCGCGGACGGTGGGCTCCAGAGCGTGTCGCAGGTCAACGCCGTGAAGCGGTTCACCGAGCTGCCCGGGTTCCCCTTCCGAATCACGGGTGTCGTCGTCGCGGACGCCGCGGCGCAAGCGGGCCTCAAGCCGACGGCGCCCGCCTGTGAGCCGAAGGCAGGCAATGACTGCGCGCTGCCGAAGTGGCTGGGCGCTGGTGGCATCAAGATCTGGGTGGACGGCTCGACGCAGGGCTGCACCGCGAAGCTCGATTCGCCGTATCACTACCTGGAGGGTGGGCACTGCTCCGGTGAAGGCGAGGGCCGGGCGGACTACGACAACGCGCAGGCCATCGTGGACCAACTGAGCCCGCTCTGGAACGAGGGGACGTGGCGGTTCAACCTCCACGCCAACGGCAACGGGGCGAACACGTGGGCGCTGGATGCGTTGTCGCGGCTCCAGCAGTCGAAGGAGAACCCCCACCGCGTCCTCCTCATCCACAACACGGTGGGCCAGCCGGCGCTCTCCAAGCGCATTGGGGACCTGCGCAACGGAGCGGGTGTCATGGATGGGAAGCCAGTGAAGGCGCTCGACGTCCAGGTGACGCACCTGATTGGACACGTGGCGTACTGGGGTGATGCCTTCGTGGGGATGCTGGGGCAGGAGACGGCGAACGAGATCGACCCCATCGCCTATGACCGTGAGAATGGGATTCCGTTCTCGCTCCACAGCGATTCGATGGTGACCCCGACGCGGCCCCTCTGGTTCGTGGAGCAGGCCGTGACGCGGCGCACCTGGTCCTACCCGGACTTCACGAAGTCGTATGTGCTGGGTGCCAAGCACGCGGCGACCGTCGAGGAGGCGCTTCGTGCCGTCACGGTGGTGCCCGCGCGTCACCACGAGCTCGACACGCTGCTGGGCAGCATCGAGCCCGGCAAGGTGGCGGACTTCGTCGTGCTGGGCGCCAACCCGCTCGATTTCGACCCGGCCAAGGGCGGCGACCCGTCGAAGATCAGCCAGATTCCGGTGATTCAGACGTACCTCAACGGGCGGTCCACCCACACCCGCAACTGAGCGTCGTCCAGGAAGTCGTTCCAGACTCCTCCCGGGATGGCCATCCTCCGAGAGCGCACTGCATGATTTGCCAGGTTGGGAATTGCTTGGAGTGTGGTCGTGGTGCCGAATGGAGCGTTGTTCAGTCCATCGGTACCATGAAAGAACTGCGGTGGTCTCGGGGGATGCAGTGCGCGCACTGTGGAAGCGCGGTGGAGGAGGATGATGTCGGATTTCCACCCGTTCAGATTCGCGGTGCACTGATTGCGGCTCAGGGGCAATGGGCACTGCATCTCTTGGATTCAGTGCACCGCATTCAGGCAGTGAGACATTTAAGGCGGTTGCTTCGGCTTGACCTTGATGCAGCCGCGCGCCTCCTGCATGCACCTTTGAATGGCCTCTGGTCGGGTACAGAGGTCGAGGCGAGATGGGTTGCGCTGCACCTTCGCGAATCCGGAGTTCCGGTAGCCGTCGTGCGACAGGCGCCCTGAGCCTTCTCCCACGTGAGGCGCCCGCGCGCTTCACCTTCAGCAGGGGGTCCTTGGCCGCCCATCCATTGGGCTCTACCCGCGGCATGGTCGGCCGGGCCACGGGGCCGGACGGCACGGCGCTTGGTTCATTCAGGCCCCCGAGTGCATCGAGACTCCAGCGCGACGCCGGCCCCCTGTAGACTCCGGAGTGGCGAAGGGTCATTCGGGAGCATTCGTGACGTCGAGGGGCAACGAGGCGGAGGCGCGGATTGTCGAGCTGTGTGCGCAGGGCGATGCCCTGGCGGAGCAGGAGGACTATGCGGGGGCGCTGCGGCGGTTCGAGCAGGCGCTGGCGCTGATTCCCGAGCCCGCGGACAGCCATGACTCGACGCTCTGGGTGTGCGTCGCCATCGGTGACATGCACTTCCAGTTGGGGCAGTACACCGAAGGCCGTGAGTACCTTCGGAGGGCCGTGGCGCTGCCTGACGGGCTTGGGAACCCCTTCATTCACCTGCGCCTGGGTCAATTCGCCTTCGAGCTGGGAGACATGCGTCGCGCCGGTGATGAGCTCGCTCGTGCCTTCATGGGAGGCGGGGATGAGATCTTCGATGACGAGGACGAGAAGTACCTCCAGTTCGTGAGATCCATCCTGAAACCTGCCCAGGATTGCTGAGCAGTCCGGGGAGCCGCTCATGTCCATTCCGCCGCTGATCCGCCTCGATGATTCCGGGGGCCTGGGGCTCATTCTTCTTTGGCCAACAGGAATCCTCTATTCGAATCAGACTGGGGGACTCTCCTGTCTACAGCCACAAGCGGAGGGAGCATTCATCCCGCTCGTGGATGAGCTGGTCGCGCAAGCGGAACTGCTGCGCCAACACTTCACTGGGCCCAAGTGGCAGGGCGCATGCTCCCGTGGAATCGATGAGGAAACAGCTCTGGAGATTGAGCGAATCCTGGGGCTTTCACATGTCACGCGGGAGTTGGGTGTTCGAGTCAATCGAGCACGGCTTGAGGAATCCCACGACGCCTGGGTGTTCGTCGACCTGCCGGCACAGCCCGAGCGCGCGCTGGCGACGGTCGCGCGCATCCCATCCTCACAGGGCATCCTGACCTGGGCGAATAGCGACTGACGCTCCGGGCTGAATGACGCGGCTTGCCAGTCGGTGACTGTGGTTGTCGTTGGCAGGCAAACCACATGTCACGACCGTGTTGGATGTCATTTCAGACACGCTTGGCCAGGCGGGCCGCCTTCTCGACTTCATTGCCTGGTCATGCGTAGAGTTCCCATTGCGGTGCGTTTCGCTTGCGGAAGCAGGTCAGCCTCCCTGCGCATTGATTGCTTTCTTTGCCGCAAAGCGTTGCATCGCGTTCCGACTCTGTGAGTCCACTTCACCCCAGGGAACCCCATGTTCAAGAACTACATGACCCGTGCGGCCATTCTTGCGACCGCGGCTGTCCTCACGACCGGCTGCGGCACCGACGTTCAGGAAGCAAGCCCCGAAACTGACACGCTCAGCACCCGCAGTGACGCACTCGAGAGCGTCCAGTTCTGGCACGACTTTCGTGCGTACAGCGGCGTGTCGGACGAGTGTAACGGCTTCAATGTCTCCGAAGGCCGGGGCCTGGGACAATGGACGAGCCAGGTTCGCCTGGACACCGACTCGCGGCCGCAGGGGTGCTGGCAGAAGTTCGGCATCTATGACCCCTACGGTGAGCTGAGCGGGCTGTCGCTGACGGTCAGCTTCTACGGTCAGGGCGACCCGACTTCCAACGGGCAGTGCGACAACCCCGGGACGTACGTCGTCCCCGTGGGCCCTGCGCTCAACTGGGCCGGTCCCTGGGGCATCGACACCACCGACGCCTATGGTGGCTGCGTGCAGACGTTCAGTATCTCCGGGCGCAGTGACGTGGCGCTGGATGTGCGGTTCGACGCGGACCGTCACAATGGCCAGTGCCAGAACGCTGGACTGCACACGGTGACTTCGATCAATCCCGTTTCCCTGACGCTCGACATGGATAACCGCTACGGCGGTTGCTACCAGACCTTCCGGCTCCGGAAGATGACGTGTGGCGACAACATCTGTGAGTCCGGTGAGAACTGCCCGGCCGACTGCATGCAGTGCGGCGATGGCATCTGCAACGGCTCGGAGAACCGATTCAACTGCCCCGAGGATTGCAGCCCCGTCATCCCGGGCAACTGCGCGATCTACTGCCCGCCCGAGTTCCCGTGACATTGGCTTCGCGGAGAGGGCTGAAGGGCCCTCTCCGTGGCTCCACAGCGCTCACGGGGAGGCTCCGGTCGTCATCCGACTCCTTGGCATGATGCGTTAGGATGGCGGCGATGGTTCGCTGCGCATTCATTCAGGAACTGGGCTCTGGTCGCATGGAGCCGGAGATGCGGGCGCTTCTCGAAGAGCTTCAAGCGCGCCACGTTCCCGTCGAGACGTTCACCGCGAAGCAGCTCTCACGGGGCCAGCTATCGCTGGCCCGTGACGCCCTGGTGGCGGGCGACGTACCGACGGTTCTTGGTGCGCTGAAGCGCCTGGGTATCCAGGCGCCCGAGACCCACGATTATCCGCCGAGCCTGAACCCCTTTCTCCACCGGCGTGTCCGGCGGAGCACCGTAAGGGGCCTGAAGGCAGCGGTTCTCCAGGAGGCGGGCCCGCCGGTTTTCGCCAAGCCCGATGGGCGCCGTAAGCGGTTCACCGGGCACGTCTTCGCATCCGCTGAAGATCTGCTCTATCTGGAGCGCGCATCGGAGAGCACGGAGATTCTCTGCTCGGACGTCGTTCGCTGGCAGAGCGAGTACCGGGTCTTCGTCGTGCATGGCGCCATTGTTGGGATTCGCCACTATGGAGGCGATCCCACCTGTCGAGTGGATGAAGCGCAGGTCAGGCAAGCCGTCCAGCTCTTGAAATCGGCTGGAGAAGACACAGCGGGATATGCCGTCGACTTCGGCGTGCTCGAATCCGGTCAGACCGCCCTCGTCGAGTGGAACGATGGCTTTTCGTTGGGAGCATATGGCCTGGAACGAGGTCCCTATACCGAATTGACGCTGGCCCGCTGGCAGGAACTCGTGCACGCCGGATGAGGCATGGGGTCGAGCTGCAGGTCGCCGCTCAGCCCCCAGCACCAGCCACACCCCGACCAGGACCATCCATCCGAACACGGTCGCCTCGATGAGTCGCTGAACGAGTCCTCGCACGGGCGATTCGAACGACAGGACGAAGATTCCGGCGAGGACGCCCTTGCCCAGCGCCGACGTGAGCACCGCGAGGCCGGACAGCATCGCCATGTCTTCGAAGGTGCGCCCGAGCTCAATCAACCCAGCACCCGCGCCGAAGTAGCCGATCGCGGCGACGAGGTTGTGCATCTGGTTGCGCCAGGAGCCCCAGAAGGGTGCACCCGCGTCACAGGGAAACACCGCGGCGCCGACATAGCTCACGCCCAGCAGCGACAGCAGCACGAGCCCCGTCCCGGCGTCCTCCGGCAGCCTCCCTCCGAGCAGCGCCACGAAGCCCCAGACCGCGAGGCCCAGGGGCGCGAAGGCGAGCCAGGCCACCCGGGTCGCGTCGGGGGCGCCGGACTCTCCCAGCTCGCTGAGGGTGTTCCTCAGGTGGCTGTAGCCGGGGCGCCGTCGCGCGAACCACCACGGCGGCACAGCGGCCAGCACCCCAGCAACGACCGCCGCAACGAGGACCCAGAGGCTCATTTCCCCGTGACTAAGCGCGTGGGGCCCTTGGCGAAAAACCACCCCACGCGATTCGGGCGCTGGCTACTCCGTGATCTCCCGGATGACTCGGCAAGGGTTTCCGGCGGCGAAGACACCGTCAGGGACGTCCCGCGTCACGACGCTGCCCGCGCCGATGACGGCTCGCGAGCCGATCCGAACGCCCGGGAGGATGATGGCTCCGCCGCCCACCCAGACGTCCGAACCGATGGTGACGGGTTTTCCGTACTCTTCCTTCCGCCGCAGCTCCGCGTTGAGCGGGTGCATGGGCGTGTAGATCTGCACACCAGGCCCGAACAGCGTGTAGTCGCCGATGCTCACCTTGCAGACGTCCAGCACGACGCAGTTGAAGTTGAAGAACACTCGCTCGCCCAACTCGATGTTCGTGCCGTAGTCACAGAAGAAGGGCGGCTGCATCCACACCGTGTCTCCACCGACGCCGACCAGATCGCGAAGGATGCGCCTGCGCTCCTCCTGGTCGCCCTCACGGCTGGCGTTGAGCGACTGGCACAGGTCTCGCGCACGAATACGGCCGGCCACCAACTCCGCGTCGAACGGGTCGTAAAGCTCACCGTCCAGCATCTTCTGGCGCTCACTCTTCATCGGTCTTCCTCGGTGATGCGGCTCTGGGGCAGGGCGGGCGTCTCCGCCTCCTCGGCATCCGCTTGGGGGCCCTGGCGGACAAGAGGACGCGGAACGACATCGCCATGCGAACTCAGGCGTCAAGGTCGCGCACCGCGCCGGTCACCGGAAGCTCGCCCATTCCAGCGCGTCCACTTTCCGACGCAGCACGTCACAAGCGGAGGAAGCAGAGCCCACGGTCCAAGAGCGACACGCGCCGCTCGGGGCCCCCGGCTCACGCGCGTGAGCGGGCAATCGCACGCGGCGTCACGCCAAGGACGCGGCGCATGCATCGGGCCATGTGGCTTTGATGGGAGAACCCCGCCTCCAGCGCGACCTCGCCTACGGACAGTTCGCCCTGCAGCAGCAGGGCGCGAGCCCGCTCCACCCGCCGTTGGACCACATATTCGTGAACGGGCAGTCCCATGGAGCGCTTGAAGAGCGTCTTGAAGTGCGACGCGCTGAGCCCCACCACACGGGCCAGCCGCTCGAGCGACAGGGCCTCATCCAGATGGGCCTCCACGTACTCGATGATGCGTTGACGCTGCGGCGAGGACAATCCGCCCTTGGCCTCCACCTGGGTCCGGTAGCAGGCCAGGAGGCGCGCGGCGAGCGCCAGCCCCAGGCTCTCCCGGTAGAGCAGGCCATTGGGTGCGTCCGCGCGGGCCTCCGCCTCCAGTGCCCAGGCGATGTGCTCAATCTGCGCGTCACGGAAGTGGTGGCGCTGCTCCAACCCCACGCGGTCCGGGTCCAGCCCCATGTCCTCCGCCGCCAGCCTGACCAGCGAGGGCGGAATGCTCAAGTCCACGGCGGTGCTGGCATCGTCCTCCATCCAGGCGTCCGTGACGCCAGCGGGCATCAGGTGGAGGTCCCCTCGCGTCTTCACGGAGCGGACGTAGGTGGAGGGGCAGGCCACCCGCACCGGTGGCCCCGCATGGAGCGTGACGACGTGGTCCGTGCTGGCGAGGTGCTGGATGTCACCCGCGACCGTCTCTCGCCGCGTCACGTTCAGGCTGATTCGAGGCCGCATCCGCCCATGCTCGCTCATGGCGTCCGAATATAGGAGCCACCGTCCATTCGTGCTCCCGAATCATCCGCGCGTGCGCGACGCATATGGGGCAGGGCGGTATCCATGGCGCACGCTCGACAGGGGGCACCGTCCTCAGTCCCGGAGGACACCGCGCCCGCGGCCATTCCCGGCGTCGAGCCCTTCACCCAGGAGCCACGAACATGAAGTCGCACATTGCTGTCATTGGCGCGGGCCGCATGGGGTCCGCGCTGGTCAAGGCCTTCCTTCAGCAGGCGCATCCCACGACAGTCTGGAACCGCACGCGTGAAAAGTGCGAGCCACTGGCCACGCAGGGCGCGCGCATCGCCGCCAGCGTGAAGGAGGCTGTCTCCTCCGCCGAAGTGGTGGTGGTGAACGTGAATGATTACGACGTCAGCGACCAGTTGCTGCGCGTCGATGACGTGACGCAGGCGCTCCGTGGGAAGCTGGTGGTGCAGCTCACCTCGGGCTCACCGGCGCTGGCGCGAGAGCAGGCGACGTGGGCGCGCCAGCATGGCATTGCCTACCTGGACGGGGCCATCATGGGGACGCCGGACTTCATCGGCCAGCCAGAGGGAACGCTGCTGTACGCAGGGCCCAAGGCGTTGTTCGAGCGGTACCAGCCGGTCCTCCTCGCGCTGGGTGGCAACACGCAACACGTGAGCGAGGACGAGGGCCATGCGTCCGCGCTCGACAGTGCGCTGCTCTTCCAGATGTGGGGCTCGCTGTTTGGCATCCTCCAGGCGGTGGCCATCGCCCGGGCGGAGCAGCTCTCCCTGGAGACGTTGGGGACGTTCCTCCAGGCGACCGTCCCCGTCGTCGATGGTGCCGAGCGTGACCTCATGGCCCGCATCCAGGGCAACCGCTTGAGCGCCGACGCGGCGACGCTCGCGAGCCTGGAGGTCCACCACATCGCGTTCAAGCACATGCTGGACCTCTGCAAGGCGCGCGGTATCGACCGGAGCCTCCCCGAGGCCATGGAAGGAATCTTCCAGGAGGCGCTGAAGGCCGGACATGCACCGGATGACTTCGCGGTGCTGTCCCGCTTCCTGCGTTGAAGCGAGGCTCCATCCCCAATTACTGCGAGTGGTCCTTCTGCCGTTGCATCGATGACGCCTGGCAGTGCGAGTAGGTTCCTGACGGGCCGGCACGAACGTCCGTGCCGGCCCGGCTGTTTCGGTGTCGCGCAACGCACAGTCGGCGCATCGCCACTCCCCGTCTGCCTCGGCCGTGTCCAAGAGTGGGGCCATGAGGCTGCTGCCTGTTTGCATGGGAGTCCTGGTGTGGGGCTGTTCGGCGCACGGCGTGGGCGAGCGGCCAGCCCCCATGGCCGCCGCGGCCGTGGATGGCCACGAGGCGCTGATTTTCGAGGGGATGTGTGACGCCTCCGGCGCGGTGGCGCTCGGGGGCAGTCTGTTCGTCGTGGGTGACGACGAGGACAACATCCTCCGCGTCTACGACGCGCGCCGAGGTGGCCCCCCGGTGCAGAGCGTGGACCTGTCCCCGGACCTGGAGCTGCCCGCGGCGAAGAAGAAGGCGCCAGAGGCGGACATCGAGGCGGCCACCGGGCTGGGCTCGCTGTCCTTCTGGCTGACGTCCCACGGTCGCAGCAGCTCCGGGAAGAAGGCGCCCAGCCGGCTGCGCTTCTTCGCCACCGAGGAGACGGACGCGGGGCCCCGGCTGGTGGGGCGGCCGTACACGCACCTGTTGGATGACATGCTCGCGGCGCCGCAACTGGCGCGCTTCGGGCTGGACGGAGCGGAGACGAAGGCGCCCAAGGCGCCAGGCGGGCTGAACATCGAGGGCATGACGGCGATGGCGGATGGGCGCTCCATCCTGGTGGGCTTCCGCAGCCCCATCCCCGAGGGCAAGGCGCTGCTGGTGCCGCTGCTCAATCCCGTGGCGTTGGTGGAAGAGGAGGGCGCCCGGGCTCGGCTGGGCGAGCCGGTGCAACTGGACCTGGGCGGCCTGGGCGTCCGTTCGCTGTCCTGGTGGCGCGGGCGCTACCTCATCATCAGTGGGGGCACGGCGGGGGAGGCCACCTCACGCCTCTTCACCTGGCGCGGCGGCTCCGAGGCGCCCGTCTCCGTGGAGTCCGTGGACCTGGCGGGGCTGAATCCGGAGGCCTTCTTCACGCCCGAGGACGCCGAGGAAATCCTCCTGCTAAGCGATGACGGCACCGCGCCGGTGGACGGCGTCGAGTGCAAGCGGCTGAAGGACGCGTCGCGCAAGCGCTTCCGAGGCGTCTGGGTGCGGCTGCCCGGAACGCCGTGAGTCGCCCCCGGCGCTTGGGGTAGGCTGCGCGGCCATATGCAGCTGGCCATTCCGCATGCCCCCCGCAAGGTCCGACTGACGCAGGTGCCCGGCGCCGTGGGGCGCGTGGTGCGAGGCGTCCTCCTGGGACTGGCGGCGGTGGCGCTCCTGGGCACCGGGGCCGGCTGGGCCGGGCGCTACTTCGTGGAGGAGCAGCGCTTCGCCTCCCGGGCCGAGGAGGTGGAGGGGCTGGTGATGGCGTCCCGCCTGCCTCCTCCGGACGCCCGGGAAGGGGCAGAGGGCGCCCTGGAGGTCATCTACACCTTCGCGGAGGTGGAACACTCCGTGGCCAACATCCGGACCTTCGCCGAGTACGCCGAAGGGCTGGGGCGGGGCGCCCGGGTGACGCTGCTGGTGGACCCCGCCGAGCCGGGCCGGCCTCGAGAGGCCGGCTTCGCCCGCTCCCGCGCACTGCGGGTGGGGTTGATGCCCTGGGGCATCGGCCTGGGCGTGTTGGTGGCCGTGGGCTTCTTCGCGTGGGAGATGCGGCGGCTGTGGCGCTCCGAGGTGGAGCCGCTGCGGCTGGGCGCGCTGGTGTGGCTGACGCCGGACGGGCCCTTGCCGGAATCCCGGGGGGAGGTGTCCTTCCCGGCCCACTATTTCCGGCAGGACGTGAAACACGCGGTCCGTGCCCGGGGGCGGCCGGGCCGGGCGCCGGTGCGCAACGGGGAGAAAGTTCTGGCGGCGGTGGTGCCTCGGCAGCCCGGGTGGGCCCGCGTCATCGACCAGGACCTCGCGAGCGTGCTGGGGTGGCTGCGCTGAAGCGGGATGGTGGGGGCCGAAAATTTGCCGGGGGGGTGGGGCTGTGTGACACACGCCTGTAGCTCGCACCCACCCGGAGGAACCCCATGCACTCGCGCCTCGTCATCGTGCTGCCCGTGCTGCTGCTGCTCGTCCCGAGCGCGGTGGGGGCCGCCAAGCGAGACGAGGCCGAGGAGGCCTACCAGGGTGCTCGCAAAGTCTATTACGCGCTGAAGGACGACGCCGCCCGGCGAAAGCTGCGCCACCACTGGCTCAACGTGGCGGCCCGCTTCGAGGCCGTGGCCGGGCGCTTCCCGAAGTCGGACCGCGCGCCGGACGCCCTCTACACGGCGGCGGAGCTGCTCCAGGAGCTGAGCCGCATCTCCTTCGTGGAGGACGACCTCAAGGCGTCCATCATCGACTACACCAAGCTGCTGGAGAACTACCCGAAGCACCGGCTGTCGGATGACGGCGCGCTGGCGCTCGCGAAGATTCACGTCCACCGCCTGGACCAGCCGGAGGCCGCTCGCAAGGTCCTGACGGAGACGCTGGCCGTCAACGGGAAGGGCGACAGGGCGCGCGAGATGCGGGAGCTGCTGGCCTCGCTGCCGCAGCCCAAGACGGCGCCCTCGCCGCGCAAGGCCGCGCCCGTGGTGGCGAAGGTGGAGGCCCCCCCGTCCAGCAAGCCCGCCTCCAGCGGGAAGGCCGTCGCGTCGAATGATGCGCCCGCTTCCAGCAAGGGTGATGCATCCGTGGCGGGCAAGGCCGTCGCCTCGGCGGAGGCGGCCGGCAAGAAGTCCACGTCCAGCGATGCGGCGGAGGCGTCCGGCAAGAGCGACGCGACGCTCCCGGCGCGGGCAAGGGCAGCGCGTCCAGTGATTCGTCCGCTTCCGACAAGGCCGTCGCCTCGGCGGACACGGAGCCCGCTTCCAACGTGGAGGCCGCCGCGCCCGCGGAGCGCTCCCCGACCGCGCTGGTCGCGGCCATTGAGAAGATGGCGCGCGAGCCGGCGCCCACGATTCCCGCGAAGGCGCCGAGCGCCACTGCGAAGCCGGAGACGCGCGAGGGCAGCCTGGACGCGGCCGTCGCCGCCGCCATGGCGTCGAAGACCTCCCGCGCCGAGCCGGCCGCGGCCGAGCCCCCGCGTCCCATCACCCGTCCGGTGGACGACAAGGTGGCGCAGGCCCGGCTGAAGGCCGTGGCGAAGCAGTCCCGCAGCATGGAGCTGACGCTGGCCGAGCAGCTCGGCCTGAAGGTGCGCCGCGTGGTCATCGACCCCGGTCACGGCGGCCACGACACGGGCGCCATCGGCAAGGGTGGGACGCGCGAAAAGGACGTGGCGCTGGCCATCTCCCAAAAACTGGCGGAGGAGCTGCGCGAGAAGGGCCTGGAGGTGGTGCTCACCCGCGATGACGACCGGTTCATCCGCCTGGAGGACCGCGCGAAGTTCGCCAACGCCGAGCACGGCGACCTGTTTATCTCCGTCCACTGCAACGCCGCGGAGAAGCGCTCGCTGCGGGGCATCGAGACCTACACTCTGAACACGTCCGCGGACCGCTACTCCATCCGCCTGGCCGCGCGGGAGAACGCGTCATCGGAGAAGGGCATCAGCGACCTCCAGTTCATCCTGGCGGACCTGGCCACCAAGGCGAACACCGAGGAGTCCACCCGGCTCGCCAGCCAGGTGCAGCGCAGCCTCGTGGGCGACCTGTCCCGCAAGTACAAGGGCATCCGCGACCTGGGCCACAAGGAAGCGCTCTTCTATGTGTTGTTGGGCGTGAAGATGCCGGCCATCCTGGTGGAGACGTCGTTCCTCTCAAACCCAGACGAAGAGGCACGTCTCAAGTCCAATGTCTATCAAGCCGAGGTCGCCAAGGCGATTGCCCGGGGCGTTGAGGAGTTCCTCGGGGACCGCCGCCGCGTGGCAAAGGTGGACTGAGCGCGCCCTGCATCGGCCCGTGGGGTGAGCCGCTGAAACGGACGCCCTGGGCAGTTCAGTTCCGTTCGACAGGGGAATGCGCGTGTCACGGGGTGGACGCCCTCGGCCACCGTCACGCATTCCGTTCCCGTGGTGGGAAAAAGTTGTCGCAGGCAGGGTAACGCGCTTCTCAGCGCTGGGCACAGCCCGTCACACGAAGCCACATTCCAGGGCGCGGCTGCGGGCCACGAAGCCTGGCCGTCCCTCCCTGAAGGGCTCCCTTCAAGGACATGTGTGCGTTTCGCCATGAAAACAAACAAGGTATAATTTTCACGGTTCGCCTGGAAGCGCACGCGAGGCATTGGTGCGACATGCGCTGAAGGGAGGGGGACGCCGGACCGCTCAAGGTCCGGCGAGCGGGTTGCAATGCTTCGACGCAGCCGGAATCAACCGGCCGCTCGATGGAGCACGCAACTCAAATGAACGCAATCAAGACCGCCGTTGCCGCTGTCACCGCCGCCGCGTCCCTCGTTGCCTTCTCGCCCGCTGAGGCCGCCACCGCCACCGCCAACCTGAACGTCACCGCCAACGTCGGTGGCTCCTGCACCATCGGCTCCGGCGCGGGCGGCGGCACGCTGAACTTCGGCACGTACGATCCCATCATCGTCAACTCCGCGCTGGGCATCGACCTGTTCGGCACGGGCACGCTGAGCGTGCAGTGCACCTTGCTCCGCACCGCGGTCATCACCCTGGGCCAGGGGCTGCACCCGGCCACGGGCTCGACCGAGGCGGCGCCGCTGCGCCGGATGCGCAACACGGCGTCGGCGGACTACCTCGCGTACAACCTGTACCAGGACGTCACCCGGCTCATCGTGTGGGGTAACACCGCTGGCACGGGTCTCCCGTTCCTTGGCACGGGCCTGCCCGTCCCCGTGCTGGTCTACGGCACGGTTCCGCGCGGCCAGAACGTTCCCTCCGGGACCTACAACGACACCGTCGTCGCCACCATCACCTTCTGATTCGGGGCGATAACACATGCGTAACCGTCTTCTGTCCTGGACTGGTGGCCTGATGTGCACGGCTGCCTTGGAATGGATTGCCATGGGGACCGCGAGCGCGGCGGAGCTCGATGTCAGCCCGGTTCGGCTTGAATTGGATTCAGGCTCCCGTGGTGTGGTGATGAACGTGAGGAACAAGAGCAGCGAAACCACACGCTTCCAAGCCTCTGTCTATTCCTGGGTTCAGGACGAAGAAGGACGCATGTCGCTTGCGCCGACTCAGGATCTGTTCTTCTTCCCGTCCATGTTGACGTTGGAGCCCGGGGAGTCCCGCCCCATCCGGGTGGGTAGCTCCTCGGCTCCACAGGATACGGAACGCTCCTTCCGCATCATCGTGGAGGAGCTTCCCCCGTTGCAGCCGTCAGTCAATGCGACTGGGCTGAATGTCTTGACGCGTGTTTCAGTGCCAGTCTTCGTCGCGCCGAAGAAGAAGACCCTCCAAGGCCAGATTGCAGAGGCCGTGTTGCGTGAGTCGAAGTTCCACGTCCGGGTGAAGAACCCGGGCACGGTGAACTTCTTCATCCGGAACCTCCGGGTCCGGGGGCTCGACGCGAACGGCAAGCGGCTGGTCGAGAAAGAGGAGCCCGGCTGGTACGTGTTGGCGGGCGACGCGCAGGTCTACGCCTTGGAGATTGCTGGCAAGGCCTGTCGCAAGGTTCGCACGGTGGAAGTGGAGATGGAGACCGACCAGGGCGTGCTCCGCCAGACCTCCCCCGTGAATTCCACCGTTCCCTGCGCTCGCTGAAGACGAAATGTCATGTCTCCCACCAGACTTTCACGCCCCCGTGCGCCCTTCAGGACCGCGCTGGCATTGTCCCTGTCGTGGGGGGCATTGCCCGCGGTGGCGAATGCCTCCTCACCGCTGATACCCATCGTCGCGGATTTCACCTTGAATGGCGTTCCCCGTGGCGCCACCTTCCCCATGCTGCGGGACGGTGACGTGCTGCTCCCCGCGGCCGCGCTGGAGGCCCATGGCGTGGACCTGGTGGCCCTGGGTGGCAAGCAGGAGGTCATCGAGGGAAAGACATACATCTCCGCGGAGTCCCTGGAGCCGCAGGGGCGCTGCATCTGGGACGAGCGGACCGTCAGCCTGAACTGTGAGCTGTCGGCCTCCGCCTTCTCCGCGACGCGCATCAACCTGGGGCCGCAGGCCCCGGGGGACTACCAGTGCGCGGCAGTCCCAGCGGCTTCTTCAACTACGCGGCCCACGCCCGCAACACCTCGCTGACCTTCTTTGGAGAGGCCGGCGCTTCCGTGGGGCGGGGCCTGCTGACGACGCAGGCGCGGTGGCGGCCCGGCTCGGTGCCCCTGCGGGGCCTCACGCAGCTCTCCCTGGACTTCCCCAAGCAGATGGTGCGCGCCATCGCGGGTGAGGCCACGGGCTTTGGCGGCGTGCTGGGTGGCGGCGCGGTGGTGGCCGGCTTCCACCTGATGCGCACCTTCGAGCTGAATCCGTACTTCGTGCGCAACCCGATGCAGGACTACGCGGGGGACGTGGCCACGCCTTCCACGTTGGAGGTCTACGTCAACAATCACCTGGTGCAGCGCACCGACCTGCCTCCTGGCCCCTTCCGGCTGGAGAACCTCACGGTGCCCCGGGGCGAGGGCAACACGCGCTACGTCATCCGGGACGCCTTCGGCCGCACCAGCGAGGTGAACGCGGCGTACTACCTGAGCGGGCAGCAGCTGTCGCCGGGCGTGGTGGACTTCCGGCTCTCCGCCGGTATCGAGCGCGAGTCCGTCAACATCCACAACTTCGACTTCGGCCGGCCCATGCTGCTGGGCAACTTCCGCATGGGCATCACGTCCTGGCTGACGCCGGGCGTGCGGTTGGAGCTGGCGCCCAACGTCATCAGCACCGGCACCTTGCAGCTCGTCCAGTTGCCCTTCGGTGAGCTGGAGCTGTCACAGGCCATCAGCCGCAGCGAGCACCGCACGGGCCTGGCGGCGGGCATCGTGTACTCGCTCCAGCGCCGGTGGCTCGGCGGCTCCGTCTTTGGCCGGGGCATGAACGAGCACTACACGCACACCAGCCTCAAGCTGGATGACGACCACCCCATCGTCGAGACAGGCGGCTCGCTCTTCCTGGCCCTGGGCGAGAGCGTCAGCGTGGGCGGGCAGGCGATATTGTCGCGCTACCAGCAGGCCGGGTGGACGACGTGGCTGGGCGCCACCACCTCCGCGCGAATCACCGACTGGTCGACGCTGTCGTTCGCCGCCAACCGCAGCCGGTCCGAGCGAGGCGACACCGCGCTTGAGGGGATGGTGTACCTGAACGCCATCTTCGATCTGCGCACCACGGGCACGCTGGGCCACTCCCAGGGGCTGCGCGGAGGGGAGGGCACCACGTCGGTGGACATCGCCCGCTCGGTGCCCATGGAGGGCGGCTTGGGCTACCAGGTGCAGGGCCGGGTGGGCGCGGTGGACCAGGCCATGGCGCGCGCCGACTACGACTCCAACGTGGGCCGCGTCTCGGCGGGCGCGGAGTGGTTCCAGGGCCGGCTGGCCGGCATGGCCGAGGTGGCCGGCGGCCTGGTGATGATTGGCGGGCGCATCCGCCCCACGCGCGCGGTGGACCAGGGGTACGCGCTGGTCCGCGTGAAGGGCGTGGAAGGCGTGGGCGTGCGGCTGAACAACCACGAAATCGGGCGCACCGACTCCCACGGTGAGCTGGTGGTGACGCGGCTGCAGGCCTACAACGCCAACCGGCTCTCCCTGGCGGACCACCAGGTGCCGCTGGACGTCTACATCCCGTCCACGGAGCAGATGGTGGCCACGTACCAGCGCGGCGGCGTGGTGCTGGACTTCAAGACGCAGACGGTCCGCGCGTACCGGGGCAAGGTGACCATCGACTCCTTGGAGGACACGCGTTGGTTGTCCTACGGCGAGATTCGCGTCGAGAAGGACGGCGAGAAGTGGAGTTCACCCATCGGGTGGAATGGTGAGTTCGAGCTGGTGGGCCTGCCCGAGGGCCGGCTGCCGGCGTCAGTTGTCTACCCCAAGGGCCGTTGCTCGACCTCGCTGGACGTTCCGTCCCTCGAGGGCAGTGTCATCGACCTGGGAACCGTGAGGTGTGTCCATGACACTGCGAAATAGGACGGCCGCGCTCGCGGTGGCGGGCCTCTGTGGACTGCTGCCGGGCCTGGCGGGCGCCGTTTGCCAGATTCGCACCACGGTGGGGGTGAGCTTCGGCACCTACCTCACCACCGACCTGCTGCCCCGGGATTCGGTGGGGAGCATCGGGTACCGGTGCGAGGGGCAGATCACCCCCATCACCATCACCTTCAGCACCGGCGGCTCGGGCACCTACTTCCCGCGCAGCATGGCGGGGCCCAACTCCCGGCGCCTCCAATACAACCTCTACACGGATGCGACGCGCCTCCTGGTCTGGGGCAACGGCTCAGGGGGGACGAGCTTCTATGGCCCTCTCCTCCCCGTGTTCGGTGTGGACGTGAATGTGCCCATCTACGGGAGAATCCCCGCCGGGCAGGCGGTGCCGGCGGGGGCCTATTCGGACACGTTGGTGATGACGGTGACCTTCTGAGGGCCCGCCCCTTACGTCACTGAAGCACCGCCAGCAGGTCCCCGCCCTGGACGGAGGCCTTGAGCGCAGGGATGACCTCCGCCACGGTTCCGGCGCGCGGAGCCCTCACCACCGTCTCCATCTTCATGGCCTCCAGGGTGACGAGCGGCGCGCCGGTCTCCACCGTGTCTCCCGTCTTGACGTGCAGGGAGATGACGGTGCCCGGCATGCTCGCCGCGACATGGTTGGGGTTGGCGCGGTCCGCCTGACGGCGCGTCTCCACCGTGGCGGCGCGGCTGCGGTCCCTCACCAGCACGGTGCGGTTGTGGCCGTTGAGGGCGAAGTAGACGGTGCGCACGCCTTCTTCATCCGGCTCGCCCACCGCGGAAAGGCTGATGACCAGCGTCTTGCCGGGCTCCAGTTCCACCCAGACTTCCTGGCCCACCTCCATGCCGTAGAAGTAGTTCGGGGTGTCGAGGATGGACACGTCCTCGTAGCGGCCCAGGTCCTCCAGATAGCCGGCCATCACGCGCGGGTAGAGCGCGCTGGAGATGGCGTCCACGCGGGTGAGGGCATGTCCTGTCTTGGTGGAGAGCTCGCCTTGGAGCGTGTCCAGGTCCAGCGGCGACATGCTGGCGGAGGGCCGTCCCTCCACGCGGGGCAGGCCCTTGAGCACGGCGGCGCGCAGGTCCTCCGGGAAGCCGTTGGGCGGCTGGCCCAGCTCGCCCCGGAAGTAGCCCACCACGCTGGTGGGGAAGTCCAGGCGCGGCGCCTGTTCAATGAGCTTCTGGCGCGTGAGCGAGGCCGCCTCCGCCAGCGTGGAGGCGCGCACCGTGAGGTCGTTCTTGAGCAGGAAGATGGCGAAGTCGCCCACCATCTTCGACGACGGCGTCACCTTGGGGATGTCGCCCACCAGGACATTCACGAGCGCGAAGGCGTCCTTCACGTCGTTCCACCGGGCCAAGAGCCCCATCTCCGCCACCTGGGGCCGGAGGTTGGAGTACTGGCCGCCGGGAATCTCGTGGTAGTACACCTCGCTGGTGGTGCTCTTGAGGCCGGCCTCGAAGGGGGCGTAGTACTCGCGCACGTCCTCCCAGTAGTTGGCCAACGGTTGCAGGCGCGCGTTGGCCAGGCCCGTCTCGCGAGGATGTCCGCGCAGGGCGCTGACCAGGGCGTTGAGGCTGGGCTGGCTCGTCAGGCCCGCCATGCTGCCCAGCGCCACGTCCACCACATGCACGCCCTGCTCGATGGCCTCCAGGTAGCTGGCGATGCCGTTGCCGGACGTGTCGTGCATGTGCAGGTGGATGGGCAGCCGCGTCACCTCGCGCAGGCGCTGCACCAGCATGGCCGCGGCGCGCGGGCGCAGCAGGCCCGCCATGTCCTTGATGCAGAGGAAGTGCGCGCCGGAGTCTTCAATGCGCTTCGCCAGGTCCGCGTAATAGTCCAGCGTGTACTTCGTGCGCTTGGGGTTGGCGACGTCGCCGGTGTAGCAGATGGCCACCTCCGCCACCTTGCCCGTCGTCAGCACGCGGCGGATGGAGACCTCCATGCTGCCCAAATCGTTGAGGCTGTCGAAGATGCGGAACACGTCCACGCCCGCTTCGGCCGCCTCGTCGATGAAGGCCTCCACCACGTTGTCCGGGTAGCTGGTGTAGCCCACGGCGTTGGCGCCGCGCAGGAGCATCTGCTGGAGCAGGTTGGGCGCGGCGGCCTTGAGCGCGCGCAGGCGGGCCCACGGGTCCTCGTTGAGGAAGCGGTAGGCGGTGTCGAAGGTGGCGCCGCCCCAGCTCTCCAGGCTGAACAGGTCCGAGGCCAGGTGCGCGGTGGCCGGCGCCACGCGGAGGATGTCCCGGGTGCGCATGCGCGTGGCCAGCAGGGACTGGTGCGCGTCCCGCATGGTGGTGTCCGTCAGCAGCACGCGCTTCTGGGACAGCACCCAGTCCGCCAGGCCGCGCGGGCCCTTCTCCGCCAGGATTTGCGCGGTGCCGTGGGGCACGGGGCCCGGGGGCGTCACCGGCAGCCGGGGCTCCAGGAACTGCGTGGGCTTGAGCCGCTGCGCCTTCTTGATGGTGGGGTGCCCGTTGACGGTGACGTCGCCCAGGTATTGGAGCAGCTTGGTGGCCCTGTCCCGGCGGGGCTCCAGTTGGAACAGCTCCGGCGTCTCGTCGATGAAGCGGGTGTACGTCTCCCCCTGCTGGAAGGCGGGGTGGGCGAGCACGTTCTCCAGGAAGGGCAGGTTCGTCTTCACGCCGCGGATGCGGAACTCGCGCAGGGCGCGCTGGCCCTTCATCACCGCGCCCTGGAAGGTGGGCGCGTAGGCGATGACCTTCACCAGCATGGAGTCGTAGTAGGGGGAGATGACGGCGTTGGTGTAGCCGTTGGAGCCGTCCAGGCGGATGCCGAAGCCGGTGGCCGCGCGCCAGGCGGTGATGATGCCCGCGTCCGGCATGAACTGGTTGGCGGGGTCCTCGGTGGTGACGCGCAGCTGCACCGCGAAGCCGCGCGGCACCACGTCCTCCTGCCGGGAGATGCCCACCGCCGGCGCGTCCAGCCGGTAGCCCTCCGCGATGCGAAGCTGGCTCTGCACCAGGTCCACGCCCGTCACCTGTTCGGTGACGGTGTGCTCCACCTGGAGGCGGGCGTTGCACTCGATGAAGTAGAAGGCGTCGCCCGCCACCAGGAACTCGGCGGTGCCGGCGCTGGTGTAGCCCGCCTTGCGCGCCAGCCGCACGGCCGCGTCGCAGATGGCCTCCTTCACCGCCGGGGCCAGGTTGGGGGCGGGCGCGATTTCAATGACCTTCTGGTGGCGCCGCTGCACGGAGCAGTCCCGTTCGTGCAGGTGGACGACGTGTCCGTGCAGGTCGCCCAGCAACTGCACCTCGATGTGGCGCACGTGCTCCAGGAAGCGCTCCAGGAACACCGCCGATGAGCCGAAGGCGCTCTTCGCCTCCGAGCGCGCGGAGGCCAGCGCGGCCTCCAGCTCCTTCGCCTCGCGCACCACGCGCATGCCCCGGCCGCCGCCGCCGTGCGCCGCCTTCACCAGGATGGGGCCGCCGTGCTTCGCGAAGAAGTCGCGCGCCTGGGCCAGCAGGTGCGCGTCATCGCCCTCCAGCGTGACGCCGGGCACCACCGGCACGCCACACGCCTCCGCCAGGTGCTTGGCGGCGACCTTGTCGCCCATGGTGCGGACCACGTCCGAGCGCGGGCCGATGAAGCGGATGCCGCGCCGCTCACAGGCCTCCGCGAAGGCGGCGTTCTCCGACAGGAAGCCATAGCCCGGGTGGATGGCGTCCACGCCGGCCTTCTGGGCCACGTCCAGGATTTCGTCGATGCCCAGGTAGGCCTCCACGGGCCGCTTGCCCCGGCCCACGAGGTACGCCTCGTCGGCCTTGTGGCGGTGCTCGTGGGTGCGGTCCTCGTCGCTGTAGATGGCGACGGTGCGGATGCCCAGTTCGTTACAGGCGCGGAAGACGCGGATGGCAATCTCACCGCGGTTGGCGCAGAGGACCTTCTGGATGGGACGCAGCGGCACATGTTCCATGTGCGCGCTGTAGGCATCCCACAGGCCCCGGGGCAACGCCCGCCGGGGCGAACGTCCGATTCAGGGCGCGGCGCGTCAGGGGCGCCGCGCCGTGCGTCAGGTGCCGGACTGCGACGTCTGGGTCGCCGGCTGCGGGCCGGTGGCCGTCTCCTCGAAATCCAGGTCCCGGTGGAAGGTCTCCTCCAGACGGGTGAGGGCCAGCAGCGCCAGTCCGAAGCAGACGCTGCCGACGACGATGGCCGCGGAGGCCACCGACATCTCGCCCTTGAGGTAGGCGAAGCCGCTGGCCGCGAGCGCCGCCGAGCCGCGCACGAAGTTGGGCACGGTGGTGGCGACGGTGCCTCGGATGTTGGTGCCGAACTGCTCGGCGGCCATCGTCACGAGCACGGCCCAGTAGCCCACGGTGATGCCAATCAGGAAGCTCAGCCCGTACACCATGGTGCTGGTGAGGCCCGGGGTGAGGCCGTAGACGAGCATCAGCACGAAGCCCGCGGTGAGGTTGAGCGCCACCGCGCGCTTGCGGCTCTTGAGCCACTGGCTGAAGACACCCGCGAGCAAGTCACCCAGCGTCAGGCCGATGGAGCCGTAGAGGATGGCGTTGCCGGCCGTCACGGTGCCCTGGACGTTGAGGCCGGCGGTGAGCTCCGGCGCGAAGGTGAAGAGGATGCCCGTGGTGAAGTAGATGGGCACGCCGATGAGGATGCAGCAGATGTACTTGAGGAACCGGCCGCCGGTGAGCAGCAGCAGCGGGTTGGCGCGCGAGGGGTCCGTCTTCTTCTGGAACAGCTCCGACTCCGACACCTTGAAGCGCGCGAAGAGCAGCGCGATGCCCATGAAGCCGCCGGTGAGGTAGGCCGTCTTCCAGCTCATGTGCTGGCCCAGGAAGGCCGCGGCGACGATGCCCAGCATGCCCAGCGTGGCGACGATGGTGGTCCCCAGGCCGCGCTTCTCCTTGGGCAGGGACTCCGCCACCAGGGTGATGGCCGCGCCCAGCTCACCCGCGAGCCCCACGCCGCCCAGGAAGCGGAAGACGGCGTAGCTGGTGACGTCCCAGGCGAAGGCGTTGGCCAGGTTCGCGAAGGAGTAGAGCAGGATGGAGCCGAACATCACCGACAGGCGTCCACGCTTGTCGGCGAGCACGCCCCACAGCAGGCCGCCCACCATCATGCCCACCATCTGGGCGTTGTAGATGAGCAGGCCGCTCTGGAGGATGTCGGCAGGGTCGGTGATGCCGATGTCCTTGAGCGACGCGACACGCACCACGCCGAACAACGTGATGTCGAAGAGGTCGACGAAGTAGCCGAGCCCTGCCACCAGCACGGTCAGGTTGAGGACCGAGCGGAGCTCTCTCAGGAATTTCATGCGCCTGATTAACGAACTTTGGCGCGCGGGGAGCAAGCGCCCCGAGCATGGCGCATGCATGACGCACTGCATGAACCTGAATTCACCTTCAGGCCATGACCTGGGCGAGCGCCTGCTCGATTTGGGAGAGGCCGTAGGGCTTGGGCAGGAGGACCGCGCCGTCGAGCGCCCCCGGGCCGCCGGTGTCCACGTGGGTGCCGTGGCCGGAGGCGATGATGACGCGCAAGCGGGGGACCTTCTGGACGGCGTGCCGGGCCAGCTCGATGCCGGACTGGCCGGGCAGGCTCACGTCGGTGAACAGGAGCTCGAAGGCGTTTGAGTCCAGGAGGGGGATGGCCTCCTCCGCGCTGATGACGGCCGTCACGGTGTGGCCCAGCGTCTCCAGGAGTTCGGAGGCGGGGAACCGGATGTTCTCGTCGTCCTCCACCAGGAGGATGCGCAGCGCGGACGGCTTCACCCGCGCGGGCTGTTGCGGCGGCGGCGCGGCGCGGGCCTGGGGAGCCTCGCGCGCGGCGATGCGCTGCTGCCGGGTGGCGAGGAGCTGACGGATCTTCCGCGCCAGGTCCTCGCGGCGGTAGGGCTTGCTCAGCAGTTGGACGCCCGGGTCCAGCCGGCCGCCGTGGACGATGGCGTTCTCCGTGTAACCGGACGTGAAGAGCACCTCCAGGTCCGGGTAGAGCGCCTTGGCCTGCCGCGCCAGCTCGGGGCTGCGGACCGGACCGGGCATCACCACGTCCGTGAAGAGCAGGTCGATGGGGATGCCGCTCTGGACCACCGCGAGCGCGCTCTGGCCGTCGGAGGCCTTGAGCACGCGGTAGCCCAGCTCCGTCAGCATCTCCACCGCGGTGGCGCGCACCTCGGCGTCGTCCTCGACGACGAGCAGCGTCTCGGTGCCGCCTTCGACCTGCTCCGGGACGACCTCGGCGCGAGGCATCTCCGCCTGGAGCGAGCGGGGGAGGTAGATCTTGATGGTCGTCCCGTGGCCGACCTCGCTGTAGATCTTGATGTGGCCGCCCGTCTGCTTGACGAAGCCATACACCATGCTGAGGCCCAGGCCCGTGCCGCGGCCCTCGGGTTTGGTGGTGAAGAACGGCTCGAAGGCGCGCTCCAGCACCTCGGGTGACATGCCGCAACCGGTGTCGGAGATGGCCAGCAGGACGTGCTGGCCCGGCACCACGTCCGCGTGGAGCTGGGCGTAGTGGTCATCCAACATGGCGTTGCCGGCCTCGACGGTCAGCTTGCCTTCGCCGTTCATCGCGTCGCGTGCGTTGATGGCCAGGTTGAGGATGACGTTCTCGAGCTGGTTGGGGTCGGCGAAGGCGTTCCACAGACCGCCGCCGATGATGGTCTCCAGCGCCACGTCCTCGCCGAGCGCGCGGCGCAGCAGCTCATCCATGCCGCGCACCAGGCGGCCCAGGTTGATGACGGTGGGGTTGAGCGGCTGACGGCGGGCGAAGGCGAGCAGTTGGGAGGCGAGCCGCGCGCCGCGCTCCACCGCGCCCACCGCCGTGGTGAGCCGGCGCTGGGCCTGGGCGTTGTCGCCCACGTCCCTCATCAGGAGCTGGAGGTTGCCGCTGATGACCTGGAGCAGGTTGTTGAAGTCGTGCGCCACGCCGCCGGTGAGCTTGCCCACCGCTTCCATCTTCTGGGCCTGCCGGAGGGCGGCCTCCGTCTGCCGCCGTTCGGCCTCGCTCTCCTCCAGCGCGCGGGTGCGCTCTCGGACGAGCTCCTCCAGGTGGTCCTTGTACTGGCGCAGCTCGTCCTGGGCGCGCTTCTGCTCGGTGATGTCGTGGCCCTGGACGAAGATGCCGGAGATGGCCCCGGACGGCTCGACGATGGGTTGATACACGAGGTCGACGTAGCTCTCCACCAGGGTGTCATCCGGCGTCCGCTGGAGGAGGACCTTCAGGCCATAGCCGACGAAGGCCTTGCCCGTGGTGAAGACCCGGTCGAGCAGCTCGAAGTACCCCTGACCATCCACTTCGGGAAGGGCGTACCGGATGGGCTTGCCCACGATGTCCCGGTGCCCGACGAGCTGCATGTATGCCGCGTTGGCAATCTCGAAGACGTGCTCCCGGCCGCGGAGGAAGCACATGAAGCCGGGCGCTGTTCGAACAGGCGGCGGAGGTGACGGCGCTCCTCGTCGAGGTTCAGGTTCTCCGCCTGGACCTGCTGCGCCCGCTGGAAGACGCCGGCTTCCAGTTGCGCGGAGAGGGACGAGTCAATGCCGTCCGCCTCGGTCACCGCCTGAGCGGCTCGCTTGAGCTGTTGGATCTCGGTGATGTCGACGGTGTGCTGGAGGATGTAGGCCACCTCGCCCGCCGCGTCGAACAGGGGGATGTGGGTGGCGCTCCAGTAGCGGAAGCTGCTGACCACGCCCTCGTCCGTCATCATCGGGACCCGGTAGGGAATCAGCGCGAGGTTGTCCGGCGCCCGGGTCTCCAGGACCCGTAGGAACGAGTCCCGAAGCTGCCGGGCGTTGGCGTTGTTGGGGTCCCTCGGGTCGTCCGGGAACGCCTCGAAGACGTTTCGCCCCAGGAGTTCATCCAGCTTGCTGGCGGTCACCCGCAGGTACGCCGGGTTGGCCGCCACGTAGCGGAGCTCCCGGTTGAGCAGCATGTAGGGGTTGGGCGAGGCGTCGAAGAGCGTCTTGAAGTCGATGGTGTCGTGCATCGTGCGGCGGGGCTCCTCACCCTGGGGCGGCAGGGCGCGCCGGCGGGGGCAGGGCGCGTAACCCTTGACCGGTCTGCGGGCTGGATTCCATCGCCTCCTCCGCCAGGACGGTGTCTTTGTCGCACAGGCGACAGACTCCAGGCTCCGTCCAGGATGACGACAACCACCGGTCAGGGATCCGATGTTCCTCGGGACCCTTGCCTGGGTGTGTAATGCCTACATGAACGAACCTTCAGCGGGTTTTTGGGTGGCTTCGCTCGTCCGGGCCGAAGGCGTCTGGTGAGGCGCTCATCCGGCAGGTGGGGAAGCGTACGGCCGGACAGAGGCTTCTAAGGTGTCGTGCCTACATGAACGCGTCATCAGTGGTTTTTCGTGGAGCTGACGCGAGCCGGCGCGTCGTCACGACGCGCATTCGAGGTGCAATGCCTACATGAACACGTCATCAGTGGCTTTTCGAGGGGATGACGCGAGCCGTCACCTTTGCCCTCCGAGTCGTTGGGGGGCAGTGCCTACCTGAAGGTGTTTTCAGTGGTTTCGAAGGGCCCTCGAGTGACAGGTAGCACCAGGGTCACGCCTTAAATGCAGACATGAATTGATTGTCGTTTATTGAAGACAATCAACTTGATGTGTGATTGATTTTGGTTTGTGTTTCATGAAACACGCGAGGCCCCGCGGACATCCGGGGCCTCAAGCGGTGCTGCGGCTCCTACGCGCCAGCGCGCTGGCGGTTCAGCCGGTCGTAGTGACGGTAGCCCAGCTTGTCGAGCGCGCTCGCGGGCGCCAGTCCGATGTCCACCAGCGTCTTGATGTCATACGTCCCCGCGAGCACGGGCGGCGCGTAGTTCCGGATGGCCTCGGGGCCGCGGAACTTCTCCAGGGGGAAGAGCACGGTGTTGGTGTGCACGTGCATGAAGTGCGCGGCGGACTGGCGCTGCCAGCCGGGCACGCCGGGGGCGGTGATGACGTGCGGCGTGGCGAGGAACGTGCCGCCCGTGAGGATTTCGAGCTGCTGGCCCACCTGCGCGACGATGCAGCCCGCGGGCGCGGTGCCGCGCACCTGGGTGCCGTTCGGAGCCTCCGGCGTCGCGCGGGTGCGCAGGTAGAGACCGCTCTTGTTGTCGGGGCCGGGGGCGGGGCTGCCCGCCGGGTCCAGGAAGCGGCCGCCGGGGAGCAGCGTCAGCAGGTTGAAGTCGGTGTGCTCCTCGCCCCAGACGATGTCTGTGTTCACCTGCGCGTCGGTGAGCGGCAGGTATTGGAGCGCGCGGGTGACGTGGGCGCCGCGGTCGCACAGGTCCACGAACGTGGTCTCCGGCAGGCCCAGGGCCACCGCGGAGCCGCGAAGCAGCTTCAGGCCCGCCTCGTGGAGCGAGCGGCCCAGCGTCATGATGCCGTCCTCGAAGAAGGGCGGCGCGTTCTGGGGCCACACGTTCTCCGGGTACAGCTCCGGGAACTCCAACGCGGACTGCGGGTCGTTGGGGTAGGGCGCGACGAAGTAGCACTCCTTGAAGTCCGGCTGGCCGTTGGAGGCGACGGCGACCTCGGTGTTCGGAGGCGTCCAGCCGCGCTGGTACCAGATGTCCGCGCGGCCGTAGGGCTTCTTCTCCTCGGCGGGCCGGGCGATGAACGCCGCGAACGCGTCATAGAAGCGGTTCAGCGCCTGGGTGTCGATGCCGTGGTTCTTCACGTACACGAGACCCAGGACGCCAAAGGCCTCGCGGATCGCCGAGGCGGCGCGCTCGACGCGAGCGGAGTCATCCGACGCGAGGTCGGCGAGGTCGACAGTGGGGATGTTGAGCGAAGCGGTCTCGGCCATGATGGGGCCCAGGTGTACCGCTCCCCGGGAATAAATGGGAGGCCCTGATGCTCTGTGGCATCCCTCCGGGGCGGGGTGGGCGCGGCAAAACCCGGATCCCCGGCCCGGAGGCGCCCCCAGCGCAAAATCTGCGCTTCCCCCTGCGCGTCCTGGGGCCTGGGGTTATCGTCCGCCGCCCGTCGTCAAGAGGTTGCCCCCGTGAAGAAGCTCGTGTCGGCCTGGTTCCGCATTCCCTTCTGGCAGCGTGTCCTGGGGGCGTTCGTGCTCGGCGCCGTGGCCGGGTGGCTCGTGGGGGAGCCGGCGGGCCCCTGGTTCCAGCCGCTGGGCACGCTCTACGTCAACCTCATCAAGATGATCGCCACACCGCTGGTGTTCTTCGCGGTCATCAACGCGGTGGCGGCGCTCCACGGGCAGAAGAGCATGGCGGTGCTCGGCGGCAAGACGTTCCTCTGGTTCGCCATCACCGCGGCGCTGGCGGTGGGCGTGGGCCTGGGCGTCGCCGCGCTGCTGCGTCCCGGGGAGGGCGTGGGCCAGCTCATGGCCTCGGAGTCCTTCAAGCCGCGGGATGTCCCCGGGCCGGTGCAGGTGCTGCTGGACGTGGTGCCCACCAACCCGTTCGCCGCGCTGGCGAACGGGAAGATCCTCCAGGTCATCTTCTTCGCCGGTCTGCTGGGCTTCGCGCTGGTGAAGCTGGGAGAGAAGACGGCGCGCCTGCGGGAGCTGGTCCGAGAGGCCAGCGACGCGATGATTCAAGTCACCCGCTTCGTGCTGGAGCTCACGCCGCTGGGCACCTTCGGGCTCATCGCCGCGCTGGTGGGCACCTATGGCTTCGAGCGCCTGCTGCCGCTGGGCAAGCTCGTCCTGGCGCTGTACGTGGCGTGCGCGCTGCACGTCGTCTTCGTCTACGGCGGGCTGCTGCTGACGCACGGGCTGAATCCGCTGCGCTTCTTCCGGGGGGCCGCCCCGGGCATGCAGGTGGCCTTCGTCAGCTCGTCCAGCTTCGCGTCCATGCCGGTGGCCATCCGCTCGGTGACGCACAACCTGGGCGTCAACAAGGACTACGCGTCCTTCGCCGTTCCGCTGGGGGCCAGCATCAAGATGGACGGCTGCGGCGCCATCTACCCGGCCATCGCGTCGCTCTTCGTCGCGCAGTACTTCAACCTGGAGCTGTCCGCGTCCCAGTACTTCATCATCCTGCTGGCGTCGGTGCTGGGCAGCTTCGGCACCGCGGGCGTGCCCGGGACGGCGGTGGTCATGGCCACGGTGGTGCTCAGCTCCGCGGGCCTGCCGCTGGAAGGGCTGGGCTACCTGCTGGCCATCGACCGCATCCTCGACATGATGCGCACCATGACCAACGTCACCGGACAGATGCTGGTGCCGGTGCTGGTGGCGCGCGAGGAGGGCCTGCTCGACGCCGCCGTCTACAACGGTGCCTCCACCACCGTCGCGCTGGACGAGGAGGCCGTGAAGGCGGAGTGAGAGGCGGGGAGGGGTTCAGTCCTCGTCGTCGGGGCCCAGGCTGGGCTCGTAGGGGCCTCCAGCGGGGTGGTGTTCCTCCAGGTCGTTCTGGTGCGTCTTGTCCCACAGGGGGAGGCCCGCGCGGAACGCTGCCTGGGCGATGAGCAGCGCGGCCACCGGCGTCATGACGAAGACGAAGGTGATGGCCAGCACGTCCGGGCCACCACGCTGAGGTCGCCCAGCCCGAGCGCCGCCGCGCCCATCAGCAGGCCCACGCCCAGCGACGAGGCCTTCGCGGCGGACTGGAGGCGCAGGAACAAATCCGGCATGCGGAAGAGGCCCAGTCCGGCCAGGAGCATCAGCAGTGCCCCGGAGACCAGCATCACCGCGGTGAGGAGGTCCTTCATCGGTGGCCCTTTCCCGCGCTGTAGAGGTACCTGGCGATGACGATGGTGCCCATGGAGCCGATGACGGCCAGCACCAGCGCCACGTCCACCAGCTCCGGCTGGCCCACCCACAGGGCGTAGACGGTGATGACCGCCGCCGTCTGGAGTGAGAAGAGGTCCAGCGCCACCACCCGGTCCGTGAGCGACGGCCCGCGGACCAGGCGGTGCAGGGAGAACAGCATCGCGATGGAGAGGGCCCCCAGGGCGCCCTGGGTGATGACCTGCAGCCAGCCGCTCATCGCAGTGCCCTCAGCAGCGGAATCTCCACGCGCTCGCGGAGGTCGCGGCAGAACGCCTCCCGGGTGGTGGCGAACATCACGTGGACGTAGAGGGCCTTGCGGTCCTCGGAGACCTCCAGCCCCAGCGTGCCGGGCGCGAAGGTGACGATGAGCGTCAGCAGGGTGATCTCCGCGTCCGTCCGCGCCTCCATGTCATAGCGGTAGATGGCTGGGCGGGAGATGAGCCTCGGCGTGGCGATTTCATAGGCCACCCGTGCGTTGGCCACCAAGACGTCCCAGCCGACGCGCGCCACCAGCCGCGCCACGTTCCACGTCTGCGTGGCATAGCGCGAGGGCAGGTGTGGCGTGTCGATGAAGGCCAGGAGGACGAATCCAATCACGAACCCCGTGAAGAGGTTCGCCGGGGTGACGCTCCCCAGCATCGCCGCCCAAAGGAGCGCCAGCACCAGGTTCCAGAGGAACGCGGTCATGGTTGCTCCCCCAGCACCGCCCGCACGTACTCGGTGGGGTCCAGCAGTTGGCCCGCCGCCGCGTCCGCCAGCTCGAGGAGCGGCTCGGCGCCTACACCCAGGACGACCATGAAGGTGGTCATCGCCATGCACGGCCCGAGCACGCCGTCCCCCAGGCTCAGCGGCCGGTTTGGCTCCTGGGGCTGGTTCTCCGGCGGCGCCTTCCAGAAGGCCTCGCGCCAGATCTTCATCATGGAGAAGAGGGTGAGCAGGCCCACGGCCACCGCCGTCCCCGCGACGGCCCAGTGCTCCGCCCGCAGCGCGGCCTGGATGACGGCCAGCTTGGCGAAGAAGCCGGAGAACGGGGGCACCCCCGCGAGCGACAGCGCGGGGATGAAGAACAGCGCGGCCAGCAGGGGCTGCGTCCGGTACAGGTTGCCCATCTGGTGCAGGTCGTAGGTGCGCGTGACGCGCGCGGTGGCCCCGCTCACCAGGAAGAGCGCCGACTTCGCGAAGATGTAGTGGATGAGGAAGGCGATGAGCGCCGTCAGCGCGCCGCGGGTGAGCATCCCCAGGGCGGCGATGAGGTAGCCAATCTGGCTGATGATGTGGAAGGACAGCAGCCGGCGCATGTCGTACTGCGCCACCGCGCCCAGCACGCCCGTCACCATGGTGAGCCCGCCCATCACCCGCAGCAGCGTGCCGGTGAGCTCCAGGTCCTGGGTGAAGACCAGCGTGAAGACGCGGGCCAGGGCGTAGACGCCGACCTTGGTGAGCAGCGCGGAGAAGAGCGTCGTCACGGCCGCCGGGGGCGTGTGGTACGAGGCCGGCAGCCAGAAGAAGAGGGGGAAGGCGCCCGCCTTCAGCGCGAAGGCCACCAGGAAGAACATGGACACGACCGACATCAGCCTCGGCGTGCCCAGGCCCGGCGCCCGGACGGACAGGTCCGCCAGGTTCAGCGTGCCCGCCACGCCGTACAAGAGCCCCACGGCGCACAGCAGCACCACCGAGCCCATCAGGCTCAACGACATGTACTTGATGCTCGCCTCGAGCTGCTCCTGCCGGGCCTCCAGCGCGAGCAGTACGAACGAGGCGCCCAGCATGACCTCGATCCACACGAAGAGGTTGAAGAGGTCGCCGGTGAGGAACGCGCCGCACACGCCCCCCACCAGCACCAGCACCAGCGGGTAGTAGGCGCCCGCCTCGCGTGACGCCGGGAGCGTGGCCGCGGAGTAGGACACCACCGTGAGCCCCATCAGCCCGGTGACGAGCACCAGCAGGGCGCTCAGCAGGTCCGCGACCAGGGTGATGCCGAAGGGCGCGGCCCAGCCGCCCACCTGCATCGCCTGGACGCCCTGGCGGCGCACCGTCACCAGGAGCATGGCGCCCACCGCGGTGACGGACACCATGGTCATCAGCGCCAGCCAGCGGCGCGGCCACGCACGGGACGGGGTGAGCTGCGCCGCGGCCGCGGCGCCCAGGCACAGGATCATGGGCAGGCTGAGCAGCGCGGCGGACGTCATTGCTGGGAGTCCTTCAGCTCGGTGCGCAGGGCGCGCGTGTCATCCGTGTCCGTCTCCTGCGCGGCGCGGTGCACCAGCACCAGCAGCAGCGCGAGGAGGCCGAAGTTGATGACGATGGCGGTGAGGATGAAGGCCTGCGGCAGCGGGTCCGCGAAGGGCTCGGAGAGCGCCTGCTGGCCCTCGGGCACCAGGGGCGCGAAGCCGCGCTGCAGGCCGTTGACGGTGAACAGCAGCAGGTTGGTGGCGCTGCCCAGGAGCACCAGCCCCAGCGCGAGCCGGACGACGCTGTGGAGCATCAGACAGTACAGCCCCGCGGCGAAGAGGCAGCCCACGGTGAGCGCGAGGAACAGCTCCATGCCTAGCTCCTCGGCTCCGGCACGGTGGTGTCCTCGCCCCGGGCCATGCCCAGGATGAAGGACATCGCCGTGCCCAGGACGGCCAGGTACACGCCCACGTCGAAGAGCTGGGGCGTGCCCACCTTCAGGCCGTCCGTCCATGGCAGGGGCACGCGGGCCCAGATGCCGGAGAGGAAGGCGCGGCCCTCCAGCATGGCGGGGAGGCCGCTGGCCAGCGTGACCAGGAGCCCGGCCGCGGCCAGCCGGGTGGGGTGCACCCGCAGTTGTTTACGCGCGGCCGGCCGGCCGAAGGCCACCATCTGCAGCGCGAACGCGGTTGCCGCCATCAGGCCCCCGACGAAGCCCCCTCCGGGGATGTCATGGCCGCGCGCGGCCAGCACCAGGGACAAGAGCAGCAGCACCGGAGTCATCATCCGCGCCACGGTGTGCATCACCACTGGGTTCATACCTGCCTCTTCTTTCGCTGCGAGCGCGTGCGGAACAGGAGATAGACACCCAGTCCCGACGTCGCCAGCACGGTGGTCTCTCCCAGGGTGTCCAGCGCCCGGAAGTCCACCAGGATGACGTTGACGATGTTCAGCCCCTGCCCACCGGGCACGCTCCGCGACGCGTAGAAATCCGCGAGCCGCCGGTGCGAGGGCCCCGAGGCGACGTGGAGCAAAATCCAGGTGATGAGCCCTCCCACCGCCAGGGGCAGCGCCGCGGTCCACCAGCGGAAGCGGTGCTCGTGGGGGTTGACGGGGAAGCGCGCGAAAACGAGCGCGAACAGGATGACGGTGAGTGTCTGCACCACGACCTGCGTCATGGCCAGGTCCGGCGCGCCGAAGAACACGTACAGCAGCGCCTCCGCCAGGCCCAGCGCGCCCAGCGCCATGATGGAGGACAGCGCCGAGCGCGACACCACGGCCAGCACCGCCGATACCAGGATGCCCACCAGGACCACCACCTCATAGGGCAGCACGTCCATGGGCACGCCCCGCGGCCATTCCCCCAGCCGCAGGACCACCGCGAGCGCCAGCAGTCCGCCGAAGGTGGCCATGGTGACGACGATGTACTGGTGCAGCGAGCCGTTCTGGAGCACCCGTGTCATGGACGAGGACAGCTTCAGCAGGCCGCTCAGGGACGCCTGGTAGAAACGCTCCGGGCCGTGGCTGGAGAGGTCCAGCGCCCGCAGCCCCTTCAGCACGGGCTCGCGCGCCGCGAAGAGCCCGCCACCCAGGACGAGGCTTCCGGCGCTCAAGCCCAGCGCGGGCGTCACACCGTGCCACAGCGTCAGTTTCAGGTCCGCGGCCTGGCTTCCGTGGATGTCCACCGCCGCCATGGCGAGCAGGGGTTGGATGGCCCAGGGCACCAGCCCCAGCACCAGCCCCGTGGTGGCGAGCAGTGCCGGTCCCAGCCACATGGACGGGGGCGCTTCGTGGACCTCCGCTTCCGGCTTGTCCGCGCGGAAGTTGCGGCCGGCGAAAGGCTGCACGCCCACGCGCAGCGCCGCGGCCACCATGCCGCCAAAGCCCACCATCGCGCCCAGAGCCAGCGGCCAGCCTCCCGGGCCCTTCAGGCAGGCCTCGTAGATGAGCTCCTTGCCCACGAAGCCGAAGAGCGGGGGCAGGCCCATCATGGACAGGGCGGCGGCCGCTGCCGCCGCGGCGGTGAGCGGCAGGTGCTTGCGCAGGCCGCCCAGGTGCGTCACGTCCCGCGTGCCCGTTTCGTGGTCCACCGAGCCCGCCACGAGGAACAGCGTCCCCTTGTAGAGCGCGTGCGCGGTGAGGAACGTCACCATGGCCTGGATGGCGGCCGCGGTGCCCTGGCCGAGCAGCATCACCAGCGCGCCCAGGACGCTCACCGTCGCGTACGCGAGCACCAGCTTGAGGTCGGTGTGGCCCAGCGCCAGCAGGGCGCCCAGCACCATCGTCACCGTGCCCACGACGGTCAGGATGGTCTCCCACGGCGGAGTGCCGCCCAACGCCGGCGCCATCCGCGCCAGCAGGAACACGCCAGCCTTCACCATGGTGGCGGAGTGCAGGTACGCGCTCACCGGCGTGGGCGCCGTCATCGCGCCGGGCAACCAGGTGTGGAACGGCATCTGCGCGGACTTGGTGAAGGCGCCGCCCAGCACCAGCAGGAGGATGGCCAGGTAGCGCGGGCTGCCCTTCACCGTGTCCGCGGCGGCGAGCGTGTCGGAGATGGACAGCGTGCCCACCACGTCGCCCAGCAGCAGCAGCCCCACCAGCAGGGACTGTCCGCCCAGGGCCGTGATGAGCAGCGCCCGCTGCGCGGACTCGCGGGCGGCGTCTTCCTTGTGCTCGAAGCCGATGAGGATGAACGAGCTGAACGTCGTCACCTCCCAGCACACGAAGAGCAGGAGCGTGTTGTCGGAAAGGACGATGCCCAGCATCCCGCCCATGAAGAGCAGCAGCCAGCCATAGAAGCGGCCCAGCACCTCATGGTGGACCAGGTACCGCCCCGCGTAGATGACCACCAGCGTGCCCAGCCCGGTGATGAGCAGGGCCATCAGCAGGGCCAGCCCATCCAGCCGCAGCGCGAAGTCGATGCCCAGGTCCGGCATCCAACGCATCGTCAGGCCGCGAACCTCGCCCCGAAGCACGGCAGGAACCTGTGTGCCGAACCACACCGCCAGCCCCGCTGGAAACAGGGCGAGCACCCAGCCGGCCCACGACTGGCACAGCCGGGTGAGCAGCACGGCGAATGCCGCGGCGATGAACGGAACGAAGAAGGCGATGCACAGAGCCATGGGCGCGGCCCAGCAGGCCATTGCCTGAGAGCCGCCTCCAGGCTTCTTCCTTGCACGCACCCCATGAGGGCCAGTGGTGGACATTCTCAAGGCCCGCTCCACCTCGAAGTGTCCACCAGTGCCCGCGTGCCGTCCCGGCCGCTGGACGGGCGGCTGCGAGCCTCGCCGCAGGTGATGGCGCCCCGGTGCCTAGCTTCATGACGTCCCTGAGCCCGAGGAGCCCGTCATGAGCGCCACCGTCTCCGACTACCTGCTCCACCGCCTCTCCCAATGGGGTGTCCGCCGCATCTACGGCTACCCGGGTGACGGCATCAACGGCATCCTCGGCGCGCTGGGGCGGACGTCGGAGTTCCGCTTCGTGCAGACGCGCCACGAGGAGATGTCCGCCTTCATGGCCTGCGCGCACGCGAAATTCACCGGAGAGCCTGGCGTGTGTCTCGCCACGTCGGGGCCTGGCGCCATCCACCTGCTCAACGGCCTCTATGACGCGAAGCTGGACCACCAGCCGGTGGTGGCCATCGTCGGGCAGCAGACGCGCGCGGCGCTGGGCGGCCACTTCCAACAGGAGGTGGACCTGATGACCCTCTTCAAGGACGTGGCCAGCGAATACGTCACCATGGTGACCAGCCCGTCCGCGGTCCGGCACGCGGTGGACCGGGCGATGCGCGTGGCCATCTACGAGCGCACCGTGACGTGCGTCATCATCCCCAACGACGTCCAGGAGGAGGACTACCACAAGCCGCCGCACGCGCACGGCACCATCCATTCGAGCGTGGGCCACAGCGTGCCTCGCGTGCTGCCTCGGGAGCGGGACCTCCGGCGGGCGGCGGACGTGCTGAACGCCGGGAAGAAGGTGGCCATGCTGGTGGGCGCTGGCGCGCAGGCCGCCGCGGACGAGGTGATGCACGTGGCGGAGCTGCTGGGCGCGGGCGTGGCGAAGGCGCTGCTGGGCAAGGCGGTGCTGCCGGATGACCTGCCCTACGTCACGGGCTCCATCGGCTTGCTGGGCACCAAGGCGAGCTGGGACCTGATGTCGGACTGCGACACGCTGTTGATGGTGGGCACCAGCTTCCCGTACTCGGAGTTCCTTCCGAAGGAGGGGCAGGCCCGAGGCGTGCAGATCGACATCGACGGCCGGATGCTGGCCATCCGCTACCCCATGGAGGTGGCGCTGGTGGGGGACAGCCAGGAGACGCTGAAGGCGCTGATTCCCATGTTGGAACACAAGAAGGACCGAAGCTGGCGTGACTTCGTGGTGAAGAGCGTGCGGCAGTGGGAGAAGACGGCGGAGGCGCTGGCGCTGGACAGCGCGAATCCCGTCAACCCGCGGCGCGTGTTCTACGAGCTGTCACCAAGGCTGCCAGACGGCGCCATCCTCACCGCGGACTCGGGTTCGGGCACGAGCTGGTTCGCGCAGTACCTGAAGATTCGCAAGGGGATGATGGCGTCGCTGTCCGGGAACCTGGCCACCATGGGCTGCGCCGTGCCCTACGCCATTGGCGCCAAGTTCGCCTTCCCGCAGCGGCCCGTCATCGCACTGGTGGGCGATGGCGCCATGCAGATGAACGGCAACGCCGAGCTCATCACCGTGGCCAAGTACTGGAAGGAATGGAAGGACCCGCGCTTCATCGTCATGGTCCTCAACAACCGGGATTTGAACATGGTGACGTGGGAGCAGCGGGTGCTGGCTGGAGACCCGAAGCTGCCCGCGTCGCAGGACCTGCCGGACTTTCCCTACGCGGGCTATGCGGAGTCGCTGGGGTTCATGGGCATCCGCGTGGACCGGCCGGAAGCGTTGGGCCGCGCGTGGGACGACGCGCTGCGCGCCGACCGTCCCGTCGTCCTCGAGGCCTATGTGGACCCGGACGTCCCGCTGCTGCCGCCGCACATCACCTTCGAGCAGGCGAAGCACTACGCCCAGGCGCTGGTCAAGGGCGACGTCGATACGGGCGGCATCCTCAAGCAGTCCCTCAAGGGGATGGTCGAGACGCTGTTGCCCCGGGGCGGCGGCAAGTCCTGAGCCGCCCGCCAGCACCTGCGTGATTGCAACCCTGGGGCTCCATTCCCAGTTTGAAGCGAGCGAAGAGGAGGTGCCTCGCGATGGAAATCAAGCCCCAGGCCATGGCCATTCCCAGGTCGACTGCTCACCTCGAGCAGGGGAAGTACGGTCCGATTTTTCCGAAGACCCCCGCCTGCTACGGCTTCACGATTGTCGCCAAGGTCAAGCAGGGACACGCCGACGCCCTGCGCGCCTACGGTCCGAAAGTGGCCGAGGCGCTCAAGGCCAACCCCGACCTGCTCGCGCCGCTCAAGCTCCACTACCTCCGCTGGGTGCTCTTCGATGACGACACCCGGTTCATGTACCAGGGCATCTTCGACACCGACTTCGACAAGTACACCGAGGACGCGGTCGTCCTCTTCACGCAGTCCGGGATCAACACCGCCTTCGAGAACCTCGAGGGGTTTCCCATGGACTGGAAGACGAACACGCACGCGTTCATCCAATTCATCCGAGAGCACCAGTGCAACAGCTTCCTCGAGTACGGCGAGTACCCGTACTTCACGGGCGATGAGATCAAGAAGGCGCTGAAGATCAAGGCCGCGCTCGCCGAGATGCTCGAGCAGATGCAGTAGAGGCCTGTCATGAGTCAAACGTCGGGGCGGACGTACAACCAGAACCACGCGCCGAGGCCCTACCAGCGAGGGCATCGGCGGGTCAGCGTCTACACGTCCTGGAGCTATCCTGGAGAAGCGAATCGGAACCCCGCCGAAATGGACAACCGGTTCTCAACCATGGTCGAGGTTCGCCGGGTCCTCTGGCCCGGCTACGAGGCCCCGCAGTGGGCCGAACCGCTGCGGTTCCAGCAAGGCATCGCGGGCTCGCTGGAGCTCTTCTTCTGGGCGTGGGTGACGTTCCAACAGGTCATCGAGGAGGTCACCGGGTACCGCGTTCCCATGTTCCAGCGGGTCGACCAGGCGGGCTTCTTCTTGCCGCTCGACGAGCGGGTCCTCTCCGATGCGGACACGCTGCTCGTCTTCGGTCTGGACCACAACGTCACCGGACAGGAGGCCGCCCCAGAGGAGATAGAAGCGGTCCGCCAGTTCCTCGCGCGGGAAGGCACTTGCCTGGTGATGGGCCCCCACCACGACGTCGGGCACTCGCAGAACCTGGAGGAGCGCGCCGTGGAATACATCCACCACGGCGACGCGCTGGTGCCTCGCCAGCAACGCTTCGGCGGCTATTCGCGCTCGTTGATGAAGGGGCTGGGCATCCCTGTCGAGAACCGATGGGGGCTTCGCCCCGCCGTCGTCCAGGGAACGAACAAAAGCGCGCCGTTGACGGTGATGGAAGACCTGGACACGCGCGGCTGGCTCTCCGGCGTCCAGAACTTCAACTTCCACATGCACCTGCCGCACTACGCGGTCACGACGGAGGACACCCGTTCGGTTCGAGTCCTGGCGAAGCAGCCCATCGACCTGACGCGGCCCCATCCCTTCACCAAGGCGGGGAACACGGAGTTCAACGCGCTGGTGTGGATGCCGCCGGGGGACGGCAGGGCTGGCGATGTGCTGGTCGCCGACTCCACCATCTTCAGCACCTTGTTCGGAGCGGATGAGAGTCTGGTTCGCTTCTGGAAGAACCTCGCCACGGCGCACTGAGATGCTCGAACTGGAAGACATCCAGAGCGGCGTGCTGCGGCCCCGGCCTTCTCCCTACGCCGCGACCTACATCCTCCTCCGCATCGATGAGCGGAGCGCCGGACGGGAGCTGATGGCGCGGCTCTGTCCCGTGGTGGCCTCGGCCGCCCATCCGGGCAGCCCGGCCGCCGATTGCTGGGTCAGCGTCGCGCTCACCTACGATGGGCTCGAGGCGCTGGGCGTGCCCCCAGCGTCTTTGGACAGCTTCGCGTGGGAGTTCCGGCAGGGGATGGCCGCCCGGGCGAAGGCGCTGGGAGACGACGGCGAAAGCAGCCCCGAGCGCTGGGAGTCCCCGCTGGGAACCCGCGATGTCCATGTCGTGCTGACGGCGCTTTCGCCGGATCAGGCTCAACTCGAGGCAGCGCTGGCGCGCGCGCACAAGGCCCTGCGGGCGCTTGGCGGTGTCACGGCGATCTGGCGTCAGGACTGCCACGCACTGAGCACCGGCAAGGAGCCGTTCGGCTTCAAGGATGGCATCAGTCATCCGGCCGTCGAGGGGAGCGGCATTCCGGGAAGCAATCCTCACGAGGCGCCGCTCAAGGCCGGCGAATTCGTCCTCGGCTATCCAGACGAGACGGGCAGCCTGCCCCCGATGCCCTGGCCCGACGTCCTGGGGCGCAATGGCACGTACGTCGCCTTTCGAAAGCTCCATCAGCGGGTGGCGGCGTTCAGGCAGTACCTGAAGGCCACCGCGACGCAGGGGGAGGGCGAGGAGCTCCTGGCGGCGAAGATGATGGGGCGGTGGCGAAGCGGCGCGCCCCTGGCGCTGTGTCCGCACCACGATGCTCCCGACCTGGGGGCGGATCCCTCGCGCAACAACGCCTTCCTCTATTCGGATGACCCGACGGGGTACAAGACGCCCCCCGCGTCGCATGTCCGGCGAGCGAACCCTCGCGATGCCTCCGTCGCTGGCGTGGTCCGGCTCCATCGGATGATCCGGCGTGGAACGGCCTACGGCCCCGAGCTGCCCGAGGGCTCCCTTCAGGACGACGGCGCCGATCGAGGATTGATGTTCGCCTTCATCGGAGCGCACCTCGGACGGCAGTTCGAGTTCGTGCAATCGGAGTGGATCAACGGCGGGGACTTCCTTGGGCTGGGCGATGCGAAGGACCCCATCGCTGGCGCGAACGATGGGACGGGCGTGTTCTCCTCTCCAAAGCGGCCAATCGCCCGGCGCTTGCAAGGCCTTCCGCGGTTCGTGGTCACCCGCGGAGGCGCGTACGCCTTCATGCCGGGGCTCCGGGCGCTGCGGTGGCTGGCGGACCTGCGGACATGAGCGGCTCGGAGCACCTGGACGTCGTCGTCATCGGCGCTGGCCCGCGGGGCTGATGGCGGCGCTCCGGAGGGACAGCGTCGAGGCCGCGCTCGTCGTCATCGCGGTGGGCTGGACGGCTGATACCTCCGCGCTCAACCTCGCGGACGCGGGCGTCGAGGCCGATTCACGTGGCTTCGTGCGCGTTGATGCGCATCTGCGGACCTCCGCACCCCACATCTTCGCCGCCGGAGACGTGACGGGGCGCCGGATGCTGGTCCCCCAGGCGTTACAGGACGGGTTCGTCGCGGGCTCCAACGTGGCGCGAGCCCCCATGGTCGCAATCACGGACGAGGTGTGTCCGATTGGCAGCTTCACCCATCCTGAGTACGCGCAAGTGGGCATGACGGAAGCCACGGCACGTCAATCCCATGACGTCGTCGTGGCCGTGGTGCGCTTCGACACGACGACGCGGACCCTCATCGATGGGCGAACGACCGGGTTCTGCAAGCTCGTCGTGGACCGCGCGACACGGAAGATTCTCGGCTGTCACGTCGTGGGTGAACGGGCGGTTGACCTGGTGCAGACCGCCGCGATCGCCATCACGGCGGAGATGCGCGTGGATGCGCTGGCTCGCGTTCCGCTCTCGTTTCCCACCTATACCGGGGTCCTCGGGCGCGCGGCCGCCGTGGCTGCCCGCCAGCTTCGAATCGACGTGGACCAGGCTCGCATCCCAGCGCTTCTCTAGGCCCTGTGCCCTGCGCTGCCGGGCTCAGCGCACCACGGGGAGGGGAAAGCGCAGGGGTCGGCCATCGGAAGCCACGGTGTGGTCCGCCACGACCTCCGCCGCGCCGAGTCCCTGCCGCTGTCCCTGGAAGGTCGCCTGTGGATTGCGCGAGGAGACCTTGCCGCCCTCGAAGAGGGCGAAGCGCGCCGCCACCGCGCCTACCGTGGTCAACACGTCCGCCGTCACCTGTGTCCATCGCGGGCGGCGAGGCAGCAGGTCCAGGAGCAGCCCCGCCACCGCGCAGGCCTTGGACGTCCTCCACAGCGCGCCCGACACGCCTTCGCGCAAGGGCCGGGCGACCTCCGCGACTCGCTCCGCGTCACGTTCCACGGAGAGCCCGGCGGCCAGTGACGCCACCTTGCCCGCCATGCGGAACGCGCGGAGCACGGGGGCTTCGTGGCGCGCATGGGGCAGCAAGGAGAGCAGGCTGCCCGCCGCCGCCGTCGCGGAGGCCATGAAGAACAGCGGCAAGGTGCGGTGCATCGACTGCCACAGCGGCACGGCGGTGTTGGTCAGCAGCACCGCTGTGTAGCCCGACAAGGGAAGGCCCAGCACGGCGGCCCCGGCCCCGGCCACGCGCCCCACGGTGCCCGGCACGCCGCGCCGGTGGCCCAGCAGCAGCGCCAGCGTGTTGAGTCCTCCCGAGCCCGCCAGCACCCACGAGCCGATGCTCATGGGCGAAGTCAGACGGAAGACCCGCAGCATGTTGAGGAAGCGCGCGGGCCGTCCCAGGTCGTAGATGAGCAACCCCGCGCTCACCAGGTCGCCCACGGTGCCCACCCAGATGCAGCGCCTCGCGAACCGTTGCAGGCGGTGTCCTCCGGCCAGCTCCACGGCGAGGCCCAGGACGCTCGTCGCACCCGCCACGCCGCCCACATAGAGGTACGTGGGGACCGCGGCAATCCACACCGGTTCCTTGATGACGGGCAGGCCGTAGTAGCTCGGCGGCTCGGGTGACTCGGCGAGGGGAGGGTGGAGGCCAGGCACGCGCTCCAGCGTCTCCACGCGTTGCTGCGCTCCTTCACCCGAGAGCACGCCCAGCGCGGGGTCCACGTTGCGTCCGTCGGCCCGGCGTTGGAGTTGATCCAACAGTGAGTCCTGAGGCTCGTGCGGCGAAGTCATCCGCGTTGCTCCTTGCCGAGCCACACCGCGCCCAGCGCCGCCGCCGCCATGCCCAGTGCGCCCAGGGCGACGGCGGTCCAGGACTCGCGTGCCTTCATCGTGGGCACCACGGGGTCGGGCGGCAGGTTGTAGACCTCCGGCCGGTCCACCAGCAGGAAGAAGGCGTTGAGGCCTCCCGTCCCGGGCTGGTTCGTCGCGTCCTTCCCGTACAGGTACGCGTCCGTCACGCCGCGCGAGTGCAGGCTCTGGACGCGGGCCTCCGCGCGGGCGTGCAGGTCCTCCAGGTCGCCGAAGACAATGGATTCGGTGGGGCACGCCTTGGCGCACGCGGGTGTCATGCCCTCGCCCAGCCGGTCGTAGCAGAGCGTGCACTTCCAGGCCCGGCCATCATCCTCGCGGCGTGACACGACGCCGAAGGGACAGGCCGCCACGCAGTAGCCGCAGCCGTTGCACACGTCGGGCTGCACGTAGACGGTGTCGAACTCGGTGCGGATGATGGCGCCGGTGGGACACGCCTCCAGGCACCCCGCGCGCTGGCAGTGCTTGCAGACATCCGACATCATCAGCCACGAGAAGTCCGCGATGGCCGTGGACACGCCGGGCATGGGCACCGGCCGCTCGACGAAGGCCACGTGCCGCCACGTCGACGCGCCCAGCGCCCCGGTGTGGTCATAGGACATGCCGGTGAAGTGGAAGCCGTCGTCGGGCAACTGGTTCCATTGCTTGCACGCGACCTCGCAGGCCTTGCAGCCGATGCAGACCGTGGTGTCGGTGAAGAAGCCCTTCTGTCCCATGGCCTATGACTCCTCTGTCTCCGGCTCCTGCGACGTGGCGTGAGAGACGTCCCCCAGAAAGGGGCTGTCGCGGTGCAGGCGGGGCAGCCCCGGAGGAAGCGCGGGTTGCGTGGCCCCGGTGGCGGCGCGAGCACGGGTGGCCTGTCGTCCCGCGACGATGTCGCAGGTGAGCGCCTTGGACTCCTGGATGTCCACGTTGGGGTCCGCCAGCATGGCGGTGAGCTCGTTGGCGCCGTCCGCCCGCAGGCGGCCCGTCACGCCCCAGTGGTACGGGATGCCGACCTGGTGCACCCACGTTCCGTTGAGCTTCAGCGTGGGGATTCGCGCGGTGACGAGCACCCGGCACTCCAAGTCGCCCCGCGCGGTGCGCAGCGTGGCCCAACCGCCATTCGTCAGTCCGCGCTCATGGGCCAGCTCGGGGGAGACCTCGCAGAACTGCTCGGGTTGCAGCTCGCTGAGCCAGGACAGCCAGCGGCTCATGCCGCCCGCCGTGTGGTGCTCCGTGAGGCGGTAGGTGGTGAGCACGAAGGGGTAACGCGGGTCGGCCCAGGCGCGGTGGTACGGGTTGTCGCGCCGGCGCCACTCCCGCCGAGCCGGGTTGCACTGCTGGCCGTAGAGGGCGTTCTCGACGGGCGACTCCAGGGGCTCGTAGTGCGTGGGCAGGGGACCATCCAGCAGCCCGCTGGGGGCGAAGAGCCAGGCCCGGCCGTCCGCCATCATCAGGAACGGATCCGTCCCCGAATGGGCCTCCATGCCTCGGGACTCAGGTGAGGGCCGGTAGTCCGGCGGCCGGTCCACGACGAAGTCCGGCACGTCCTCGCCCGTCCACCGCGCATTGGCGGCGTCCCACCATACGTACTTCTTGCGCTCGCTCCACGGGCGCCCCGCCGGGTCAGCGGAGGCGCGGTTGTAGAGGATGCGGCGGTTGGCAGGCCACGCCCAGCCCCACTCCGGCGCCACCCAGCTCTGCTCGCGCCCCGGCTTGCGCCGCGCCGTCTGATTGACGCCCTCGGCGCGGCAGCCGGAGTAGATCCAACAACCACACGCAGTGGAGCCGTCGTCCTTCAGGTCCGTGAAGCTGCTCACGGGCGTCCCGTCCGCCACGCGGTAGCCGTTGATTTCGTGAAGCACGGCCTCCGCATCCGGCTCCGCTTCCCGGCCCAGGGTGGGGTAGTCCCACAGGAGATCCTGGATGGGCCGATCCTTCTCCTCACGTGAGCCGGCGTAGCGCGCCTTCAGCCGTTGGCCCAGGTGGTACATGAAGTGGAGCTCGCTGCGCGCGTCACCTGGTGGCTCCATCGCCTTGTGGTGCCACTGGAGCATCCGCTGCGTGTTGGTGAACGAGCCGTCCTTCTCCGTGTGCGCGGCGGCGGGGAAGAAGAAGACCTCCGTGCGGATGTCCTCCGTCTTCACGTCGCCCCGCTGGATTTCCGGAGCGGTGCGCCAGAACTCAGCGGTCTCGATGAGCGTGAGGTCGCGGACCACCAGCCAGTCGAGTTGCCGCAGCCCCTTGCGCTGGAGCGCGCCATTCATGGAGCCCACCGCCGGGTTCTCGCCCATGACGAAGTAGCCCTGGACGCGGCCATCCGCCATGTCCGCCACCGTCTGCATGTGGGAATGGTTGCCCGTGAGCCTGGGCAGGTGGCTGAAGAGGTAGTGGTTCTCCGCCGTCGCCGCGTCGCCGAACCAGGCCTTGAGCAGGGAGACGATGTACTTCGGGAAGTGGTGCCACCAGCCCGTCTTGGACTGGTGGTCGGAGATGTACTCGTCGAGCACGCCCGAGTGCTCGCAGTAGGGCATGGGGATGTAGCCGGGCAGCAGGTTGAAGAGGGTGGGGATGTCCGTGGAGCCCTGGATGGACGCGTGTCCCCGCAGCGCGAGGATGCCGCCCCCGGGCCGCCCGATGTTGCCCAGCAGGAGCTGGAGGATGGTCGCGGTGCGGATGTACTGCACGCCCACGGAGTGCTGCGTCCAGCCCACCGCGTAGCAGAAGGCGCTGGTGCGCTCCCGGCCCGAGTTGGCGCACAGCGTCTCCGCCACCTTCAGGAACTGCGCCTCGGACACGCCGCATACCTTGGAGACGATGGCCGGCGTGTAGCGCTGGAAGTGGCGCCGGAGCACCTGGAAGACGCAGCGGGGATGCTGGAGCGTGAGGTCCCTGGGGGCCTCGAAGGGGGGCAGGCCCCCCGTCTCACCGCGCGCGCCGGCGCCGGGCTCGGCGAAGACCTCCTTGTGGCCCGCCGCGGGAATGGCGCCCGCGGCCCCCTCGTATTGCCAGGTGGCCGAGTCGTACTGGTTCCGCTCGCGCTCGTAGCCGCTGAAGAGCCCGTCCAGGTCCTCCGCGTCCTGGTAGTCCTCGCGCAGGATGTTGGCGGCGTTGGTGTAGTGGACGACGTACTCGCGGAAGTAGCGCTCGTTCTCCAGCACATAGCGGACAAGGCCGCCCAGGAACGCGATGTCCGAACCGACGCGCAGCGGGACGTGCAGGTCCGCCATCGCGCTGGTGCGCGTGAAGCGCGGGTCCACATGGATGACGGTGGCACCCCGTTCCTTCGCCTCCATGACCCACTGGAAGCCCACGGGATGGCACTCCGCCATGTTGGACCCTTGGATGACGATGCAGTCAGCGTTCGCCAGGTCCTGCTGGAAGGTCGTGGCCCCGCCACGCCCGAGCGTGATGCCCAGACCGGGCACCGTGGAGCTGTGTCATATGCGCGCTTGATTCTCGACCTGGACGATGCCCAGCGCGGTGAAGAGCTTCTTGATGAGATAGTTCTCTTCGTTGTCCAGCGTGGCGCCGCCCAGGTGGGCGATGCCCAGCGTGCGCCGCACATCGTGGCCGTGGATGTCCGTGGGCTCCCAGGTGGCGTCGCGGGTCTGCTTCACGCGGTCCGCCACCATGTCCATGGCCTGCTCCAGCGGGATGCGCTCCCAGGCCGTGCCGCCGGGCCGGCGGTAGAGCACGTCCTTCACGCGGTGGGTGCCAGCGACGAGCTGGAAGGTGGCCGAGCCCTTGGGACACAGGCGCCCGCGCGACACCGGCGAGTCCGAGTCCCCTTCGATGTCGAGGATGCGCCCGTCCTTGACGTGGACGTCCTGGCCGCAGCCCACGGCGCAATAGGGGCAGACGGACTTCACGACGCGGTCGGCTCCGGCGATGCGCGGCTCCAGCGTGCGGCTGCGCTCCGACATCGCCGCCTCGCCCAGCGCAGTGGTGTCTCCGGTTTTGAGCTGCCGCAGCAGAGGCCACCGGCCGAGCCAGTTGAAGCGTCCCATTGCCCACCTCCCGCATGATGCACGGACTCCCAGGGAAGATGGGCATGCTGGGCGATGGCGGAGGGGGCTGCCAAAGGGCCTTCGGCTGGCATGTCTCGCCAGTGACGGCCCTGGTCCGGTGGTGTTCGCAGGCGCGCGCGGGCCTCCGCCTTGGGGCAGGGGAGTTGCCGGTGGACAGGGGCCCACGCCTCGGGGCGATTCCGGCCGCGTTGGCACGCACCTATCCATCTGCGCGAGTTCCCGTCCCAGGAGGCGTGCCATGAAGGATCGTCCCGCAACGCTCGTACTGTCCGGCGGTGGCGCCAAGGGCGCCTTCCAGGTCGGCGCCGAGCGCGTCCTCCGCGAGGTCCACGGCTTCCGCTGGGAGCGCATCTTCGGCGTGTCCGTGGGCGCCCTGAACGCCGCGCTGCTGGCCCAGCACTCCTACCGGGCGCTGAATGACATCTGGTTGAACATCCGCGAGGCGGACCTCTACCGGAAGCTGCCGTGGCCGCTGGTCGCCCTGCGCGTGGGGCTGCTGCGCAAGCTGGGGCTCTATGACAACACCCCCACGCGCGAGCTCATCCAGCGGCACGTCGCCGGCCACCGGTTCCGGGTGCCCGCGCACGTGGGCCGCGTGTCCCTGGTGTCCGGCAACTATGAGCTGGTGCCCAGCGATTCGAGGGACTTCCTGGACGCCGTCTGGCAGAGCGCGACGCTGCCCATCCTCTGGGAGCCGGTGGGCGCCACGGCCCTGGTCGACGGAGGCCTGCGCAACGCCACGCCCTTGGGGGACGCGCTGGAGTTCGGCCCGACGGAAATCGTCGTCATCGTCTGCTCCCCGTCACGGATTGAACGGGTGAAGCCGCCGGCCAACCTGCTGGAGGTGGCCACGCGCAGCCTCGCCGACATCACCCTCAATGAAATCCTGCTCAACGACGTGGATGCCTTCGTGCGGATCAACGACATCGTCCGCCAGGCCTATGAGTCCGGCCTCACCGTGAAGCGTCCGGACGGGGTGCCCTACCGGTACTGTCGCATCACCGTCATCGAGCCCGTACGCCCCATGGGGGACATGCTGGACTTCGCGCCGGAGGTGATCCGGATGCGGCTGCGGCACGGCGAGGAGGTGGCCCGGGCCGTCTCACTGCCCACCGGGGTGGGCCCCGGCGAGCGGGTGCAGCGCCGGGTGGAGCTCTTCCCGGAACCTCCGATGCATGCCTGACGCCCGCTAGTACGCCACCGGCTTGGCGGCGTCGTGCGGGCCCAACGGGCGGGGTGCCTCCGGAGCGGGCGGCGGCGTCTGAGCGTGCGGCTCCGGGACGCCCTCGTTGATCTCCTTGTAGAAGCGCCGGCCGATGTAGACGCCCAGCACCAGTGACACCACCAGACCCACGGCGGAGACCGTGGTCATCACCGTGCGGCCCTGTGCAAGACCGCTGCCGAGCTGCGCGGTGAGAAAGGTGCCTGGGATGGTGCCCAGGATGACGCCGGCCAGCGTGGGCACCAGCCTCGCCCCACTGGCCGCGGCCGCCGCGAGCATCACATCCGTGGGACACAGCGGGTTGATGCAGGCGGTGAAGGCGAAGAGGAAGTCATGCTTCTTCGCCGCCCGCACCAGTGCGGGATACTTGCTGCCGGCCAGGCGCTTCATCAGCCCCGTGCCCAGCTTGCGCGCCCCAGCGAAAAGCAGCAGGCCCGACAGCACGCTGCCTGTTAGTGAATAGAGGGTCGCTGCGAGCGTACCGAACATCATCCCGCCCACGGCGGTGAGCAGCTGACCTGGAAGCAGCGTCACGGGCCGGATGGCAAGGAAGCCGATGTATGCAATAGGCGCCCACTTCCCGAGGGGCTCCAACCAGCTCGCCAGACGTTGCTGGTCGACGAAGTCCGGCCCGAGCAGCCGGAGTGCCACGAGCCCCCCCACCGAAGCGAGCATTGGAGCCAACACCCGGAGCCAGGTCTTCACCGACTGCGCCACGCCGTGCCTCCCCGCGGCCCCACTTCCGCCGCGCCGTGGGCCTGAAAGTGAAGGTGGTTTCGGGAATCCGCAATGTGCAGTGGGGTGTTTCCAACATGAAAGCGTCCGGCCGGGCAGCCCGCCGCCCGGTCCGAAAGCTCGGCAGGCGTTACGAAGTCCACGGAATCACTGGCATTTTCGTGTGGCGGAGCAGGTGTGAACGGCTGGCGGTGTACGGAGCTTGCTTGCATCGGGGCGCTTCCGTCCCAAGGTTTCAGGCAAGGGGCACCAAGGCGAGGGCTGGGGTAGTCACGAGAGGAGATGGCGAAATGTCGGACAAGGACAACAAGGGCAGCATGACGGTGGCCGAAGCGGGTCGGAAGGGTGGCGAGACAGTCCGGAACGAGCGCGGTCGCGAGTTCTACGAGACGATCGGCCGCAAGGGCGGCGCCACGGTGAAGGCCGAGCGCGGTCGTTCCTTCTACGAGGAGATCGGCCGAAAAGGCGGCGAGACAGTCAAGGCCGAGCGCGGCGCCAAGTTCTACGAGGAGATCGGCAAGAAGGGTGGCGATCGCGTCAAGGCCACCCGCGGACCGAACTTCTATGAAGAGATTGGCCGCAAGGGTGGGCAGAAGGTGAAGAAGCTCATCGAAGAAGGCAAGCGCGCGGCGCGTGCCGCGATGGCGACCCAGGAGGGCGCGGCAGGTGCTCCCACCCAGGAGGGTGCGGCGCCGTCCACACCGTCTTCCGGAGAGCCGGCGGGTCCGGGCCAGAACGAGTAGCGCCGTGAGCGTGGCGTCAGGCTCGCGGACCGACTAAGAGGGCCGCGTGTACTTGGTCATCACGTTCGTCGAACAGTTGGAAGGAACCGAGCGGGCCATCCGCCGGCTCCGGGAGTTCGGCATCCCGGAGCCGTTGGTGGTTCGGGCTCGGAGCGCGGCCGCCGCGCTGTCGGCCGAGGTCCCCGTGTTCGCGGGGCTTCGAAGCCTGGCCTTGGGCGCGGATGACGACCGGGTCATCCTGGTGAGCCTGCTACCGGGCGTGCCCGCCGAGGAGATGGAGCGGTTGGTGCAGCGCGTCCAACTGGAAATGGATGCGGACGATCCACCCATGGGCCGGCTGGTCGCCATGCCAGTGATTTCCGCGCCCACGCATCGCCGGTCGTGACGAAAAGCACCCTGACGGTGTAATCACGGCCTGTGCAAGCGCTGCTCGTCTTTCTTTCCATCGCGGCGCTGTCGCTGCTCGCCTCCAGCCGGGCGCTGGATCCGGGGCGCTTTCCGGCCTTGGCGAGGCTGGCGGCCAGCGGCTTTCTCTTCGTTCTGCTCGGCATCCTGCTGGGGCCTTCGGTGGCCGGGGTGCTCACCGAGCGGAACCTGGAGGCCTTGCGCCCGGTGATGGCGCTGGGCCTGGGGACCGCGGGTGTGCTGCTGGGCCTCAACCTGGAGCCCCGGCTGCTGCGCCTGTTGCCGCGGCCCGTCTACCTGTCCGCGATGGCCCATTCCGGCACGGCCTTCTTCTTCGTGGCCCTGCCGCTGCTCGTGCCGCTGCTCTTCACGACCGTGCGAGGCGTGCTCGGGGCGGTGGGGCGGCGGCGATG
>JBKGHI010000240.1:0-13265 GCA_046520405.1 Myxococcus sp. 1LA
CCCGGCGGAGATGGAGGCCGTGTCGCGCGCGAGCGCCTCCAGTGAGAGCGCGCCGGCGCGCCCGGTGCCCGTGAAGGTGGAGCCGTCCGCCGAGCCGTCGCTGGGCGCCACGCCGGAGCTGGCGGTGGTGAAGCTCAAGCCGCGCTTCGAGCCCGCGCCCAAGCTGCCCACGGCCGTGCCGGTGGTGGAGCCGGACGACGAGCAGATGGAGATGTTCATCAGCCCCGTGGCCGACGATGGGCCCTCGCCCGCGGCGAGCACCGCGGGGGGCGCCACCATGGTGGCGTCGGGCGATGACGCCGGGGAGGAGAAGGACCCCGACCTGCTCGAGGCGGAGTTCGACAAGTCCGTGAACATGCTCCGCACCGGCAACGTGGAGGGCGGCGTGGAGAAGCTGCGCCGCTTCGCGGAGGAGAACCCGCGCCACCCGCGCGCGGACAACGCGCTGTACTTCAGCGGGTTGGGCCAGATGGGCCTCAACGAGTTCAAGGGGGCCGCGAAGACGTTCCAGCGGCTCATCGACAGCTATCCCGCCGGGGACGCCATGCTGGACGGCATGCTCCGGCTCGCCGAGTGCCAAATGCGGCTCAACCAGGCCTCGGATGCCAAGGTGCTCTACACCCGCGTCGTCACCCAGTTCCCGGGGACGGCGGCTGCCACCCAAGCGGAACAGCGGCTCGCCGCGCTCCCCCAGTGAAGCTTCTTTCGAAAGGACGTCCCGCGATGCGCTCCCGGATTCTCACCTCGCTGATGTTGAGCCTCGCCGTCGTACCGGCCGCGCATGCCCAGCAGGAGAACGAGGAGGAGCAGGACACGGGCAGTGAGACGGACAGCGCCGAGGTGATGGACGAGGCGCCCGACACCGCCCGGCCGACCTCCGTCGCCATGCCGCCCGGCGCGCCCCAAGGCCGTGAGAGCTCCCCCGGCACGGTGCACTCCGTGGAGACGGGTGACACGCTCTGGGATTTGTCCCAGCGCTACCTGGGCAGCCCCTGGTACTGGCCCAAGGTCTGGTCCTACAACCCGGAGATCGCCAACCCGCACTGGATCTACCCCGGCAACCAGGTGCGCTTCTTCGGCGCGGGCGAGGAGGTCCCCACCCAGGTGACGGAGATGGTGGTCGACGAGGGCGACGTGACGGCCCCGACGGAGTTCGCCTCCAACGACCAGGTCACCGTGACGGGCAAGATTGGCGTCGACGTGGCCAACTCCGTCCCCGTGAGGACGCAGGGCTTCGTCACCCAGCGCGAGCTGGACGAGGCTGGCCGCATCGAGGGCTCGCCCTCCAACGCGTTCCTGCTCTCCTTCCCGGACAGCGTCTACGTGCGCTTCAAGCGGAAGGGTGACGTGAAGGTGGGGGACCGCTACGTCGTCTTCCACACCACCCAGGCCGTGAAGCACCCGCTCAACGGGCGCCCGCTGGGCTACCTCACGGACTTCGTGGGCACCCTGCGCGTGCAGCGCGTGGGCGACGGCATCGTCACCGCGCAGATCATGGACACGTGGGACGGCATCGAGCGAGGCGACCTGGTGGGCCCCGTGGGTGAGCGCCTCACCGAGCGCGTGGCGGCGCGGCCCAACGCGAAGCAGGTGGATGGCACCGTCATCACCGCCCTGGTGCCGTACCTGACGATTCTGGGGGAGAACAACAGCATCGTCATCGACCGGGGTAGCGCGGACGGCGTGGAGCTGGGCAACACCTTCAGCATCCTCCGCAAGGGGGACCCGTCCCGCCACGTGCTGGGCCACGACGTGCGCAAGCCCTCTAAGGAGGAGCAGGCCTTCCCCTGGCGGAGCATCGGCGCGTGCATGGTGACCGAAATCAAGGAGCGCACCTCCAACTGCCTCATGACGCGCTCCCTGGAGGAACTGGTCCCCGGCGACCGCGCCCACATGGCGGTGGAGGCTGCGCCCTCCGCCAGCCGCTGAGTCGCGGCAGGAAAAGTGCAATGCGCCCCCGGGGTAGAGGGGCTGAGTGCTTGACCGGTGGCGGTCCGGTGTTTATGTGTCGCGCCCCTCCCAGCGGCCCCACCTTCTATATAGGTGGGTATCGAGCGGGGGACGGGTATGGCGGACGCTGAGACGGACAGCCTCACGGCGGAGCAGCAGGCATGCCTCGCGCTCTGGGCCGTTCCCGGCCTGGGGCCGAGGACGTTGGCCGCCTTGCGCGCATTCGCGGACGGAAGCCTCGCGCCGCTCGCCGCGACTCCGGTGCGAGACTGGGTGTCCCAGGCGCCGGTTTCCTCACAGGTCCGCCGCCGGCTGGCCGCCGTGGAGCGCCTGGCGCCCGTGGCGTGGCGGGTGTGGGAGAGCTGCCAGGACTCCGGCATGAAGGTGGCGTTCCAGGGGCAGACGGGCTTCCCGGAGCGGCTGGCCGAGGTGGTGGACGCGCCGCCGCTGCTCTTCTACCGGGGCGTGCCGGGCCTGCCGCGGCGTCGGCTGGCCATGGTGGGCAGCCGCCACCCGGACCAGGGCTTCCTGCCCTTCGCGCGCCGCTTCGCGCAGCAGGTGGCGGAGTCCGGGGTGGGCGTGGTGTCCGGCGCGGCGGCGGGCGTGGACCGGGCGTGCCACTGGGGCGCGCTGGATGCGGGCGGGGAGACGTGGGCCTTCCTGGGCAGTGCCCTGGATGCGCTCGACACGGCGCAGGCCCGCCTGCTTCCTCATTTCCTGGACAGAGGGGGCATGTTCTTCAGCGAGCTGCCCCCTGGTGTCCGGGCGAGCACCACGACCTTCCCGCGGCGCAACCGACTCATCTCCGGGGCATCTGACGCGGTCCTGGTGCTTCGGGCGGGGAAGGAATCCGGGAGCCTCTACACGGCGGAGGCGGGGCGGGCGCAGGGGCGTCCGGTGTTCGCGATGCCGGGCGACGTGCGCCAGGAGGAGTCGGCCGGCTGCAACGTGTTGCTGCGGGACGGGCATGCGGCGCCGTGCCTGGGCCCGGATGATGTGTGGAGGGTGCTGAAAGTCGACCCTCTGGCGGCGGTTCCTCCAGGGACGATGGGCTCATGGGAGGACCTCTCCGCGGAAGCGAAGGGGGCCTTCGCGCTGTTGGACCGGGTTCCCCGGAGCTTCGACGAGGTGCTGGTCGGCAGCACCCTCCCACCGGCGGCGCTGGTCTGCGCGCTGGTGGAGCTGGAGTTGACGGGGCTGGTCATCCAGCACCCGGGACGGCTGTACGAAAGAATCTAGGTAGGAGAGTCATGGCCACGCGGACGAAGAAGAAGGTGGAAGAGACTGAGGCGGCCGAGGAGAAGGCGCCCGCCAAGAAGGCCGCCGCCAAGAAGAAGCCTGCGGCCAAGAAGAAGACCGTCGCCAAGAAGAAGACGGCGGCGCGCCGCCGCACCAAGAAGGGTGACGAGGACGCGCTCCCCACCGTGGAAGCGGACGCGGAGGAGGAGGCCACGCCCCGTGGCAAGGGCCCTCACTACCTGGTCGTCGTGGAGTCCCCCGCCAAGGCGAAGACCATCAAGAAGTACCTGGGCTCCGGCTACACGGTGAAGGCGTCCGTGGGCCACGTGAAGGACCTGCCCAAGAGCAAGATGGGCGTCGACGTGGAGCACGACTTCCAGCCCGAGTACACGGTCATCAAGGGCAAGGAGAAGGTCCTCAACGAGCTCAAGAAGATGGCGAAGTCGGCTGACCGCGTCTTCCTGGCCACGGACCCCGACCGCGAGGGCGAGGCCATTGCGTGGCACATCAAGGAGGAGCTGGCGCATCCCGACGCGCTCCGGGTGACCTTCAACGAAATCACCAAGAAGGCCATCCAGGAAGCCATCGCCCAGCCGCGGCAGCTCAACCAGGACAACTACGACTCGCAGCAGACGCGCCGCATCCTCGACCGGCTGGTGGGGTATCAAATCTCCCCGCTGCTCTGGAAGAAGGTGCGCCGGGGCCTGTCCGCCGGCCGTGTGCAGTCCGTGGCGGTGCGCCTCATCGTGGAGCGCGAGGACGAAATCAAGGCCTTCGTCCCCGAGGAGTACTGGACGCTGGACGCGCTGCTGGAGGGCCCCTCCGGCCCGCCGCCGTTCAAGGCCAAGCTGTCCAAGCTGGACGGCAAGAAGGTGGAGCTGAAGGAGCGCGTCTTCACGGAGAGCCTGGTCGCCGAGCTCCAGACGGCCAGCTTCTCGGTGGCCAAGGTGGACCGCCGCGAGCGCCGCCGCAACGCGCCCGCGCCCTTCATCACCTCCAAGCTCCAGCAGGAGGCGGCCAACCGGCTGTCCTTCACCGCGAAGAAGACGATGACGCTGGCGCAGCGCCTCTACGAAGGCGTGCCGCTGGGTGACGAGGGCCAGACGGCGCTCATCACGTACATGCGTACGGACTCCACCCGTCTGTCCGACGACGCGGTGAAGCAGGTGCGCGAGTTCATCGACGGCAAGTACGGCAAGGACTTCCTGCCCGACGAGCCCATGGTGTACCGCAGCAAGAAGAGCGCCCAGGACGCCCACGAGGCCATCCGGCCCACGTCGCTGGAGTACCCGCCGGAGCGGGTGAAGCCCTTCTTCGAGGCCATGGGCGAGGAGGACATGTACCGCCTCTACGAGCTCATCTGGAACCGCTTCGTGGCGTGTCAGATGAAGCCCGCCGTCTATGACCAGACCAGCGCGGACATCGCCGCGGGCCGGGCCACCTTCCGCGCCTCTGGCAGCACGCTGAAGTTCGCCGGCTACCTGGCGGTGTACGGCGCCGGCCTGACGCCGGAGGAAGAGGCGGAGAAGGAGAAGGCCAAGGCCGCCGGTGACGAGAACGCCGAGGGCGCCGACGCCGTGGGCGACTTGCCGGTGCTCAACGACGGCGACGCGCTCAACCTCCAGAAGCTGCTCCACGAGCAGCACTTCACCCAGCCGCCCCCGCGCTTCAGCGAGGCCACGCTGGTGAAGGAGCTGGAAGAGCGGGGCATTGGCCGCCCGTCCACCTACGCCGCCATTCTCTCCACCATCCAGGACAAGAAGTACGTGGAGAAGCTGGAGGGGCGCTTCCGGCCCACGGACCTGGGGAACATGACCAACGAGATGCTGGTCAAGCACTTCCCCCACGAGCTGGACGTCACCTTCACGGCGACCATGGAGGAGAAGCTCGACCAGATCTCCGAGGGCGGCGCCAACTGGAAGTCGGTGCTGCACGACTTCTACGGGCCCTTCAAGGAGACGCTCGAGAAGGCCGAAGCGGAGATGCGCGACGTCAAGCGGGAGGAGATCAAGACGGACATTCCCTGCGAGAAGTGCGGCAACCTCTTCGTCATCAAGTTCGGGAAGATGGGGCACTTCCTCGCGTGCTCGAACTACCCGGACTGCAAGAACACGAAGGACTTCAAGCGGGACGCCGAGGGCAAGATCGTCATGGTGGAGGAGGAGACCACCGACGAGATTTGCGAGAAGTGCGGCAAGCCCATGGTCATCAAGCGGGGCCGCTTCGGGCGCTTCCTCGCCTGCTCGGGCTACCCGGACTGCAAGACGTCCAAGCCCATCTCCATTGGCGTGTCCTGCCCGGAGTGCAAGGAGGGCTACCTGACGGAGCGGCGGAGCGGACGCGGGAAGATCTTCTTCGGCTGCAACCGCTACCCGGACTGCAAGTTCGCCGCGTGGGACCGGCCGCTGGCCGAGCCGTGTCCTACCTGCGCCTCGCCCTACCTGCTCCAGAAGTTCTCCAAGCGGGACGGCCCGTACGTGGCGTGCCCCAACAAGGAGTGCGACTACCGGCGCGAAATCACCGAGCAGCCGGCGGGCCCGGGTGGGTCACCCGAGGCCTCCTCGGCTGCTTGAAAGCCCAGTAGTTACGTGGGCATGGCCCGTCCTTGGCTTGACAGCCTTGGCGGGCCCGCCCTAGAAGTCCAGGCTGCTCCCTCCCCGGGAAACGTCGAACGGGTGCCCGCGTCCGGCCGGGCGCGCCCCGGGGGGCGGGCGTCGAAAGGACTCTGGGCGCAATGATTCCCTCGGTGAGCGAGCTGCTGCTGGACGTGACCTTCGCGGCCACGGAAGGCGGCAAGATGGGCGTCACGGACTCCGTCATCAAGTTCTTCAAGGATGGCGGACCGTTCATGTTCGTGAACCTGTTCTGGCTGGCATGCTCGCTGGCGGTCGCGCTGGAGCGCGTCGTCACCCTGGTGTTCCGCTACAACCTCAACGCGCCGCCCTTCATGGAGCAGATCGCCAAGCTGGTGCGCAGCGGCAACCTGGACCGCGCGGTGAAGGTGTGCGCCATGGCGCCCAACGCGCCGCTGGCCAAGGTGGTCCGCGCGGGCCTGGTGAACGCCAACCGCGGTGAGATTGAGGTCTCCAAGGCGGTGGAAGAGGCCATCGTCGAGCACAGCCCGCACGTGTCCAAGCGCATCCCCTGGCTCTGGTCCCTGGCGAACATCGCCACGCTGGTGGGGCTGGTGGGCACCATCTTCGGCCTCATCGGCACCTTCCAGGCGCTGGGCAACGTGCCGGCGGAGCAGAAGCAGGTGCTGCTGTCGGACGGTATCTCCAAGGCGATGAACAACACCGCCTTCGCGCTCTCCATCGCCGTCATCTGCATCATCTTCCACCTGTTCCTCACGTCGTACGCGAAGAGCATGGTGGAGGGCCTGGAGCTGAACGCGCTGAAGCTGGAGAACCTCCTGTCGCGCCGCGGGTCGGTGGACCCGGGCACCACGGAGCTCGAAGCGCGCGCGTCGTAGAGCGCGAGGGCACGCGGCCATGGCGTTCCACTACTCCCGGCGCAAGCTGAAGGTCCGTGAGGAAGAAGAGGCGGGCGAGCTGAACATCGTCCCGTACCTCGACATCCTCATGAACCTCATCATCTTCATGCTGCTGTCCATCACCGGCCTGGCGACGTTCGGCATCATCAACGTCAACGCCCCCGCCTACGGCGGGCCGACGACGGGCATGGCCCAGGAGAACCCGGACGACGCGCCCAAGCTGACGCTGTCCGTGCTCATCTCCAAGAAGGGCACTTCGTCAGCAGTGAGAACGCCATCCTCGGCGAGGCCGGCACGCCCACCATCCCGGTGAAGGCGGACGGCATGCACGACTTCGGCGCGCTCAACGCGAAGATGGTGGAGATCAAGTCCGCGTTCCCCAAGGAGACGAAGGTCATCGTGGGCGCGGACCCGGACGTCCCCTACGAGACGCTGACGCAGACGCTGGACGCCATCCGTGAGACGCAGGGCCGCGAGCGCCGGCTGCTGTTCCCGGACGTCACGCTGGGAGCCATCTGAGCCATGGCCGACCCGACGACATCCACCCTGGACACGCCCGACGCGGAGACGGTGGCACGGCTGAGCTACCGCCGGGCCCTGGCGCGCAAGAAGCGCAAGGAGCGTGAGGCGGCGGGGGAAATCAAGGAGCTGAACATCACCGCGATGATGGACATGATGACCATCCTCCTGGTGTTCCTGCTCAAGTCCTTCGCTTCGTCCTCCGCGGCGGTGACGGCGTCCGAGGACGTGCGTCCGCCCGTGTCCTCCACGCGCGCCACGCCCCGGGACACCGTGGCCGTCACGATTACCCCCAAGAACCTGCTGGTGGGGGACAAGGAAGTCCTGCGGCTGCAGAACGGTCAGTTCCCGGCCGACAAGCTCCAGGGCCGGCTGGTGCTGCCGCTGGACGCGCAGTTGAAGAAGGAAGTGGAGAAGCTGAAGTACATCGCCGCGCGCAACCCGTCGGCGCCCTTCAGCGGGGAACTGTCCGTCATCGCGGACAAGAAGATTCCCTACGACATGCTCCTCACCGTGCTCTACACGGCGGGGCAGAACGAGCTGGAGAACTACCGCTTCGTGGTGCTCCAGAAAGAGGGCGAGTAGCACGCTCCCGGGGCGGCACCGGGAGCGCGCGCCCGCTTCGCCTCAGAGGGACGGGCTGGCCATGGGGCCGCCGCGCGTCTCCAACTCGTGGATGCTGGCGTCCTCCTCGCAACGGATGGCGAAGGGCAGGGCCTCCAGGCGCTCGATGGGAATCTCGAAGCCGCAGTCCACGCACTCGCCGAAGACGCCCATCTCCATGCGGCGCAGCGCGGCGTCGATGAGCATGATTTCGCGCCGCTGCGACTCCATGAGGCTGGAGAGGGTGTAGTCGGCCAGCTCCGACTGCGCGTTCTCCTCGTACTCGGGGTCCCGCTCCTGGTTCTTCAGGGCGGTGAGCTCGCGATGCGCACCCTCGTTGGCGCTGAGAATCTCCCGGCGCCGGCGCTGGAGGAGTTCGCGGATCCGGTTCAGGTCCTGGATTCGACGGGTGGCCATGGCTTCGGTACTCCCAGTCTTCGAGTTCATTTGGCGCTCGCCCGGATGCAGGCCGCCCCCGAGCGGCGAACGCGAGAAACGTAGGGGTGCAACCCAGGTAGGGAAACCGCGCCTTCCAACATGGGACGCAGGTGGGCCGCTGGGCAGCCGGCCGGGCACGAATCCGCAGCGAAAGCGAGGGGTTGCACACGGCTGAATCGACGCTGGGCCCGGGCGTGTCAGTCCTGCTAACAGTTGATGGACGGCCGCGTGGCGCGGGCCTGGAGGAAGCGGATGGCGGATCAGAAGCAGCGGGTGACGGTGATTGGCGGAGGCCTGGCGGGGACCGAGTGCGCCTACCAGCTCGCCCGCCGCGGGGTGCCGGTGGTGCTGCGGGAGATGAAGCCCCACAAGCGCTCCCCGGCACACAAGTCGGACGCGCTGGCGGAGCTGGTGTGCAGCAACTCGCTGCGCTCGGACAACCCGGAGAGCGCCATTGGCCTGCTGCACGCGGAGCTGCGCGCGCTGGGCTCGCTGGTGCTGGGCTCCGCGGACGCGAACCGGGTGCCCGCCGGTGACGCGCTGGCGGTGGAGCGCGAGCGCTTCTCCGCCGCGATTACGGAGTCGCTGCTGCGCCAGCCGGGCGTGGAGCTGGTGGCCGGCGAGGTGGAGCAGCTGCCCGAGGACGGCCCGGTGGTGATTGCCACGGGACCGCTCACGTCGGACGCGCTGACGCGGGAGCTGGAGCGCCACGTGGGCACCAAGCTCTACTTCTATGACTCCATCGCGCCCATCCTGTCGGCGGACTCCATCGACATGAACGTGGCGTTCCGCCAGAGCCGCTACGGCAAGGGCGGCGGGGACGACTACCTCAACCTTCCGATGACGAAGGACGAGTACTACCGCTTCATCGCCGAGGTGAAGGCGGGGCAGAAGGTGGTGCCGCACGCTTTCGAGGAACCGAAGTACTTCGAAGGGTGTCTGCCGATTGAAGTGATGGCCGAGCGCGGCGACGACACCCTGGCCTACGGGCCCATGAAGCCGGTGGGCCTGAGGGACCCGCGCACGGGCGTGGAGCCCTACGCGGTGGTGCAGCTGCGCATGGAGGACGTGGGGGGCACGTCCTGGAACATGGTGGGCTTCCAGACGCGGCTGACCTGGGGTGAACAGAAGCGCATCTTCAGCGGCTTCATCCCCGGACTTCAGCAGGCGGAATTCCTCCGGATGGGGCAGATCCACCGCAACACCTTCATCGACTCGCCCCGGCTGTTGTCGAAGGATTTGTCGCTGAAGTCGGAGCCCCGGCTCTACTTCGCGGGCCAGGTCTCCGGCGTGGAGGGCTACGTGGAGAGCGCGGCATGTGGATACCTGGTGGCGTTGGCGCTGCACGCGAAGCTGACGGGGACGGAGTGGGTTCCGCCGCCGGCCACCACGGCCATGGGCGCGCTCTTGCGGCACGTGACGGGGGAGGCGCATCCGCCGGACTACCCGCACCAGCCCTCCAACATCATCTTCGGCATCTTCCCCCCGATTACCGGGCGCATGAAGAAGGCGGAGAAGCGCGCGGCGTATTCGGCGCGGGCGAAGCAGGACCTGGCGGCATGGCTGCCGCACGCGGGCGTCCCGGCGGTGGGAGCCCCCGAGCACGTGGACCAGAGGAGCGCATGATGCGGATGCGGCAGGGGCGGCTGTGGACCGCGGGCCTGGTGGCCTCGCTGGTGATGGCGGGCACGGGCTGCAAGCAGGGTGAGAATGGCGGCTCGGAGGCGCCGGGCGTGCGGCGCACCAAGGCCGCCGCGACGGCAGAGAAGTCCCCCCCGCCCGGTGCCCCTGGCGCGGGGAAGGGCACGCTCCTGGCCGCGGGCCGGGTGACGGACCTGCGCGTGACGGCGGATGGCCGCTTCGCCACGTACCTGGTCAACGGGAAGAAGCCCGCGCTGGACGGCATCCCGCCGCAGATGGTGCTGGGTGAGCTGTTCGTGGTGCCCGTGGAGGGCGGCGAGCCGCGCAAGCTGGGCGAAGGCGTGACGAACGTGCCAGGCGGCCAGTTGGTGGCGCCGGGCTCCAAGCATGCGCTCTTCCTCGCCGGCTACAGCCCGACGACGCAGTCGGGCGCGCTGACCGTGGCCTCCCTGGATGACGCCAAGGTGGAGCCCGTCGTGCTGGGCACGGCGGTCAGCTACATGCTGCCCAGTCCGGACGGGACGAAGCTGGCCTTCGTGGATGGCGGCAAGCTGAAGCTGGGCGCGCTGCCTTTGGGGCCCTTCACGGACGTGGCGGGGGAGGTCAGCACGGCCCAGTTCACCCCGGACGGCAAGACGCTGCTCTTCAAGCGCCGGCTGTCCGCGGCGGGGGGGCTCGCGGCCATCTCCGTGGAGAATCCCGACGCGCCGCCCATCAAGGTGGGGGACCAGGTAGGGGACTACGAAGTCTCTCCCGACGGTCAGCGCGTGGCCTTCCAGGTGCGCAGCGAGTCGGTGCGGGGGCTGTATGACTTGTACCTGGCGGAGCTGCCGGAGCTGAAGGCGAAGCGGGTGGCGGTGGCCTCGGGCGTGTTTGGCTTTTCGCCGGACAGCAAGTGGCTGGCGCGCACGGAGAACGGCAAGCCGAACGTCCCGGGTGACCTGCACCTGGGCCCGGCGACGGGCGGCGCGGGGCGCAAGCTGGGCGTGCAGGTGGAGAAGCTGGCCTTCGCGCCGGACTCGCAGGCGGTGGGCTTCCTGGAGAAGTACGACTCGACGGCGAACGCGGGGCTGATGTCGGTGGCCGCGCTGCCGGACGGGGCGACGAAGCAGGTGGGCGGCCGCGTCCCGAACTTCGTCTGGGGCTCGGATGGCCGCTACGTGGCGTTCCTCTCGCGCATCCTCAAGCCGGCGTACTCGGTGGACCTGATGCTGTACACGCTGGGCGAGGAGAAGGCGTCCAAGGTGCAGCAGGGCGTCTTCGGCTATGGCTTCACGCCGGCCAACGGGCAGGTGGTGTTCCGCTCGAACTGCATTCGCAACGGGCGCTCCTGTGACTTCATGGCCATGGACCTGCCCAAGCAGGCGGAGCCCCGCACGTGGCTGCAGGGCATCTTCAGCTACAAGCTGTCGGAAGACGGCCAGCGGGTGCTCGTCACGTATGCCCGCATGGACTCGGACACCTATGACGTGGCCGTGTACGACGTGAAGACGCAGGCCCGGAAGACGCTGGACGAGGGGGTCCAGGTTCCGGTGTCCTTCGGGGGCAAGAATGACTCCCTCGCCGTCTACGCGATTACCCAGGGGCCGAAGGCCGGCATCTACAGCGTCCCCGCGGTGCCGTAGCTTTCGACTGTTGAGGATCGTGCGATTCGCCGGGCGGTGTGCTTACTTCCGCCGCCCGTATGGCTTCGCTCATCTATCGCCGCTACGGCGGCTCGCTCCAGGTCGACATCCCTTCCTTCGACGTGCTCGTGGAGGCGGTCCGCATCCCCGAGACGCAGTGGATTGCCACTGCGTGCCCGTTGGAGGGCTTGAGCTGTGATCCGCGCCTCCTGACGTTGATGGACGCGGACGGCAATGGCCGCATCCGCGTGGCCGAGGTCCGCAAGGCGGTGGATTGGGCCGCCCGGCAGCTCAAGGACCGACGCGGGGCGGACGCCTCCAGTGACGTGCTGGAGCTGGACGCGCTCAGCGAGGAGGCGCGGCCCCTGCGCGGCGCGGCGGAGATGATTCTCCGGACGCTGAAGGCCCCCGACGCCGGGCGCATCTCCCTGGCGCAGGTGCGCGACAGTGAGAAGGCGTTGCGTGAGTCCGGGCAGAATGGCGACGGCATCATCGCGCCCGCGCACCTGTCCGAGCACCTCCGCCCGCTGGCCCAGGAGCTGATGGCCAGCTTCCCCGCGCTGACGAACCGGGCGGGGCAGGCGGGGGTGGACGCGACGCTGGTGAAGCGCCTCCGCGAGGAGCGCGCGAAGCTGCTGGAGCACCGGGGCAAGCAGGGCGCGGCGTTCGTCTGGGGCGAGGTCAGCCTGGACACGGCGAAGCGCGTGCGCGAGGTGGCGCCTCACCTGGACGCGTACTTCGTGCAGTGCCGGCTGGTGGCCGCGCAGCCCGAGGCGGCGGCCAGCCTGCGCCTGCGCGCCGAGCGCGTGGAAGGAGCGCTGGGGGACCTGGCGGCGTTGGGGAAGGCGGCGGGGGACTTGCCCATCGCGCCTCCGGACGCGTCGGGTGCGCTGGAGTGGTCGCGCCTGTTGCGCGGCCCCGCGTACGAGCTGCTGGAGGCGTTCCGGAAGGATGTCGCCACGCCGATGACGGGGGACGCGCAGCGGCTGACGGACTCGGCCTGGCGCGAGCTGTTGGCGAAGGCGGACGGCGTGCTGACGTGGCAGGCGCAGCTGGACGCGAACCCGGTGCGCAAGCTGGTGGACACGCTGCCCAACGTGTCCGACGCGGACCTGGATGCCATCGAGGCGGCGAGCGCGGCGGACCTCGCGCTCAAGCCCACGTTGGATGCGATTGTCGAGTTGGAGCGGCTGGTGCTCTACCAGCGCTGGCTGCTGCTGTTCGCCAACAACTTCATCAGCATGCCCAGCCTCTACATGCCCAAGCGGTTGGCGCTGGTGGAGAAGGGGACGCTCATCCTCGGTGGCCGCAAGTACACGCTGTCGGTGCTGGTGACGAACCGGGCCGCGCACACCGCGCTGACGTCGCTGGGCACCACGTGCATCCTCTACGTCCAGGTGGCGCCGAAGGATGGGACGCCGGGCTACGAGGTGGCGGTGCCGGTGACGAGCGGCCGGAGCACGGAGCTCACGGTGGGCAAGCGCGGCGTCTTCTATGACGTGGACGGCGTGGAGAGCGACGCCATCGTGACGCACGTGGTTCGCCATCCGGTGTCGCTGTGGGAGGCGATGACCATGCCCTTCACGCGCATCGGCGACTTCATCACCAAGAAGGTGGAGGGCCTGGCGTCGGCGGGGGAGAAGACCTTCGATTCGACGCTGGAGCAGGGCTACATGAACGCGGCGAACGCGCCAGCGGTGGCGCCGCCTGCCCCCGCCGCGGCTGCGGCTCCGCCGCGGCGGCGTCCGGTCGGGAGC
>JBKGHI010000241.1:0-13249 GCA_046520405.1 Myxococcus sp. 1LA
GCCGCCGCGAGTGGAGCCGGCGCCCATTCCCGCCCCCCAGCCCGGCGGCCCCAAGCTGCTGGCGCCGCCAGCGCCCTGGCGCCGGGCGACATGTTCGACCATGCGCGCGCCGCCGAGGCAGCGTTCATGACGGGCGACTACTCCACCTGCGTCAACGCATGCACGGACGCCATCCGGCGCGCGCTGGCCTTCGCGGGGGAAGGCTCCCTGGGCCAGCAGGCCTTCCTGCTCCGCGTGGATGGGGCCGACCTGCTCCGGCTTCAGGGCCTGGCCACGCAGCAGCACCTGCGCGTGGATGACGCCGCCTTCTCCCTGTACGTGATGATGCAGGTCTTCATCCGGCTCAACGCGGTGGGGCTGCCCAGCGCGGAGTAGCCCCACCGGCGCCGCTCAGCGCGGGAAGACGAGCTGCAGCAGCCCCATGCGCTGCAGCTTCGCCAGCGTCTTCAGCGTCTCCAGCTCCCGCGCGGGGCTGGCCAGCACCAGCGTGGACACGTCCCAGGTGCCATTCACCAGCCCGGCGATCTGCCGCTCCTCGGGCTTGAGCAGCGCCTGCCCCTGCGGGTCATGCACCATGACGGGCACCATCAGGGGCGGCATGTCCGCGTAGAGCGCCGCCACGTGCTCGCGCTGCACCAGCCGGGCGAACTCGCGCACGCGCCGGTCCGCAGGGTCGCTGGCCAGCAGGGACGCGCAGACGATGCCCGCGGCGTCGTACTGGCCCTCGCGCATCAGCACCGCGCCCTTCTCCAGCATCTCCGCCACCGGGTCCGCCTCCACCTGCGGCGCCCCGTCCACCTCAACCAGCTTCGCCCGCAGCAGCTCGTGCACCCGCCGCGTCACCGAGGAGCGGGACACGCCCATGGACAGGCGCAGCCGCCCCAGGTTCTGCGGCGACGTGCACAGCCCCAGGATGATCCGGTGCATCAGCGGCTGGCTCGGGCTTGGCGGTGACAGCGCGCGCACGCTGAGCGCGTCGATGGGCAGCGCCTTGTCCACGTCGGGCTGCTCATCCACCCACCGCAGGGACTCGAAGAGCAGCTCGCGGATCCCCATGTCGGACGGCACCCAGTCCTCGCCGGAGCGGTCCGCGTCCTCCGTCCAGTGGAAGGTGCCACGGCCGGCGATGGTCAAATCCGTCATCGCGGCGAACAGCTCCTCACGCCCCAAATCGCGAATCCACCGGGCCTGGATGCCGTGGATGTCGAACGCGGCGTCCACGTCCGGCGTACGCGCCAGCTCGTCGAAGCCGGCGAGCACCTTCGTCCCGGAGGCCAGCTTGGACAGCGTCAGCAGCCGCGCCACCCGGCCGCGCAGCCCTTCGGCGGCGGTGGCACCCACCTGGCCGGAGAGGAGGAAGAGCTTGCGCTCGCCCGCCTCCCAGGAAAGCTGGAGCGTTCCCGTCTTGCGGGAGCTGTCCAACCATTGAAGGAACTCAGGAAGCGGATAGCTGAAGAGGTCGCCGTGGAGGGCCATGCGTGTCGGATTCGAGGATACAGTCCCCAGCCGTGCGCGTCGCGCTCCTGTTCATCGATGGTGTGGGCATTGGCCGGAAGGACCCGGCCATCAATCCGCTCGCCCACCGGGAACACCTGCTGTCCCACTTCGAGGACGCCCCCAGCCCGCCCCTGCCCCATGCGGGCCGCTGCATCCCCGTGGACACCACCTTCGGCGTCCCCGGGCGGCCCCAGTCCGCGTCCAACCAGACGGCCATCCTCACGGGAGACCCGGCCCCCATGCTGCTGGGCCGCCACGTGCTGGGCTACCCCAACGCGCCGCTGCGGGGCTTGATGGCGGACCGCTCCATCGTCCGGAGGCTGGGCGCCGCGGGCCGCACCGCCACCTTCGCCAATGCCTACCCCGCGCCCTACCTGGACGCGCTGGGCGTCCCCCGCCGTCCCAGCAGCTCGCCGCCGGAGTTCGTCCTCGCGCCCGAGGAACGCCGCAAGGTGAGGCCCTCCGCCTCCAAGCTGGCCTTCGCCGCGGGCGGTGTCCCCCTGCGGACGCTCGATGACGCCCGCGCCGGGGACGGCCTCACCCACGACATCACCGGCGCCAGCGCCCGGGCCTACGGGCTGCCCGCGCCGGAGCGCTCGCCCGAAGAAGCCGCCGCCGTCTTCTGGAAGGTGGCCTCGGGCGCGGACTTCACCTTCTTCGAGCACTACCTGGCGGACGAGGCCGGCCACGCCCAGGACTGGACGGCCGCCCTGGCCGCGCTCGACGCGTTCGATGCCTTCACCCGCGCGGTGGCGGCCTCGCGGCCCGCTGGCGCCCGCGTCCTGGTGTGCAGCGACCACGGCAACGTGGAGGACCTGTCCACCCGTGGCCACACGCTTCACCCCGTGCCCGTGCTCTACTTCGGCCCGCCCGCGCCCGAGGTGGAGTCCTTCTCCACCGTGGCCGACGTCGGACGCGCGGTGCTTCGCTGGTTGGGTGTGGAGTGAGTCAGGTGTCGCCAGCAGCCAGGTGTCGTCACGACAGGCCCGGCTGGGCAGCGATGCTGCTCGTCTTCGGGCTGCTCGTCGGCTGCGCCAGTCCCCGCAGCACCCGCGTCCCCCTCGACCTGGGCACCGGCGCGACGCGCGCGCCCGTGGGCACCAGCATCGACGTGGAGTACCAGCCCCGCGACGCCGAGGCGGCCCAACAGGTGCGGCTCGCCGTCGAGCGCGCCCTCCCCCGCCTCCACCGCTGGGGCACCTTCGACGACACCGTCACCATCGTCGTCCACCCCAACCACGCGTCGCTGGAGCGCGCCGCCAACCGCCCGGGCCATGACTTCCTGCGCGCCTGGGCCCGCTACGAGCAGATTGAGCTGCAGAGCCCCCGCACCTGGACCGCCCGGGGCGCCAGCCAGGGCCAGGTGGACGAACTGCTGCTGCACGAGCTCACCCACAGCCTCATGTACCAGTGGCCTCGGACCGGCTCGGCTGGACGCGCAAGCGCATCCCCCTCTGGTTCCGCGAGGGCATGGCCTCCTACACCGCCGAACAGGGCTACCGCGTCTCCAGCCTGGACGACCTGGAGCAGTACTGGCGCAAGCACCCCAACGCGGACCCGCTGTCGCAAGCGGACGCGCTCTACCAGACTGAAAGCGGCGTCGTGTATGGCGCCGCCCACCACGCCTTCACCTTCCTGGTGCGCCGCTACGGCGAGGGCACCATCCGCGCGCTGCTGAGCACCATGGCCAGGGCCCGGACTTCGACCGCGCTTTCCAGCAATCCGTGGGCGTCTCCCAGGAGAGCTTTCTCCAGGACTTCCGCCGGTACGTGCGACTGCGCGGCTTCAAGGGCGCCAGGCAACTCCACCCGCTCCGCCCTCGCCCCGCCAACCCGCTGCCTATCGCACCCCTGTCTACCCCTCAGTGAGGCGCCGGCGTCCCCCGCGATTTTCAAAAGTGCACATTGGATGCAGTGTATAGAGGCGCGGACAGATTTCTCACTTGATGGGAAACTGGAAGCCTCGGGGCGCCGTCGGGCCTCGGTTCGAGGGGCACACCATGGAGCAGGAGGGCAGCCGGGAGCCTCGGCCCGGTACGGTGTTGGACGGACAAACGCTGCTGGAGCGCATGCAGGCGTCCGTCGCTGAGTTGGAGCGGCTCACCGCGGTGGAGGGCTCGGACATTTCCGCGTCCGTCCGCGAATCGCTTCAGCGGGAGACAGCCGCCTTGCGGCGGATGCAGGGTGACGTGGAGGCCCTGCTGTCGCGGTGGGCCGAGGAGCGTGAGCAGCAGCGCGCTCAGTTGCAGGAGGAGCAGGAGCGCGAGCACCGGACGCTGTCGCTCAACCTCCTCGCCGCGGGGCTGGCGCACGAAATCAACAACCCGCTGGCGTACACGACGGGGAACATCGAGTACCTCCAGCAGCGGCTGCCCTGCCATGCGCTGCCGGCTCCCCTGGCCGACGAGTGCCACCAGGTGCTGGACGAGGCACTGGAGGGCGCGCGACACATCCGACGCGTCGTCGCGGACCTTCGCGCCATCTCCCAGGGGGACACCTGCGCCGAAGAGCCCGTGGACCTTCCGGCCGTCCTGGAGCGCGCGCTGCGCATGGCCGCCAACCACCTGCGCCACCGGGCGCGCGTGGTGCGGGACTTCGGGAAGAACGTGCCCCGCGTGCTGGGCACGACGACGAAGTTGGGTCAGGTCGTGCTCAACCTCGTCATCAACGCCGCGCAGGCGATTCCCGAAGGGCGCGTCTCGGAGAATCAGCTCACGCTCGCCCTGCGCGAGGAGGCCGGGGGCGTGGTGCTGTCCATCTCCGACACCGGCCGGGGCATCCCGCCCGACGTGCTGCCCCACGTCTTCGACCCGTTCTTCACCACGCGCGGCGGAGGCATGGGCATGGGGCTGCCCATCTGCCGCGACATCATCACCTCGCTGGGTGGAGATATCCGCGTGCACAGCGAGCCCGGCAAGGGCACCACGGTGGAGGTGACGCTGCGGCGCGCCGACCTGCCCGAACAACCCAAGGCAACCGAGTGCGAAGCCCTCCCGGCACCACGCGCCCGGCGCATCCTGGTGGTGGACGACGAGCCCCGGGTGGTGGACCTGCTCCGCCGCCTGATGCGAGGCCATGAGCTGGTCAGCGCCGCCAACGGCCGCGAAGCCCTGGAGCGAATACGGGCCACCCCGGACTTCGACGTCATCCTCTGTGACTTGATGATGCCGGAGCTCACCGGCATGGACGTCTACGAGACGGTGCGCGCCACGTGGCCGGGCCTGCACGAGCGCATCGTCTTCATCTCCGGCGGCGTCTTCTCGGTGGAGATGCAGCGGTTCCTCAAGGAGGTGAAGAACCCGCTGCTCACCAAACCCTTCGAGCCCCAGCGGCTCCACGGCGTCCTGGCGACCGCCCACGAGCGGCTGGGGCACTGAGGCGCGGGGGCTACGGCTTCATCGCCGGGGCCTCCAGCGCCGCCGGGCTGGTGAGAATCGGCGGGCGGTCTTTCCCCTCCACCGTCCGCTGAAGCTCCAGCTCCTGGAGCAGCATGGCCGGCGCCACGGTGGACACCGGGACGTTGCCGCTCTCCGCGCCGCAGAAGCCGTTGAAGATGCCCTGCTTCTGCCCCGAGGCCAGGATGCGGTTCACCGCGGACAGCGGCGTGCCCACGATCTCCACGCCGCGCACCAGCGTCTCCTGCCCCGTCTTGACGTCCACCCGGTACACCATGCGCGGCACGCCCTTGAAGGCCTGGTAGCCAGAGCTGGACGTGTTGGTGTTGCCGCCGGTGATGTCGCGGATGATGAGGCCATACGGCTTGCCCTGACGCTTCGCCTCGGCAATCAGGCGCTTCTTCAGCGCCGCGTCGCTCAAGCCATTCGTGCTCTCCACCAGCAGGTTCGCCATGCGCGCCACCGGCTTCAGGTTGCCCTGGCTGCGGCCGTGGCCATTCGACTGGAGGAAGCCCTCCACCGGCCGGCGCCCCTGGAGGTAGTTGCGCAGCACGCCCTTCTCCACCAGCGTCACCCGCTGGCCACGCACGCCCTCCTCGTCGAAGAGGTAGTAGCCGTTGAGCGGCTCATCGTTGAGCACGCGGCGGGTGGGGTCGTCGTAGATGGAGATGAACGCCGGCAGCACCTGCTTGCCCACCTGGCCCTTGAACGTCTTGCCCTCGTTGTCCCCGTCCTGCCGGTCCCCTTCCAGCCGGTGGCCCACGGCCTCGTGGAAGAGCACCCCGGCCGCCTCCGGCGCGAGGATGGCGGGGCCGGTGTACGGGTCGATGGCGGGCGCCGCGCGCAGGGCCAGCAGCTCCCGGATGACGTCATCCGCCGCCTTGTTCAGGCGCGCCGCGTCCGGCAGCCCCGCTTCATTGGGCACGTAGAAGTCGCGCGAGTTGTCCAACAACTGCCCGTCCGGCGCGCGGGTGACGGCGGAGACGTGCAGGCCGTACAGCGTCTCCTCGGTGATGATGCGGCTGCCTTCCGAGGACACGAACAGCCGCGTCACCTTGTCCTTGGTGATGCGCACCTCCGAGTCGAACAACTCCGGATGCGCGTTGAAGCGCGCCGACACGTCGCGGGCCAGCTTCACCCAGCGCTCGCGGTCGAACGGCGCCGTCACCGGCGGCGACACGTGCTGCACCGGCTTCTCGCGCGAGAAGGACGGCGGGCGCTTCGGGTCCTCGACCGCGTAGACGTCCTCGCCCTTCTTCTTCAGGTACTGGAACAGCGCGGACTTGTACTTCTCGTCGGTGATGAGCCACAGCGCGGTGCGCAGGGCCAGCGGCGAGTCATCCAGCGGGCCTTCCTTGCGCGACACATAGCTGGTGCCCCGGCTGGAGAAGGTGAACTCCAACCCCTCCACCACCGAGCTGTCGAAGTCGTAGTCGCCCACGCGCACGTCGACGTACAGCTTCCGCTCGCGGTAGCCGTCGTCCATGAACAGCGCCCCATAGCGCGCGGACACCACGTACTGCTCGTAGTCCTTGAGCTGGTAGCTCATGAAGTACGGGGGCTCGTGGTTCTGCATCTTCAATTGCTGGTGGTTGCGCGCCAGCTCGGTGGACATCGAATCGAGCAGCTTCACGCGCGCATCCGGCACGGGCGCCGCCGCCGTCAGCAGCGCCGAAAGTGCCAGCAGGGGAAACACGGTTCGAAAGAGGGCTTGCACGCCCTCGACACTAACCCCATCCCCACTGCGATTCGAGCAGCTCCGCGCTCACGGATGCCGCCCGGGCGGAATCCGTGAACGTGGGGCCCCCCGCCCGGAGGGTCGGTTTCCGGGCGGGCGGCTTGTGACTGTCAGGCCTTCGTCACTTTCTCACGACCCTTGCTGACACCCTTGGTGGCGTTGCGCGTGTCGATGACGACCTTGGCGCGGTCCACCACCATGGCGTAGTCGATGTCCGAGTGGTCCGTGAGGATGAGGACCGCGTCGTACTGGCCCAGCGTCTCCGGCTTCAGCGGCACGGACTTCATCTCCATGTTGAAGCCGTGGCCCTTGTGCAGCTCGGGGACGTACGGGTCGTGGTACGACAGCTCCGCGCCCTTCTCCGCCAGCAGCGTCATGATGCGCAGCGAAGGACTCTCGCGCATGTCGTCGATGTCCTTCTTGTACGCCGCGCCCAGGCAGAGGACCTTCGCCCCGTTGAGCGTCTGCTTGTTCTTGTTGAGCGCCTCCATGGTGCGCTGCACCACGTAGTACGGCATCTGCCAGTTCACCTCGCCAGCCAGCTCGATGAACTTGGTGTGGAACTCGTACTCGCGCGCCTTCCACGTCAGGTAGAACGGGTCAATCGGGATGCAGTGCCCGCCCAGGCCGGGGCCCGGGAAGAAGGGCATGAAGCCGAAGGGCTTGGTGCTCGCGGCCTGGATGACCTCCCACACGTCCACGTTCATGCGGTCGCAGAGCATCTTCATCTCGTTGACCATGGCGATGTTGACGCAGCGGAAGATGTTCTCCAGCAGCTTGGCCAGCTCCGCCACGCGGGTGGAGGACACCGGCACCACTTCCTTCAGCGCGCTGCCGTAGAGGGCCGCGGCCACCTCGGAGCACTCGGGCGAGTAGCCGCCGACAATCTTCGGAATCGTCTTGGTGTTGAAGCTCTTGTTGCCCGGGTCCTCGCGCTCGGGGCTGAAGGCCAGGTAGAAGTCCTTGCCGGCCTTGAGGCCGTTCTTCTCCAGCAGCGGCTTGAGCACCTCCTCCGTCGTCCCTGGATACGTGGTGGACTCCAGGATGAAGAGCTGGCCCGGACGCACGTGCGGCGCCAACGCCTCGCCCGTCTGGATGATGTAGCTCATGTCCGGCTCACGCGACGCGGTGAGCGGCGTGGGCACGCAGATGATGACGCAGTCCATGTCCTTCGCCTTGGCGAAGTCCGTGGTGGCCTTCAGCTTGCCTGACTTGCTCAGCTCCGACAGCGGCGCGCTGGGGATGTGCTTGATGTAGCTCTCCCCCTTCTCAATCTTGTCAATCTTCCGCTTGTCGATGTCGAGCCCCATGACGGGGAAGCCCGCCTCCGCGAACGCCATGCCCAGCGGAAGACCGACGTAGCCAAGTCCGACCACTCCCACCCTCGCGTCCCGCTTCTTGATGCGCTCCAGCAGCGGGCTGCTCACCATCACCCTCATCGTCCTCACCTCTCCTGATGCGACGTGCCGTTATGACGGTCACGTCCCGACCCGACACTCAGCGGAAAACGACCACCCACCTCAGCCACGCCGGAGGCGTCACCTGCCCCCGGAACTCCACCGCCAGCGACGGCACCACCCGCCCGTACCCTGGCGAATACTTCGACGGCACCAACCGCGCCGTCAGGCCCTTCTCCAGCACCACCCAGGCGAGCGGGGCCCCTTCAGGGCCCAGCTCCACCACGAGCGGCTCGAACGACACCGGCTCTTCCATCACACGACCCGCGCGTGACAGGACCTGCACCTGAGGCGACACCACTCGCGCCTGTTCATCTGGCAGATGGAATCTGCCCACCACGTCATGCCGGCCCGTGCCCACGAAGCGGTCACGTCCGGCCAGAGCGCGCTCGCCCCGGTCCAGCCGGAACGTGCGCTCAATTCCCACGGGCGCCGGCAGCCGGCGGTAGCCGTCATGCCGCACCAGCAGCCTGTCCACCGACTTCCCCGGCAGGAAGGCCACCACCCGTGCCCGAGCCTCCTCCGGCAGCGCGAACAACCGCGCCGGGTCCAGCGGCGCCTGCTCCGCGTCGTCCACCTGCACCGTGTTGTGCGCGGCCGTTCCGCGGAACCAGTTCCGCAGCGCGGGCTCCCGCGTGTACGTGCCGGTGCCTGGATCCACGATGACGGGACGCCCGTCGACGTGGAGCTCGAAAGAAAGTTTGTCGTTGTGGCTGTGTCCCCCGACCCCGCCTTGTCCCTGCTTGCCGGCGCTGACAGTGATAACGCCCCCCGCGCCGCGCAAGATGTGGAAACCACCTTCCGGAAAACTCACCGAAACGGGCTCCGGCGCGGGCGCGAGCGCGGCGAAACGCGTCTGCCCGGCACGGCCCAGCAGCCACGCGGCCTCATCCACGAACTCGCCACCGCCCAGGCCCGCGTCGCCGAAGAGCGCCGCCCCCAGCCCCACCAGATAGCCGTGCGCGTTGTCCTCGCGCTCGCGCAGCGGGAAGGCACGGCCGGAGTCATTGTCGCCAATCTGTGGCGCCAATCCCTGCTCGGAGCACCACGCGCGCACGGCGTGGAACATGCGGCGCAGCCTGGATTCGTACTTGGGCCCCAGCGGCACGCCCGCGCCGCGCGCGGTGAGATACGCCAGGGTGAACAGCTCCACCGACAGGCGGTGATAGGGGATGGAGCCCTCGAAGGACGTGCCCTCCAGGTGCACCTGCTTCTCCATCTGCTCGCGCAGCCCGCCCACCGCCAGCGACACCTGCTGCGGCGAGCCCGGCAGCTCCGGGAAGAGCAGGCCCACCACCAACAGCCCCACGTAGTTGGAGACCAGGTGGTTGTTGGGCACCGCGCCCCGGTCCTCCAGGTGGGCCTCCACCCAGGCGGTGTGCTCGGCCAGCGCGCTCAGCACCGGCACCAGGAAGTCCGGCCGCGCCACCACGGGCGCGTCGGAGAACATGGCCAGCGCCTGCGCCAGGTTCGCGGCGCGCAGCGCCACCTCCATGGCACACGTCCAGTGCACGCCCTGGCCCACGGGGTTGGCCTGGAGGAAGTCCAGCACCTGCGCCACGAAGGCATCCGCCAGCCGCGAGCGCGCGTCGACGGCCGTCTCCACCCAGTAGCCCTGCCCCAGCGCCACGACGCTGTCGAGTCGGCCCATCACCCACGGGTACTTCGGGTCGCTCCCCGTCACGGCCAGCGACAAGCGCTCCACCGGCTCCACCGGATAGCGGTGACCACTCACCGGGTCCAGGGACCAGTCCACGGGGCGGCCTTCACCGAAGACCGCCGGTGTGCCGAAGATGTCCCACTCCTGGCGGAGCGCCGCCTGCGCGCGGGCCCGGGCGCGCTCCACTCCGCCGGGCACCGAGGCGAGCGCCTCCAGCACCGACGCGCGCTGCGACAGCTCACACCAGATGCGCGTCCTGCGCTGGCCCAGCGCCAGCTCCACCAGCTCCGCGCCATCCGCCGCGCCGTAGCACTCGAGGAGCTGCACCTCGTCCGCGCGCTCGCGCCGACGGTAGAGCGCCTGCCGCGCCACGCCTTGAACACGCCGGACCGCGCTGCGCGCCAGTCCACCTGGAGCAAGTCGAGCGATTGCCGCGTAGTAATCGAGAGTCCCCATTCGCCCCTTCCGCCACCCGTGCCGGATGCCGTTAGCAAGTGCCCGGCCAGAGGCCCGTTCTCAGGAATTGAGCGGGGTTGCGGGGTCGCTTCGTTCCGCCCGACGGTAAAAAGTGGGGGGAGCACACGCCCTGAAGGGAAAAGGATTTCCGAAAGTCGGGCGTCTGCATCCCACCTTGAGCAGTGTTGCGGCGCGTTCGTGGCGTGCTCATACCTTCCGGCGTGCTGGACGGTGCTTGGATGGGGTGGCGCATCGAGGACGAACTCGATGCAGGGGTGGAACAGGCGCTCGCGAATGTCGCGGAGCGCGCATTTCGGTGCGGGGCACGGGCGGGGCTGGAAGCCCTTGTCCAAGAAGCCCAGCGCCTGACGGGGGCCTCCGGGGCGACCTTCTATGACGGACGCGTCTGTGTGGCGCGGACGGGGCCTGGCTCCGTGCCGCGCGCGCCGGCCCGGCAGAGCCGCCGGCCGTCCTGGTGGTGTGGCCGGAGCGGCCCACGGCCCGGGACGTGCGCGTGCTGGCCCGGCTGTCGGAGTTCGGCGCGGCCCTGCTGGCGGCCCATGCCCGCGAGCGGGACGCGGCGGCGCGGCACGTGCATCTCCTGAAGGCGCAGCAACGATTGACGCGGCGGGTGACGAACCAGGAGCACCGGCGCTCCCGGGCGTCACACGACCTCAGGACACCATTGATGGTCATCACGGGATACGTGGACATGATGCTGAAGGGAACGACGGGCGGGCTGACGGCTCCCATCCAACGCTACCTGGAGCGGCTGCGCCGTTCGGCGGACGACCAGAGCGCCATCATCGAGCGCCGGCTCGCGAAGGTGGAGCATGAGGGCGTGGAGGATTTGCGCCCCCTGCTGCGCACCGCCTTCATCCCCGCCGCGCGCGGCAGCCGCGCGGTGGACACGACGATGACGCTTCCGGACCGGCCCGTGGCCATCCCCGGTCCCCGCGACGACGTGGAGCTGCTGGTGCGCACGCTGGCCCGCGCGGTGGCGTCCTCGGGCGCGCCCGCCGCGGTGCGAGTGGAGTCCGCGGGGGACGCGGGCGTGTGGCAACTGCGCGTCACCCTCCGAAGCGGAAAGGCGCTGTCGGAGAAGACCATCACCCTGCTGCGGCACCTGACGCAGCGGCTGCGCGGAGGGCTCTCGCTGCCGGAGGAGACGGGCAACGGCTGGGTGGTCCACCTTCCGGTGGACGACACCGTGCCCATGGCGCCTCGCGACGCGTGAGGCGCTCCGTGCGGCGCGGTCAGGACGCGGGAAGAGCTGGCGCACCAGCTCCAGCAGGCGGCCCCGCTCCACCTCGCGCTTGACCAGGTAGCCATCCGCGCCCGCCTCCAGACCGGCGGCGCGGTCCTCGGGGCTGTCGAGCGACGTCACCAGGATGATGGGCGTGCGGTGGAGCTGCGGGTGGGACTTGATTCGCCGCGCCAGCCCCACGCCGTCCAGCCGGGGCATCTGCCAGTCACTCACCACCAACTGGCAGGACGTGCGCTCCAGGATGCCCCACGCCTCTTCACCGTCCGCCGCCGTCACCACCGGGTAGCCGGCAATCTCCAGCAGCGACTTCATGGCGAAGCGCGTGGTGAGCGCGTCGTCGCACACGAGGATGCGCGGCCGCGCCGTCTCGCGGACCACCGAGCGCGTCTCCGGCCGGGCCGCGCGCACCAGCTCCGCCGCGTTGAGCACCGGCACCACGCGGCCGTCGTCCAGCACCGCCGCGCCCGCCAGGTGCCGCACGCCCTTGAGGTGGCGCCCCAGCGAACGGACGACAATCTCCTGCTGCCCCACCACCTCGTCGATGGCGTACAGCACCTTGTCCTCGCCCACCGTCAGCAGCGCGGCGGCCTGCACCTTTCCAGAGTCCAGCGCCAGCGGCAGCCGCGGCAGGCCAATGGCCTCCGCCAGCGGGAGGAACGTGAGCTGCTCCCCGTCCAGGCGCGCCACCACGCGGCCCGCGACGGTGCCCACGTCGTCCGGGTTCAGCCGGAGGATGCGATTCACGCTGTCCGACGGGATGGCGGACACCGTGGTGCCCGTGCGCACGAGCAGCCCCAGCGCGGCGGCCAGCGTCAGCGGCAGGTCCACCGTGAAGCGCGTGCCCTGCCCCGCCGTGAAGGCCACGTCCACCGAGCCCTGGAGCCGCTGCGCGGTGGCCTGCACCACGTCCAGGCCCACGCCCCGGCCGGAGGTCGCCGTCACCTGCTCACGGGTGGAGAAGCCCGGCTGGAAGACGAGCCGCGCCGCCTCCGCGTCCGAGAGCTTCTCCGCTTCCTCGGATGACAGCAGGCCCCGCCGCACCGCCGTGGCGCGCACGCGGCTGGGCGACAGGCCAGAGCCGTCATCCTCCACCACCACCGCGATGCGAGAGCCCCGGGGCTCCACCCGCACCTTCAGGCGGCCCGCCTCGGGCTTGCCCGCGGCCCGCCGCGCTTCGGTGGACTCCAGGCCGTGGTCGATGGCGTTGCGCACCAGGTGCAGCAGCGGGTCCTTCAGCGCGTCGAGGATGCGCCGGTCCAACCGCACCTCGCCGCCGGTCAGCTCCAGCGTCACCTGCTTGTCGAGCCGCGCGGCCGTCTCCCGCACGGTGCGCCGCAGCGGCTCCAGCACCTGCGAGGCCGGCACCATGCGCAAATCCCGCAGGTCGTCCCGCGCCACCTGGGCCACCAGCGTGAGCTGCTCGCCGTCGCGGTGAGACTCCTTCGTCAGCTCCAACAGTTGCTTTTGGAGCCCGCGCATCTGCGTCACGCCCGCGCGGAGCGGCTCCAGGGCGGGACCGCCTCCCGCCATCGCGAGCTGCGACGCCGAGCGCTCCAGGTGCATCAGCACCTCACGCATCCCGTCCATCAACACGCGGTGCGCGGCGCCACGCCGCGTCTGCTGCGCGCGCCCCGCCAGGAGCAGCTCCACCTGGAGCGCGATGGACTCCAGCGTCTTCACCGACACGCGCACCGTCTGGTCCGCCGGACCGCGGCTCTCCGTCGGAGCCACCGTGCCCGTCGGGCCCTGCGCCGCCGTGCCGCCTTCCACGGGCACGGGC
>JBKGHI010000242.1:0-13211 GCA_046520405.1 Myxococcus sp. 1LA
AAGCAGCGGTGGACGTCACCTACTGGCCGTGCCCGCGTGGGGAGGACTTCCACCGGGTGCCGATTGGCCGGCCGGTGGCGAACACGGTGCTGTACGTGCTGGACGTGCACGGGCAGCCGACGCCGGTGGGCATTCCGGGCGAGCTGCACATTGGCGGCGTGCAGGTGGGCCGCGGGTACTGGCAGCGGCCGCAGTTGACGGCGGAGCGCTTCATCCCGGACGGCTTCAGCGGCATTCCCGGGGCCCGCCTCTACCGCACCGGTGACGTGGCGCGGTGGCTGCCGGACGGCACCCTGGAGTACCTGGGCCGAGCCGACTTCCAGGTGAAGCTGCGCGGCTTCCGCATCGAGCTTGGAGAAATCGAAGCCGCGCTGCGGGCCCACCCCGGTGTCCGCGACGCCGTCTCCGTGGTGCGTGAGGACGCCCCGGGCGATCAGCGCCTCGTGGCCTACGTCACGGGTGAACCGGCGCCGGACGTCACGGCGCTGCGGGCCCGGCTGGCCGAACAGCTACCGGCCCACATGGTGCCCACGGCCATCGTGGCGTTGCCGTCCCTACCTCTGTCTCCCAACGGCAAGGTGGACCGAAAGGCCCTGCCTCAGCCGGTGACCACCCCTGCCCCCGGGGCCGTTGCCCCGCCCGTGCCCGAGCGCATGACTCCCTTCCAGCAGCGCGTCGCGACCATCTTCCGGGAACTCCTCCGCGTGGAGCACGTGGGGCTGCACGATGACTTCTTCGCCTTGGGCGGTCACTCGCTCCTGGCCACGCAAGTCATCTCCCGGCTGCGCAGCACCTTCGGCGTGGAGCTCTCCCTCAACGCGCTCTTCGACGCGCCCTCCGTGGCTCGCGTCACCGAGCTCGTCGAGGAAGGCATGCTGGTCCGCGCCGCCGGCCCCCAGACTCCCCAGCTCCGGCCCGTGCCGCGCGATGGGAACCTGCCGCCGTCCTTCGCGCAGCAACGCTTGTGGCTCATCGACCAGCTCCAGCCCGGTGGCAGCCAGTACAACCTGCCCGCCGCGGTCCGGCTGGAAGGCGCGCTGGACACCGAGGCCCTTCGCCGGGCCGTGGAGTACCTCGTCCGGCGCCACGAGCCGCTGCGCACGACCTTCGTGATGCGGGACGGTGACCCCATCCAGGTCATCCATCCCGCGGGGAATTGGGCCCTCCCGTTGACGGACCTCACCGGCCTGCCTCAGAGCGAGCGCGAGGCCGAGGCACGCCGGTTGGCCTCCACGGAAGCCGGCCAGCCGTTCGACTTGAGCACCGGGCCGCTCCTCCGCACCCTGCTGTTGAAGCTGGACGCGGAGCTGCACGTGCTGGTGCTCGTCATGCACCACATCGTGTCGGACGGCTGGTCGTTCGGCGTCATCGTGCGTGAGGTCGCCGCCGCCTACGAGGCGTTCTCCCAGGGCCGAGGCCCCACGCTGCCGACGCTGCCCATCCAGTACGCGGACTTCGCGACCTGGCAGCGGCAGTGGCTCCAGGGCGAGGTGCTCTCCGCGCAGGTGGATTGGTGGAAGGCGCAGCTCGCCGGTGCACCGCTGGTGCTGGACCTGCCCACCGACAAGGCTCGGGCCTCGCATCGCTCGCAGTTCGGCGAACTGGTCCCCGTTCACCTACCCCAGGACGTGGTGGCGCCGTTCCTCGCGCTGGCGCGTCAGGCGGGGGCCACGCCCTACATGGCGCTGCTGGCCGTGTGGCAGTTGCTGCTCTCGCGGTACAGCCGGCAGGAAGACCTGCTGGTGGGCTCGCCCATCGCGGGCCGCCGCCACGGTGAGGTCGAGGGCCTGGTCGGGTTCTTCGCCAACACGCTGGTGCTGAGGGCCCGGGTGCGTCCGCGGGACTCGTTCCGCGCGTTGCTCGCGCAGGTCCGCGACACCACCCGGGCCGCCTACGAGCACCAGGATCTGCCCTTCGAGAAGCTGGTCGAGGAGCTCCACCCCCGGAGAGGCCTGGACCGCAATCCCCTGGTCCAGACCTACTTCTCGCTGCTCAACACGCCCACGGGGCCGATGCAGGCCAGCGGCCTCACGTTGCGGCCGGCGGACGTGGACATCGCGACCTCGCGCTTCGACCTGGGGCTCGCCCTCACGGAAGACGCCGACGGTCTGCGCGGCGCCATCGAGTACAGCACCGACCTGTTCGAGCCCGCCACGGTGGCCCGCCTCGCCGGGCACCTGCGCGTGCTCCTGGAGTCCGTGACCGCCTCGCCGGACCAGCCGCTGGGCACGCTGGAGATGCTCACCCCGGGCGAGCGGCAGCAGCTCCTCCAGGAATGGAACGGCGCCTCGGCGCGGTACGACGGCGCTGGCGGCACCATCGCGGAGGTCATCGCGCGGCACGCCGCCCTGCGACCGTTCGCCGTGGCACTGGAGTGCGGTGACGAGACGCTGACCTTCGAGCAGTTGGACACGCGGGCCAATCAGCTCGCGAATCTGCTCCGCACTCACGGCGTGGGCACGGAGGTGCTCGTGGCCGTGAGCCTGGACCGGGGCACGGGCTGGGTGGTCGCGCTGTTGGCGGTGCTCAAGGCCGGAGGCGCCTTCGTGCCGCTGGACGCGTCGTACCCGGCGCAGCGGCTGGCCATCATGCTGGAGGACGCGCCGCCGCGCCTGCTGCTCACCTCGCGCGCCAACCACGCGAAGCTGCCGCTCCCCGACGCCGGGCTCCCCACCTTGATTCTGGAAGAGCTGGACCTGGCCGCGTGGCCCACCACGGCTCCGGTGTCCGACGTGGGGCCGCACCACCTGGCCTACGTGATGTTCACGTCCGGGAGCACGGGCCGTCCGAAGGGCGTGGGCATCCCGCACCGCGGCGTGCTGCGCCTCATGCACAGCGAGCCGTTCATCCGCTTCGGTGTGCGGGAGACGGGGCTCGTCATGGCGCCCGCCTCGTTCGATGGCTCAGTGATGGAGCTGTGGATTCCGCTGCTCAACGGCAGCCGCGTCGTGCTCTACCCGCCGGAGGCACAGGCCAGCGATCTGGAGACGTTGTCCCGCGTGGTGGACCGCCACGGCGTCACGCTCATCCACTTCCCCGCCGGCCTGTTCTCGCAGGTGGTGGAGCACCGGACCGACCTGCTGCGGAAGCTGCGGGCCATCCACGTGGTGGGTGACATCCTGTCCGCCCCGCACACGCGCCGGACGCTGACCACGACCGGCGTCCCCGTATCCAACGGGTACGGGCCGACGGAGAACTCCATCATCTCCACCAGCTATACGGCCCGCGAGGCCTCGCAGGTGGGGGCCTCCGTGCCCATTGGCCGGCCCGTCACGAACACGCAGGCCTACGTGCTGGATTCGCAGCTCCAACTGGTCCCCATGGGGGTGCCCGGCGAGCTGTATGTGGGCGGTGAGGGACTCGGGCGTGGGTACGTGTCGCGGCCGGACCTCACGGCGGAGCGCTTCATTCCCTCCCCCTTCGCCACCCGGCCCGGTGAGCGCGTCTACCGGACGGGAGACCTGGTCCGGTGGCTCCCGGACGGCACGCTGGAGTTCATTGGCCGCACCGACAACCAGGTGAAGGTGCGGGGCTTCCGCATCGAGCTGGCGGACGTCGAGGCCGCGCTCCGCATGCAACCCGGCGTGCTGGAAGCCGCCGCCGTGGTCCGCGAGGACGTGCCTGGCGACAAGCGGCTGGTGGGCTACGCCATGGGCCGCGATGACGCGCCGCTGGACGTCGCGGCGCTCCGCGCGGGCATGCGCCAGCGGCTCCCGGAGTACATGGTGCCGTCCGTCTTCGTGGTCCTCCCGACGTTGCCGCTGAGCACCAGTGGCAAGGTGGACCGCAAGGCCCTGCCGGCGCCGGACAGCGCGTCCACGGGCCGCGGTGGGCGCTTCGTGGAGCCGTCCAGCCCGCTGGCGCAGCAGCTCGCCGCGCTGTGGGCGAAGGAGCTGGGCACGGAGCGCATCGGCCTCCATGACCACCTCTTCGATGACCTGGGCGGCACGTCCCTGTCCGTCGTCCGCATCGCCAAGCGCATGCGGGAGACGTTGAACCGGGACGTGCCCGTGGTGTGGCTCTTCGAGCACCCCACGGTGGACGCCCTGGCCGCCGTCCTGGAACGCGACGCGAAGGTGGATGAGGCGCCCGCCCCTGCCCCCGCCGCCGCGCAACCCACGGCGGCCCCCGAGGCGAGCACCGAGACGCGGCCCGCGACGGGCTCCGGACTCGTGGCCATCGTGGGCATGTCGGGCCGCTTCCCGGGGGCCAACTCCGTCCAGGACTTCTGGCGGAACCTGCGCGAGGGCGTTGAGTCCATCTCCCGCTTCTCCCCCGAGGAGGTGGAGCGGCTGCCCGGCCTGCCCGAAGGCGTGGAGCTGTCCCAGCACCCGGCCTTCGTCCCGGCCGGCGGTGTCCTGGACAGCATCGACGGGTTCGACCCCGGCTTCTTCGACGTGTCGCTGCGCGAGGCGCAGTGGATGGACCCGCAGCAGCGGCTCTTCCTCCAGGCGGCCTGGTCCGCGTTGGAGGACGCGGGCATCGACCCGGAGCGCACGCCGGAGCCCATCTCGCTGTACGCGGGGGCCGTCGACTCCGGCTACAAGGACGCGGTCCGCGCCACGCTGCCGCTGGATGGCGCCGCGCTGTTCGAGCTCTACGGCACCGCCACCCACGAGAGCCTGGCCACCAAGGCCTCGTTCAAGCTGGGGCTCACCGGTGAGAGCGTCCTCGTCTACACGGCGTGCTCCACGGGGCTCGTCGCCGTGCACCTCGCCTGTCAGAACCTGCTGGCGGGCCGCTCGGGCGTGGCGCTGGCGGGGGCCACGCGCGTCGGCGTGCCGCAGCGCACCGGCTACGTCTACCAGGAGGGCATGATCCTCTCTCCGGACGGCCACTGCCGGAGCTTCGATGCGAGTGCGCAGGGCACGGTGTCCGGCAACGGCGTCGCGTGCGTGGTCCTCAAGCGGCTGGAGGACGCGCAGCGGGATGGCGACTCCATCTACGCCGTCATTCGGGCCACGGCGACGAACAACGACGGCCGCTACAAGTCCGGCTACACCGCGCCCAGCGTCCAGGGACAGGCGGCGGTCATCTCCCAGGCGCTCGCGCGCTCCGGCGTGCGGGCCCAGGATATTGGCTACGTGGAGGCGCACGGCACGGCGACGCCGCTGGGCGACCCCATTGAAGTGGCCGCGCTCCAGCGCGCCTACGGCCTGGGCGCCGAGCACCGGGGCACCATCGCGCTGGCCTCGCTGAAGAGCAACATCGGCCACCTGGACACGGTGGCGGGGCTGGCGGGCCTGATGAAGGTCGCGCTGTCCCTGCACCACGGCGAGGTGCCGCCCAGCCTGCACTTCGAGATGCCCAATCCGCAGATTGACTTCGACGCCGGTCCCTTCTTCGTCAACACCACCCTTCGGCTGTGGCCGAGGACCGAGACGCCGCGCCGCGCGGCCGTCAGCTCCTTCGGCATTGGCGGCACCAACGCCCACGCAGTGCTCGAGGAGCCCCCCATGGCGCACAGCGGGTCCACCACGCGCTCACACCAGGTCATCACGCTGTCCGCCCGCTCCGCCGAGGCGCTGGAGGCGGCGTCGAAGCAGCTCGCCGGGCACACGGAGGCCCACGCCGCGGACCTGTCCCTGGCGGACGTGGCCTTCACGCACGCCGTGGGACGCAAGGCCTTCGAGTTCCGGCGCGCCGTGGTGGCGCGGGACGCCGCGGACCTGACGGCGCGGCTGCGCAAGCCGTACACGCCGGTGAAGGTGACGGACGCGACGTGAACCGCCGCCGCGTGGCCTTCGTCTTCCCGGGCCAGGGCGCGCAGCAGGCGGGCATGGGCCGGGAGCTGTACGAAGCGGAGCCGGCCTTCCGCGCGCACGTGGACGCATGCCTGGCGCTGCTGGAGCCCGCGCTCCAGGCGCGGGTCCGCGAGGTGCTGTTCGCCGGGCCGGCGTGGACGCGGCCGCGGTGGCGGACACCCGCGCCGCCCTGCCCGCGCTGTTCACGGTGGAGTACTCGCTGGCGCGGATGTGGCTGGACTGGGGCCTGAGGCCGTACGCGGTGCTGGGGCACAGCTTCGGTGAGTACGCCGCGGCGTGCCTGTCCGGCGTGCTGTCCCTGGAAGACGCGATGCGGCTGGCGGTGGCGCGCGGCGAGCTGATGCACCGCATGCCTCCGGGCGCGATGCTCGCGGTGGCGATGCCAGAGGCGCAAGTGCGTGAGCTGCTGACCGGCCGGCTGTCGCTGGCGGCCATCAACGCGCCGGACCGCTGCGTCGTCGCCGGGCCTGTCGCGGAGGTGGAGCGGCTTCAGGAGGCGCTGCGCCTCCGTGAGGTGGGCACGGTGCGGATGCCCGCGCCGCATGCGTTCCACTCGGCGGATGTGGAGCCGCTGATGCCGGCGCTGGCGGAGGTGGTCAGTTCGCTCCAGCGTCATGCGCCGACGCTCCGTTATGCGTCCAGCGTCACGGGACGTTGGGCGCAGGCGCACGAGCTGGCCCAGCTGGACTACTGGGCCGCCCAGATGCGCCAGCCGGTGCGCTTCAAGGAGGCCGTGGGGGCGCTGCTCGAAGAAGGCTGCAGCCTGGTGCTGGAGGTCGGCCCCGGCCAGGACCTGACGCCGCTGGTGCGTGCCTGCCTGGGACGCGACAAGGAGCGGGTCAAGGCGGTGGCGACGCTGCGTCGTGGCGGCACGACGACCGAGCACGGCAGCTTGATGAACTCGGTGGGCGAGCTGTGGACGCTGGGCGTCTCGGTGGATTGGAGCGTCTTCTACGGCCACGAGCAGCGGATGCGGCTGCACCTGCCGACGTACCCGTTCCAGGAGAAGCGCTGCTGGGTGGAGGCTCCGGCGCGGCCGGCTGCTGCTCCTGCGTTGGGGAATGGCGCGGCGCTCTCCGCCACGAGCCCGGCCACGGCGGCGTCCCATGCGCCCGTGGGCACTGGGGCGCCGGGGCCGCTCACGTATCGGTGGCGGCGTCCGGTGCGTCCACGGCGTCGTTCCAGCCGCAGGGGGTCTCCGCGACGACCGGGACGGCTCAGCCCGCGGTGGCAGCCTCCGTGTCCGCGGCTCAGACGTCCGGCGGCTTCGCGGCGCCGGGAGCCACGCACGTCTCGTCACCTGCGTACGGAGTGCCTCACACGGCATCGGGCCTGGGAACAGGAGCGCAGTCCGGTGTCGCCGTTGCAGCTCAGGCATCGGGCCTGGGGACAGGCGCGCAGCCCAGTGCCTCGGTCCAGGCATCGGGAACCATCGCGGCACCCCAGGCCACGTCGCCGCACCAGGCCGCGCCTTCCGCGACGCCCGAGCGTGAAGACGCGCCACGCGGCGACATCGAGGAGCGGCTGGCGGCACTCTGGCGCGAGCGGCTCGGCCTGCCGTTCGTGGGCCGCGACGACAACTTCCTGGAGATTGGCGGCAACTCGCTGATGGCCGCCCAGCTCCTCAACCAGGTGCGGTCCACGTTCGGCGTCCAGCTCCCCCTGGCCGCGCTGTTCGAGGCCCCCACCGTGGCGGGCATCGCCCAGCGCATCGAGCCGCTGCTGCGGCAAGCCCCGGTCGCGCAGTCCTCGCGCGAGCTGCCCATCGTCCCGCTGCCTCGCGACCAGCCCCTGCCCCTGTCCTTCGTCCAGGAGCGCGTCTGGCGCCTGGAGCAGCACCTGCCGGGCCTGTCCGCGTACAACATCCCGTTCGTCTTCCGGCTGGAAGGCGTCGTGGACGCGGTCACCCTGGAGCGCGCCGTCCAGGATGTCATCCAGCGCCATGAGTCACTGCGGACGACCTACGACGTGGTGGATGGCCGCCCGGTCCAACGCTTCCACGCGCGGATGCATGTCCCGCTGGTGCGCATCGACGTCGCCGGTACCCCCGAGCAGCGCGAGGCCGAGGCGCTGCGACTGGCGCGCGAGGACGCCGCGAAGCCGTTCGATCTGGTGAAGGGCCCCGTCGTCCGGACCACGCTGGTCCGGCTCGGCGACAACGTGCACATCCTGCTGGGCAACATCCACCACATCGTCAGCGACACGCTGTCCATCAACATCTTCGTCCACGAGCTGTTCCAGACGTACGCCGCCTTCCAGCAGGGCCGTCCGTCTCCCCTGCCGCCGCTGCCCGTGCAGTACGCGGACTTCGGCGCGTGGCAGCGGCGCGTCGTCGCCGAAGGGCGTCTGCCGGACCAGGAGCAGTGGTGGCGCACCCAGCTCGCCGCCATGCCGCGGCAGTTGAACATCGCCACGGACCGGCCGCGCCCCAAGACGAGCCCGCTGACGTCGGTGCGCATGAATGTGTCCTTCTCCGCGGCGCTGTCCCGCGAGGTGGCGGAGTTCGGCAAGCGCGAGAGCTACACCCCGTACATGATGGTGCTCGCCGCCTGGCAGGCGCTGCTGCACCGCTACAGCGGGCAGACGGACATCATCGTCGGCACGCCCATTGGCAATCGCACCCGGCCAGAGCTGCTGCCGCTCATCGGATACGTGGCGCACTCGGCTGCGTTCCGCACCAGCTTCGCGGACGACCCGACGTTCCTCGAGCTCCTCGCCCGCGTGCGGCAGGAGGTCAACGACGTCCAGTTGCGCCCGGACGTGCCCTTCGAGCACCTCGTGGAAGCGCTCGTCCCCGGCAAGGACATTGGCCGGGGCCGGCTGACGGACACCATCTTCGTCTTCCACACCACCTTGAGCGGCACGAACGCCGCGCTGGAGCTGACCGGCGTCCGCGGGACGATGGTGGAAGTGCCGGACGCCCCGGTGCAGTGGGGCGCGACGCTGTCCGACCTGTCGCTGGTGCTCGGTGATGACGCCGGGCGCATCGGCGGCGCCCTGGAGTACGCCACCGAGCTGTTCGACGAATCCACCGCCCGGCGCATCGTGGAGCACCTCCAGGTGCTCCTGGGCTCCGCGCTGGCCCGGCCGTCGGAGCGCATCTCCCGGTTGCCGCTGGCCACGGAGGCGGACCGCAGCGCCTGGCCCGCCCCCCTGCCCCGGCCCGTCTCCACGCCGGTGCCAACGCGCCTGTCCCACCGCGCGTCCCAGCAACCCGGCGCTACCGCCATCGTTCAGGGCTCGACGTCGTGGACCTGGGGCGACCTCGCCCAGCGTGCGCGCAATGTCGCCGCGCACCTGCGGGCGCTCGGCGTGCAACCCGGTGAGCCTGTCGCCGTCTGCCTGAAGCCGTCCCCCGCGAAGCTGGCCGTCCTCTGGGGCGTGTTGGAGGCCGGTGGCGCCGTCGTGTCCGTGGGCCCCACGGACCTGGGGCGTCTGCCGGACTTCGCGTCGGCCGGAGCCCGGGGGCCGGTGCTCGTCACCTGGCGCGGCATCATGACCGCCGCCCGGCTGGACGCGGCGCGGGTGCTCCATGTGGAGGACGCGCTGGAGTCGCCCCGCGCCATGGCGGAGCGCCCGGCCCCCGCGCCGGAGGCCCTGGCGTGGCTGCTGCCCGCGGGCGCCAACCAGTCCCCGTGGGCCCTGGTGCACCAGGGGCTCACCGAGCTGTTCGACGCGCTCGACAAGCGGCTGCGCCCCGCGGAAGGCACCACGTGGGTGGCCGCCGCGGAGTCCTCGGCGGAGCGGCCGGAGCTGGAGGCCCTGTGGGCCCTGTCCCGTGGGCTCCTCGTGAAGTTCCCCTCCGAGCAGGTGACGGCCCAGTGGGAAGTCCTCCAGGGCGGCGGTCCGCGCCAGGGGGCCATGGACCTGAGCCTCATCTACTTCGCCAACGATGAGGACTCGCTCACCGGCCCGAAGTACGAGCTGCTGGTGGAGGGCGCGAAGTACGCGGATGCCAACGGCTTCTCCGCGGTGTGGACGCCGGAGCGGCACTTCCACTCGTTCGGCGGTCTCTATCCCCAGCCCGCGGTGGTGGCGGGCGCGCTGGCCACCATCACCCGCAACCTGAGCCTGCGCTCGGGGAGCGTCGTCCTCCCGCTGCATGACCCGTTGCTCATCGCCGAGCAGTGGTCCGTGGTGGACAACCTCTCGGGCGGCCGCGCGGGCCTGTCCGTGGCCACGGGCTGGCACGTGGCGGACTTCACCTTCGCCCCGCAGAACTTCGAGGACCGCCGGAACATCCTCCTGCGGAACCTGGAGACGGTGCGCACGCTGTGGCGCGGCGAGAAGATCCGCCGTCCGGGTGGCGGTGGCACCACGGTGGAGGTGGGCCTGCGGCCCAAGCCCGTCCAGAAGGACCTGCCCGTGTGGCTCACGGCCGCGGGCAGCCCGGAGACGTTCCGGCTGGCCGGCGAGGTGGGCGCGGGCGTGCTCACCGGACTGCTCACGCAGTCCCTGGAGGAGCTGAAGCAGAAGGTGGCGCTCTACCGCGAGGCCTGGCGCCGCAACGGGCATCCGGGCCGCGGCCACGTCGCGCTGATGCTGCACGCGTTCATCGGCGATGACGAACAGGAGGTGCTGCGGACCGTCCGCAAGCCGCTGCTGAGCTACTTCCGAAGCTCGGCCGAAATCACGGCCAACCTGCTGGCCGCGCAGGGCTATCAGGGTGAAATCGACAAGGTGTCCGAGGAGGACATCAACGCCCTGCTCGAACGCACCTTCGAGCACCACGCCAAGGGCACCGGCCTCATCGGCACGGTGGAGAGCGGCGTGCAGCGGCTGCTCCACGTCCGGGAAGCGGATGTGGACGAGGTGGCCTGCCTCATCGACTTCGGTGTGGAGACGCCCCTGGTGCTGGAGGGCCTGCGCCGGCTGGCCGCGATTCGCGAGCGCCTGGAGCAGGACGCCTCGCAGCGGAAGGTCCAGCGGCAGGCGGAGGGAACCCTGGCGGTGGACGAGCTGCTGGCGCTGGCCCGGCAGTCGGGCGCCGTCCTCCTGCATGCCTCGGCGCGGCTGGCGCGCACGCTGGTGGAGCTGCCGCAAGCACGCGAGGCCCTGGAGCCCGTGGGCGCGCTGGTCCTGGACGGCGCCTCCACGGAGCTGGCGCTGTCGCTGCACCGGAACCTGGGCACGGAGGTGCTGCTCGCGGGGGCCGCTGACGAGGGAGGCCTGTTGCCACGACCGCCGACGGAGCGCGTCCCCGAAGGGCTCCAGTCCTGGGTCTTGGACGCGGCGGGGTTGCCCGTTCCCCCGGGCGTCGTCGGTGAGCTGGCCCTGGAGGGCGCCGGCCTCCCGTGGGACCTGTGGCGCGCGACCGAGCAGGAACGCCGCCGCTTCGTGCAGCACCCGTCGAGCAGCTCGGCCGCCTCTTCCGGACCGGGCGTCACGCGCGGCTCCGCGTGGACGGCCGCGTGGAGCACGTCACCCTCCCCGCCGCGCCCAAGGTCCAGGCCCCCGCGCCGAAGCCACAGCCGAAGGCGCCCCCCGCGCCGGCGCTGCCCACGGCGATGCAGCAACCCGAGCCCGCGGCGATTCCCCGCGTGCCCCGGACGCGCCCGCTGCCTCTGTCCTTCGCGCAGCAGCGGCTCTGGTACCTCCAGCAGCTCGACCCGAGCAGCACGGCCTATAACAACGGCAGCAACTTCCGCCTCGTCGGCGCGCTGAACATCGAGGCGCTCCAGGCCGCGCTCAACGAGGTGGTCAAGCGGCACGAGGTCCTCCGCACCACGTACCAGCTCACGGAAGACGGCGCGGTGCAGATCATCCAGGCGGAAGGCACGCTGCCCATGCCGGTGGAGGACGTTCCCGGCGACACGGCGGAGGCGCGCGAAGCGGAGATGCTGCGCCGGTGCACGGAGCTCGCGGCGATTCCCTTCGACCTGGAGAAGGGGCCGGTGGCGCGTGCGTTGCTGCTCCGGATGGGGCCGGAGGAGCACGTCCTCAGCCTGATGCAGCACCACGTCATCTCCGACGCGTGGTGCACCCTGGTGCTGGGCCGCGAGCTGTCGGTCCTCTACTCCTGCTTCAGCGCGGGCATCCCGTCGCCGCTCCCGCCGCTGGAGGTGCAGTACGCGGACTACGCGGTCTGGCAGCGCCAGTGGCTGGAAGGCGCGGTGATGGAGGCGCAGCTCCGTTGGTGGAAGGAGCAGCTCACGGGCGTGCCCGCGCTGGAGCTGCCCACGGACCGGCCTCGGCCCGCGGTGCAGTCCTACGCGGGAGGCAGCTACAGCTTCGAGATGCCAGCCGAGGTCAGCGAACCGCTGCTCGCCTTCGGGCGGCGCGAGGGCGCCACGTCCTTCATGGTTCTCATGGCGCTGTTCCAGGCCGTCCTGGGACGCACCTCCGGGCAGGAGGACTTCGCGGTGGGCATTCCCACGGCGGGTCGCTCGCGCCCGGAGGTGGAGGGACTGCTGGGCTGCTTCGTGAACACGCTCGCGCTGCGCTCACGGCTGGAAGGCGCCCCGTCGTTCCGGGAGCTGCTGGGCCGCGTGAAGCGGCATTCGCTGGAGGCGTTCGCGCACCAGGACGCGCCCTTCGAGCGCGTCATCGAAGCGCTCCAGTTGCCGCGTGACCAGAGCCGCACGCCCGTGTTCCAGGTCGTCCTCAACGTCATCAATACGCCCAGCGTGGACGTCGCGTATCAGGGGCTGAAGCTGAGCAGCCTCGGCCTCTACGCGGACACCTCCAAGTTCGACCTGAGCCTGGAGGTCGTCGAGCGCAAGAACACCCTGTACTGCCGCTTCGAGTACGCATCGAGCCTCTTCGATGGCGCCACCCTGGAGCGGCTCGCGGGCCATCTGACCGAGCTCGCCCAGGCGGTCGTCGCCACGCCTGACCTGTCACTCCAGCGCGTGGCGGTCCTCTCGGACGGGGAACGCCAGCAGGTGCTGAAGGGCTTCCAGGGGCAGCCGATGGCGCCCGCCGCCGAGGCGACGATCCACACACTGATGGAGGCGCAGGTCGCGCGCACGCCGGACGCGGTGGCGGTGGTGTTCGAGTCGGAGCGGTTGTCGTACCGGGAGCTGGACGCGAGGGCCAATCAGCTGGCGCACCACCTGAGGGGCTTGGGTGTGAAGCCGGAGTCGCTGGTGGGCGTGTGCCTGGAGCGCTCGGTGGACATGGTGGTGGCGCTGCTGGGCGTGCTGAAGGCTGGCGCGGCCTACGTGCCGGTGGACCCGGCGTACCCGCGAGAGCGGCTGGGATGGATGCTGGAGGACACCGGCGCTTCGGTGCTGCTGACGCACGAGAAGTGGAAATCGGTGCTTCCGGAGAGCGCGGCCCAGTTGGTGTGCCTGGACAGCGCGGCGGGCGAAGTGGCGCGGCAACCCCTGACGAAGCCGGACGTGCGAGTGGGCGCGGAGTCACTGGCGTACGTCATCTTCACGTCGGGCAGCACGGGCCGGCCCAAGGGGGCGATGAATGCGCACGGCGGCGTCGTCAACCGGC
>JBKGHI010000243.1:0-13201 GCA_046520405.1 Myxococcus sp. 1LA
CCCGTCCCCGTCCGGCGCCTGCCGCCGGCGGTGGTGGCCTGTCCGCGGCCGAGCGCGCGCGCATCCGGCGTGAGTCCCCCGGCATCGTGTCCAGCGCGAAGCTCTTCTGGGCGGACGCGAGCCAGGGCGTGCGCACCGGCATCATCGGCGGCGGCGTGGCCATGGTGCTGGCGCTGTTCGGCGTCCTCTACTGGCTGGTGCTGAGCGGCGAGGACGGCCAGCCGGTGGGCGAGGAGCCCTCGATGCTCACCGGGCAGCCCATCCGCGACGCGTTCGGCCTGGGGCCAGGCGTGACGTGGGAGCGCCCGGACATGAAGGTCTTCGAGTGGGAGTACACCGCCGCCACGCGCGCGGTGGTCATCCTCCACTACCAGGCCCAGGGCATCTCCAAGGACGAGGTCGTGGTGAGCGTCAACGGCGTGGACGTGGGCAAGGTGCCGCCCGACACGCTGGCCAGCCAGGACCGCTCCATCGAGCTGATGATTCCGGCTCAGCACCTGAAGAAGGGCGAGCCCAACCGCATCATCTTCGACAACGTGAAGAACCCGCCGGGCGAGGACCCGTGGGTCATCTGGAATATCTGGGTGGAGCGCGCGCTGCTGCCGGACCTGCTGCCCGAGGAGCTGGTGCGGGAGGCCACCGAGTACCACAAGCGTGGCTTGAAGCACTTCCAGACGCCGGACATCGGCGCCCGCAACCGCTACGAGGCCTGGAAGTCCTTCCGCGTGTCGTGGCTGATGCTGGAGGCCCACCCGGAGCCGAAGCCGGACCTCTACTACGACGCCCAGGAGCGCATGAAGGCGGCGCAGCAGGAGCTGGACCGCACCTGCTCCAAGCTGCTGCTGGAGGTGGAGGGCTACTACAACCAGGGCAACTACAAGAGCGCCTCCGCCACCCTGGACCACGTGAAGGAGTACTTCCCGGAGTTCGACCAGCCCTGCGCCACCCGCGCGGAGGCCAAGCGCTCCGAGTACGGCCTCTAGGCTGCATCCCGGCCTCCCGGTGTCCGTGAAGTCACGGGCTTGTCCCGTTGGTTTCCGGACACCGGCTGGCACCGGAAGACAGGCTGCGAAGCGGCTCGGGTTGCCGGGTCGCGCCGGCGTCCGCACCGTTGGGAGGCCATGCGTGACCAGGAGGCGTTGACCGAGCAGTCGGGGGAGGCGGAGACGGGCGCGCCGCGCCGTGCGGCCACGCCCCCTGGGCCCGTGCCGGAGCATGGGCCGGTGTGGAGTCCCAATGTCTCCGGGCTGCTCCTGTCGCGCTACTACCTGCCTCGCCGCCACGCGGTGGTGCAGGGCAACAAGTGCGAGCTGCTGCGTGACGGCGTGGAGGCCTACCCGGCGATGCTGGAGGCCATCCGCGGGGCGCGCCGGTATGTCCGCTTGGAGACGTATATGTTCGTCTCCGACGCGGTGGGAGCGCTGTTCGGCCAGGCCCTGGCGGAGGCGGCCGAGCGCGGCGTGCACGTGAAGGTGCTGTACGACGCGGTCGGCTCGTGGACGAGCCGCCGGAGCTTCTTCGCCGGGCTGCGCGCGCGGGGCGTGGACATCCGCGCCTTCAAGCCCTTCAGCCTGTCACGCGGGCTGCGGCACCTGCTGCGGCGGGACCACCGCAAAATCCTCGTCGTGGACGGCGAGGTGGCCTTCACCGGCGGGGTGAACATCTCCGCCCACTGGGCACCCGCAGGCGTGGGCGCGGCGTGGCGGGACGACGTGCTGCGCATCGAAGGGCCGGCCGTCCACGAGCTGGAGCGGTGCTTCTCCGCCACGTGGCGGATGATGTTCCAGGGCCGCTTCCACCGGCTGACCCAGCGGCTGGCGCGCCTGCGCAGCCAGCCGGCCCGGCGGGGACAGGTGGGGCTGGCGGTGTTGTCCAGTCGGCGAAGCATCCACCGCTCCTACCTGCACGCCATCCGCCGGGCCCGGCGCAGCGTGCTGGTGGCCGCCGCCTACTTCATCCCGGACCGGCGCATGGTGATGGCGCTGCGCGAGGCGGCCCGGCGCGGGGTGGAGGTCCACCTGCTGCTCAACGCCCGCAGCGACCACCCCATCCTGGAGTTCATGGCCCGTGGCTTCTACGAGCGGCTCCTGAGCGCCGGCGTCCGCATCTTCGAGTGGCAGCGCGGCGTGCTGCACGCCAAGACGGCCGTGGTGGACGGGGTGTGGGGCACCATCGGCTCGTTCAACCTGGAGCGCCTCAGCCTGGCCTTCAATCACGAGGTGAACGCGGTCTTCGCGGACCCTCGCTTGGGGCAGCAACTGGAGGACTCCTTCCGCAGCGACTGCGGGGACTGCCGCGAGGTGACGCTGGCCGAATTCCGCCGCCGGCCCCTGTGGCAGAAGCTGCTGGAGCGGGCCCTGTCGCTGCTTCGCAAAATCATCTGAGCCACGCCTGCCCGCCCCTCAGCGGGCCGCATGGTTCCGATGAGCGGGGCTGCACATCCGCGGCTCGAAGCGTCCGCCCTTCAATGCGCTCGCAGGAACCCTTTGCAACGCGTCAAAGGGGGGCCTAGAAGTTGCCGCATCCCGCGCAAGGAAGGACGGCAACACACATGACCGACAGTTTCGGCACGAAGTCCCAGCTCAAGGTGGGGTCTGCCACCTATGACCTCTTCAGCCTGGGCAAGCTGGCCAAATCCAACCCGGCGGTGAACCGCCTGCCGTTCTCCCTGAAGGTCCTGCTGGAGAACCTGCTGCGGCACGAGGATGGCCGCGTGGTGAAGCGCGAGCACGTGGAGAAGATGCTGGCCTGGGACCCCAAGGCCACCCCGGACGTGGAGATTTCCTTCCACCCGGCGCGCGTGCTGCTCCAGGACTTCACGGGCGTGCCCGCGGTGGTGGACCTGGCGGCCATGCGTGAGGCGCTGGCCTCCATGGGCGGCAACCCGGACAAGATCAACCCGCGCAACCCGGCCGACCTGGTCATCGACCACTCCGTCCAGATTGACTCCTTCGCGACGTCCGCCGCGTTCAAGGAGAACGCCGAGCTGGAGTTCGAGCGCAACCGTGAGCGGTACGCGTTCCTCCGTTGGGGCCAGAGCGCGTTCAAGGGCTTTGGCGTGGTTCCGCCGGACATCGGCATCTGCCACCAGGTCAACCTGGAGTTCCTGGCGCACGTCACGTTCCGCCAGGGCAGCACCGTGTACCCGGACACGCTGGTGGGCACCGACAGCCACACCACGATGATCAACGGCCTGGGCGTGGTGGGCTGGGGCGTGGGCGGCATCGAGGCCGAGGCCGCGCTGCTGGGCCAGCCGATTACGATGCTGATTCCGCAGGTGGTGGGCTTCAAGCTCAACGGCAAGCTCCCCGCGGGCGCCACCGCCACGGACCTGGTGCTCACCGTCACGCAGATGCTTCGCAAGAAGGGCGTGGTGGGCAAGTTCGTGGAGTTCTACGGCAGCGGCCTGAAGAACCTGTCCCTGCCGGACCGCGCCACCATCGCCAACATGGCGCCCGAGTACGGCGCGACCATCGGCTTCTTCCCGGTGGACGAGGAGAGCCTCAACTACCTGCGCTTCACCGGCCGCCCCGACGAGCTGGTGGCCCTCACGGAGGCCTACGCCAAGGAGCAGGGCCTGTGGCGCCGGGATGACGCAGAGGACCCCATCTTCAGCGACACGCTGGAGCTGGACCTGTCCACCGTGGTGCCCAGCCTGGCCGGCCCCAAGCGCCCGCAGGACCGCGTGCCCCTCAAGGACATGAAGTCCGGCTACGAGAAGTCGCTGGTGGAGATGCTGTCGGCCGGCAAGAGCAAGGGCGAGGACGAGGAGGGTGGCAAGGGCAAGGCCGCCCCCGCCGCCGCGGTGCCCCCCGAGCGTCTGGCCCAGACGGTCACCGTGAAGAACGGCCGCCAGAGCTACCAGCTGGGCCACGGCGCGGTGGTGATTGCGTCCATCACCTCCTGCACCAACACGTCCAACCCGGCGGTGCTGGTGGGCGCGGGCATCCTGGCCAAGAAGGCCGTGGAGCGCGGCCTCAACCCGAAGCCGTGGGTGAAGACGTCCCTGGCCCCGGGCAGCCGCGTCGTCAGTGAGTACCTGGCCGACGCCGGCCTGCTGCCGTACCTGGAGGCCGTGGGCTTCCACATCGTGGGCTACGGCTGCACCACGTGCATCGGTAACTCCGGTCCGCTGACGGAGCCCGTGGCCAACGCCGTCACCGAGGGTGACCTCGTCGTCGCCGCGGTGCTCTCCGGCAACCGCAACTTCGAGGGCCGCATCAACCCGCACGTGCGCATGAACTACCTGGCCAGCCCGCCGCTGGTGGTGGCCTACGCGCTGGCCGGCGAGGTGGGCATGGACCTGGACAACGAGCCGCTGGGCACCGACCCCAACGGCCGTCCCGTGTACCTGCGCGACATCTGGCCCACCAACGAGGAGATTCAGGAGGTCATCCGCACCTCCGTGAAGCCGGAGCAGTTCCGCAGCCAGTACGCCAACGCCATGGAGGGCGACGCGCTCTGGCAGCAGCTCCCGGTGGGCAAGGGCTCCACGTTCAAGTGGGACGACACGTCCACCTACGTGCGCAAGCCGCCCTTCTTCGAGAACCTGCCGAAGGAGCCCAAGGCGACGCAGGACATCCATGGCGCGCACGTGATGGCGCTGCTGGGTGACTCCGTCACCACGGACCACATCTCGCCCGCCGGCAACATCGCGAAGACGAGCCCCGCGGCCAAGTACCTCATGGCCAACGGCGTGGAGCCCAAGGACTTCAACTCCTACGGCGCGCGCCGCGGCAACCACGAGGTGATGGTGCGCGGCACCTTCGCCAACATCCGCCTGAAGAACCTCCTGGTTCCCGGCGTGGAGGGCGGCGTCACCGTCCACATCCCCACGCGCGAGCGGATGAGCATCTACGACGCCTCCATGAAGTACCAGGCGGAGGGCACGCCGCTGGTGGTGCTGGCCGGCGCCGAGTACGGCACGGGCTCCAGCCGCGACTGGGCGGCCAAGGGCACCATGCTGCTGGGCGTGAAGGCCGTCATCGCCAAGAGCTTCGAGCGCATCCACCGCTCCAACCTGGTGGGCATGGGCGTGCTGCCGCTCCAGTTCGAGGCGGGCCAGGACGCGCAGTCGCTGGGCCTCACCGGCCACGAGAAGTTCGACATCACCGGCGTGGCGCAGGACCTGGCGCCGCAGAAGAAGCTCACCGTGAAGGCCACCGGTGAGAACGGCACCAAGGAGTTCACGGTGGTGTGCCGCATCGACACGCCGAACGAGCTCGACTACTACCGCCACGGCGGCATCCTGCAGTACGTGCTCCGCCAGCTGGCCAAGGGCTAGCGCGGAGCAGAGAACCCGGCGTCCTGCTTTCCTCGGCGGGCGCCGGTAGCACCGCGGCCCGGAGTCGCCCTCGTGGCACTCCGGGCCGTTGTGTCTTCAAGGCTCGCGCAGGCGGGCCCAGGCGGCGCGGTAGCGGGCCAGGCGCTCGGCATCCTTGGGCGTCACCGCGGTCAGCCGGCGCACGTCCATGTTGTCCTCCAGGTCCGCCAGCTTCACCCGGCGGGCGAGCGGCAGCGGACGCAGCCTTTCGATGAAGGCCTCGTACGTCTCGTCCTCGCGGCGGGTGAGCGCGTCCAGCGCGGCGAGGACGGCTTCCGGGTACCCCAGCTCACGCAGGCGCTCCAGCGTGTAGGGCGTGTCCTCCACCACGTCGTGGAGGATGGCGACGGTGCGCTCCTCGTCGGTGTCCAGCCGCATCATCACCCGCAGCGGGTGGAGGATGTACGTCTGGCCGGCCTTGTCTCGCTGGCCGTGATGCGCGGCCACCGCGAGCGCGATGGCGTCTTCGAGTGCGGGCATGCCCGACTTCTAACGCCGGACGCCCTCCCCACGCGAGCGGGGAGGGCGGGGCACGACGTCACGTCACTTCACGGCACGCAGCTGGCCGCGTTCTCGTGGCGGCAGGCGTGCTGCTCCTGGGTGAGGGGCAGCTCGTACACGTTCTGCAGCACCTCGCTGTTCTCCGACACGTCCACGGAGGTGGCCTGGCGCTGACCGGGCTCCTGCATGACGGCGCTGTATTTCACGCTGCCGGTGGGCGAAATCATCACCGCGGTGGCGGGCTCGGGCGGCGGCGACAGCACGGAGCGCTCCTGGAAGCGCGCGTTGTCGAAGGACGCGGCGCAGTTGGGCAGGCCGCTGAGGAAGTCCGCCTGGTAGAAGCGCGCCCGGGCGGCGGTGCTGCTGCACACCTCGCCGTCCTGCGACGGGTAGATGACGTTCCACAGCGTGCAGCTGGCCACCGTGGCCGCGCCGCCCGCCGTCTTGTGGGTGATGTTGTCGGTGTACTCCAGCATCCACCCCGGGCTCTCCGGCGCGGCGCCCGGCGCGGAGCAGGCGCCGGACCCGTCGCAGGTGATGTTCGTCACGTCCACCAGGTCACCGCTGGTGTCGTTGTCGCCGGTGCGGTCGGACAGGCGGGCCGCGTCGAACTGGCTCGCCGTCAGGGGGCCGTCGGCGGAGACGGAAGTCGCGTCCTCGGCGAAGGTCTGTCCGGAGACGCCGTACACGCGCACGCCGTAGAAGCGGTTCTTCCCAATGGCGTTGGTGGTGCGCGTCAGCTCCAGGTCCGCGAAGTTGGGCGCCACGTTGCTCACGTCCTGGCAGCGGAAGTTGCCGGCGGCGTCCTTGCCGCACTCCACGCGCGCGGGGCTCATGGAGGTGTAGTCCTGGGGCGCGCCCGGGCAGGAGCGGGCCTCGTACCGGCTGAAGCGGGCGGACACCACCGTCTGGCCCGGGTTGCCGCAGGCGGGCTGCGACGGCGTCCCGCGCGTCAGCGTCGTCTGCGCCAGGCCCCGCTGCGTCCACTGGTGCCGCGACTGGGTGATGTTCTCTCCAATGCGGTCCACCTGGTAGTCCACCTCCACGTTGCCGCACCCGTAGCGCGCGCAGGCTTGAGGGTTGTCGAAGCGGCAGATGCCGGCCTGGTCATCCAACAGCGCGTAGCGGTCACCGGTTCCGACGAGCGCGCGCATGGCGCCCGTGCCCGGCTGGATGCCGATGGAGGGCACGTAATAGAAGGGCCAGGTGCGCGTCAGGCTGTTGCCCTGGCCGCCGTTGGGCCCCACGGCATCCCGGTCCATCTGGAAGGCGCGCGCGGCGCTCCAGTTGCGGATGAGCCTCGTGGACGGGTCCAGCGCGCCGGGCACGGACATGCGCGCCACCCAGAGCTGGCCGCGCATGTCACCGAAGACGGCCGTGTCGAAGAAGCCGTCCTGCTGCACGTTGCCCGCCACGCCGTAGTCCACCATGGCCACCGGCGCCGCCACGCTGTGGGTGAGGTGCTGGGCGGGCCCGTGCTGCTCACCGCTGGCGTTCGGGTCGTATTCGAACTTCCACCACAGGTTGTCCGTGCGGCCATTCACCTCGGGGGACCACGCGTCCACCATGTAGATGCCGCGGCCCTTCTCCTGACCGGGGGACCAGCCGCCCGACAGGGCCACCATCCACCGCTCCTGGGTGTTCACCGCGTAGCGGGACACGCCGCCCGGCGCAGTGCCGGCCTCCACCAGCACGGGACCAATGGGGGGCGGCTTGGGGCTGAGCGAGAAGAGCGTCTTGCCGAAGAGGGCGGCCTCCGCGGAGTCCGGCTGCGGGTACATCCACTGCATCCGGGGCGCGCCGAAGCGGCCGGTGCCCGCGTCCGCGAGCAGCTCCAGCGCCAGGTAGTGCACGCCGCCGCGGCCCTCCGAAATCACCGCCATCGTGTGGTACTCGGTGGACTGCTTGATGCCGTCCGGCTGCGAGCCGTCCGAGCCGTCCGCCCACACGTCGCGCACCATGATGTCGCCGTCCACGTAGTACTGGTGGCCGCCCGCCATCTCATGCAGGCGCGACAGCAGGTCGGGCGGGATGAAGGCCCACTCCTCCTCGCCGGTGCTGGGCGTGTACTCAATCATGGGCATGCCGCCCTCGCAGTTGTCGGCGCCCGCGGTGCTGTCCCGGAAGGCGTGCAGCATGCCGTCGTTGGCGCCCACGAGCACCAGCTTGTCGCGGCGGCGGTAGCGGTGCAGGTACGCGTCATACGCGTCCACCTCCACGGTGTTGCCGCAGCGGCTGATGTTCTCCGTGGCCAGGGGCGTGGGGGACACGCCGAGCTGCTGGCTGTAGAGCGTGCGCGTGCACTGGTTGCTCATACCCAGGTTGCACAGGAACTTGTCCATGGGCGGGTCCACCAGCACCGGCGCGGAGTGGAAGATGTCGCCCAGCACGGAGCGGCGCACCTCGGTGCGGTCGCCGTTGCCGTCCTCGTCCGCCAGGTCCTGGCCGCGCACGTACTGGATGAGCGTGCGCACGCAGATGTCGTTCACCCACGTCTGCGCCTGCGCCACGCTGGTGAAGGTCGGCACCGTGACGCTCATGGCGGCGGCGGCCTGCTGGGGCGTCAGCCTCAGGCCCGTCAGCAGCCTGCCCGGGTCGATGTCCAGCGGACTCAGCGTCTGCACCGTGGGGCAGACGGGCGTGCCGAGGATGCCGAAGTAGCTCTTCAGCGTCTCGCGGTTCGCCACGGTGAATTCAATGGGCGTCGCCGCGTTGTCCGCGGCGGTGATGCGCCCGTCCTGGTTGCTGTCCGTCACCGTGTAGATCTTCCGGGTGTTCAGCGCGCGGGCCATCAGCGCCCGGCGCGCCTCCCAGAACTGGTTGGCCGGGGTGCTGCCACCGTCCTTGACGAAGTTGCCGCCCGTGTCCTCGACGACGATGTCCCCGTCCCGGTCCACGACGAAGATGTCATCCATGTCGCCGTCGCCGTTCTTGTCCACGCCCTCCACGAACTCGTTGAACTGGTTGAAGCGCCACAAGTCCCCGCGCCAGGCGCTGTCGCCGGAGGCAGGGGACATGCGCGGCATCAGCGCGCTGAGCGTGGAGCTGCCCGTCTGGAACGAGGAGATGGCCGCGGCGGCGAACGCGATGTTGCGGTTCTGCACGTCGTCGACGATGGACTGGAGCGCCGTCTTCAACTGGCTGGAGTTGGTGGCCGCGTAGAAGCGCCCGCCGCCCGCGTCCGCGGTGACGCGCAGCAGGTTGAGCGCCCGCGTGTTCGTCAACGCGAAGCCCACGGTGTAGGTGGCCACCTGCTGTGAGCCGTCCAGTTCCGGCCGCAGGTCGTTGGTCCACATCCACTTGGCGATGCGGTGGATGTGGCTGGCAGTGCCGCCGCTGTTCGCACCCTGGTTCGCCGCGGTGCAGTTGGCGCAGGGGACGTCCAGGTCGCGCACCGCGGAGGGAATCTGGGAGGCGTTGTTGCTGGGCTCGTTGGGCTCACCGTCCGTGAGCAGAATCATGGCATTGAAGCCGCACGAGAAGCAGGTGGCGGCCCGTCCCGGGTCTGACTCGTCGTTGAAGTTCGCGTCGCGCAGGTAGTCGGTGCCGAACCAGCCAGGGAACGGGTCGTCCTCGGAGGAGCGGAAGTAGGTGCTGGCGCCCCACATGACCTGCGTCAGCGGCGTGCCGGTGTTGAACTGCAGGCCCCGGTTCATCTTGACGAGCAGGTTGTTGCGGTGATTGTTGCGCTCCGTGAGGTTCAACGACTGGTCACACCGGGGGCCGAAGCGCTCGAAGCGCACCACGTCCTGGCCGCTCCACTTCACCGTTTCGGTGGCGTCGCGGCTCGCCGAGAACGTCACCACGCCGAAGCGCGTGCGCTCCGAGTCCTTGAGGACCTGACTGATGACGTTGACGGCGGAGTGCCCGCGCGGCGAGTAGAAGTTGAGGAAGTTGCCGGAGGCGATGCGGCGGTCGTCCTTGTACTGGAAGTAGCCCTTCGTCGTGAGGCACTGCGCGCACGCGGCGCGCGCTGCGGCCCGGGTACTGTTGTTGCCAGAGTCCACGATGTTGGCGCATGCCTCACTCGCGGAGTCGGTGATGACCGTGTTGGGCGGCGGCTGGTCGAAGCGGATGGGGTTGTTGCCCATCCCGAAGCTCTCCTGGTTGCTGCCGCCGTCGCCGTCGAAGCGGTAGAATCTGGTGGGGACGAACCAGGGGGAGTCCTGGTTGGTCAGCGACAGCCACATGCGCGGGTATTCGACGTTGGCGTCGTAGTTCAGCGCGTCGACGTTCTCCTGCCGGCAGCCTGGGTACTGACCGTTCCGGTTGTTGTCGTAGCTGTAGTAGTTGTCGTTGTTCCAGGCGATGGGCCACCACGCCATGGAGCCCGACGTGTCCAGGATGAGCAGGATGTTGGGCGGGCCGCTGGGACTGGTGAAGAAGCGCTCGTCGCTGCCGCGCGCGGGGTTGAGCAGCGCGTCCAACCGGGAGGTGGACTGGAGGCTGCAAGAGGCCGGGTCTTGCGCGAGCGCGGCGGGGGCCGTCAGCAGCGCGGCCAGGGCCGTCAAGGTGGGGAGGAGTGCCTTCATGGGGGGCTCGGGGAAGGGCGAAGTCGAAGGGGTCAGATGCCGAAGCGGAAGACGAACTCGGTCTCGGCCTGGCGGCCTCCGGGTTCGTCACACATGACGACCACGCGGTAGTAGCTGCCGCCGGCCGTGCCTTCTCGGAGGGTGTTGGCCGCGTCGCTCACCTGGTCCTTGCCGCTGCTGAACGAGGAGGTCGCGAGCACCGCCGCGGTGGGCGCGGATTCGGTGTCGCCCAGGTGCGCGGTGCGCAGGGTGCTGCTGTCGGCGACGACCTGGCTGTCCTGCAGCACCTGCTCCAGGCTGATGCTGGTGACAGGCACCGCGCCGGTGCCGAACACCTTCAGCCGCGACAGCAGGTAGCGCCGCGCCGTCTCCGCGCAGGCCTCCACGCGGTCGCTGCGCGTCTTGGACACGGCGGCGGACTGGTTGCGGCCCGTGAAGGTGATGGCGCCCACCACGAGCAGCAGCAGCACCGTCAGGGCAATCAGGGTGATGGCCAGGGCGCTGCCCCGGCGTGAGGCGAAGTGAGTCATGGTGGCTAGCCTCCCCAGACGTTCTTGATGTCACCGGCGACGCCAGGGGAGCGCAGCTCGGGGATGAAGAAGGCGCGGGACGTCATGTTGGGAATGCGCACGGACGTCTCCACGGTGGTGCGGAAGAAGGTGTCCTCCCCGTTCACCGGGTCCGCGTTGAAGAGCCGGCGGGCCTGGTTCTTCGCCCCGGAGGGCAGCGGGCGCACCGAGCGCACCGTGAGGCCCACGCCGACGGAGCGGATGTTGGCCGTGTTCATGTTGTAGCGGAGCGCATGGTCATAGGGCGTGCTGTACGTGGGCGGGGGGACGTCCGCGTCGTACTTGGGCAGCACGACGGAGTCCTCGTCGCCCAGCACCCAGGCCATGCCGCTGCCCACGGCGCCGTCGGGCGCGGGAAGGTCGGCGCAGCACGCGGAGTTCGCGGGCGGCCGGTTCATCTGGTAGCTGACCTGGAAGGACTCCACGTCCGCGGCGATGGGGTCGAAGTCGGCGTCGTCCGCCCAGCCGTGCTTCACCACCAGGTACGGGCGGCCGCCGTGGGATTCCACGCGCAGCCGCTTCTCCTGCACCAGCATGACGAAGGGCACGCGGGTGCTGTCCGCCATGCAGGCCTTGGGCACGTCGCCCGGGAGGCCCGCGGCCTGCGCGTAGCCCAGCGAGGCCGTGGTGCCGTCCGCGGGCACGTCCGCCGTCAGGCGTCCCAGGAAGTAGTCCTGGCCGCCTGGGCAGGCCACCAGCACGGCCTGGCCCTGGCGCAGGGGCTGGCCGAAGGTGGTCGCGGCGTCCAGGGTCAACTGGAAGGGCGGCGCCCCGGTGCCGTCGAGCTGGCCGCGGCGCAGGTACATCGGGTCGCGGTAGCGGAAGGCCAGGTCGTCGGTGACGAAGTTGCCCCAGTCCTCCACTTCCTCCGTGTAGTTGTCCTTGCGCGCCTCCGGCAGGCCCACCGTGTCGAAGTCGAAGGCGATGGCCGGGTCCAGCCCGTAACCCGCGTAGCGCAGGTTGCGGTTGAGGTAGTCCATGCCCACGCGGCTGCCTTCAACAGCCGTCTTGGAGATGGTGTTGTTCTGGAAGATGTCGTTGACGGCGATGATGGTCGCCGCCACCGCCAGCAGCACCACCGAGGAGACGGTGACGCCCACCAGCAGCTCGATGAGCGTGAAGCCGCGTCGCGCGTGCGTCCTGGGCAGGCTCACAGCTCCACCCCCGCGCCGTTCTCCGCCGGGTTGTAGAGCGCGACGAATTGCTTGACGTAGCGGCGCTGCCCCGCGCTCCGGAAGGACACCACCACCGCGACCGAGTCGATGGCCTGCGCGGGGGTCCAGACGAGTACACGGCGGTAGTGCTCGCTCTCCTCCAGCGAGTAGCCCGGCACCACCTTGAGCAGCGGGTCGCCGGTCGCGGTGTCGAAGGCGTCCAGGTCCACGACGCATGCGTCGGGCAGGGTGGAGAGGCCACCGGCCAGCTCAAGCGTCTCCGCGGCGCCGGCGCAGCGCGCGGCGGACAGGGGCCCGGTGCCGGCGAAGAGGCGAGCGCGGCCCTGGAGCTGGAGCCCGGAGCGCACCTGCGCGGCAATGGCGCTGGCCTGTGACAGGCGGTTGGCGGCGGCGTTCTGCTGGCTGGCGAAGATGAGCCCGCCAAAGACACCACTGATGCCCATGGCGAGGATGGCGGCGGCCGCCATGCCTTCGATGAGCGTGGCGCCACGCATGGCGGCGCGGCGGGATGCGGAATTCAGGCGCCTCATCGCTTGGTCCTCATGTCGACGAAGCCGACGGGGGCGGAGATGGCGAAGAGGTACTCGCGCTGTCCGTCGGAGGAGGTAAGTGCCAGGGACGCGGCGCGGTTCAGGGCGCCGTTGCCCGTGGGGATGACGGGCTGGCCCGCGCCGTCCATGAAGCGCGCGGAGCCGTCACCTCGGAAGACGATGGCGCCGCGCCGGGGCGAGCCGCTGCAGAAGCTGCAATCCGAAACGGGCATGCCCGCGAAGATGCCGGTCCATTCCAGGTTGCCGCTGGCGCCAAAGCGCACCGAGCGCTGCGTGTAGCGGTCCATGTACATGGAGTCCATCAGCCGGCCCTGCTCCGCCGTGGGATGGATGTCCAACGGCGGGGCGAAGGTCGCGAACGTCATCTGCCCGGCGGGCGCCGCGGCGCCTCCGAAGTTGCGCAGGCGGTCCTCCACCAGGAACCAGGCCCCATTGCCCGCGCCGGCCACACCCTCCGGATTGATGTCCGGGTAGACGATGAGCCACACGTCGGCCTGCCGGTCCACGGCGCGGGCCCGGGCCTCGGCGAGCGCGCCGGACAGGTCGGCGG
>JBKGHI010000244.1:0-13034 GCA_046520405.1 Myxococcus sp. 1LA
CGCAGCCACGCCTCCGCCGCCAGGAGCAGCGCGCCCGCCTGCTCGTGCAGCTGAGCCACCAGGGCGGAAGCACCGTCCCCTTCCAGCACGCGCGCGGCGCCGGCGAAGTCACGTGCCCGCCGCAGCACCTCCACCAGCGTGGCGCGGGCGGACGCGGACGCGCGTGAGGACTCCTCCAGCACGGCGTCCCGCTGCGACGCCGCCAGGCCCTCGTAGGTGCGGACAGCGACGTCCACCGCCCCCTGCGTCACCGCCTCCCAGAAGGGCCGCGTGCCCGAGCTGGCGAGCAGCCCATCGCCGTGCCCCGGCTCCACCGTGGAACGCGCCATGCCGTGAACTCCCCCCACGCACCGCCGGGCCCACCCCCTGGGCTCCCCACGTGCCGGGTCCGACGCCGTGCGTAGCAGACCCCACGAGGCGAGGCGAGCGTCCTCGCGAGGCAGGCGTCTTCCGTCTGGAAGACGCCACTGGGTGCCGCGCTCAGTCCACCTTCGTCGGGAACGGGTTGCGCTCGGCGAAGCCGCGCTGGTGCCAGTACGGGTAGGTGGGCGTCACCGCGCTGGCCGCGTCGAGCCGGGCCACCTGCTCCGCGGAGAGGCTCCACCCCACGGCGCCCAGGTTCTGCCGCAGCTGCTCCTCGTTGCGCGCGCCAATGACGATGGTGGACACGGTGGGACGCTGGAGCAGCCAGTTGAGGGCGACCTGCGGCACCGTCTTCCCCGTCTCCGCGGCGACGACGTCCAGCGCATCCACCACGCGGTAGAGGTACTCCTCGTCGAGGGGCGGCGCGCCCTGGGCATTGAGCGACGCCTGCATGCGCGAGCCCTCGGGCCGAGGCTGTCCGCGGCGATACTTCCCCGTCAGCCGCGCCCAACCCAGGGGGCTCCACACCACGGTGCCCACCTTCTGGTCCAGGCCCAGGGGCATCAGCTCCCACTCGAACTCCCGGCTCACGAGCGAGTAGTACGCCTGGTGCGCCACGTGCCGCGCGAGGCCGTACTTCTCCGAGGTGGCGAGCGACTTCATCAGGTGCCAGCCGGAGAAGTTCGACGCGCCGATGTAGCGAATCTTCCCAGCGCGCACGAGGTCGTCGAGCGCCCGCAGGGTTTCTTCAACCGGCGTGAGCGCGTCGAAGCCATGAAGCTGGTAGAGGTCGATGTAGTCGGTGCCCAGCCGCTTCAGGCTGGCCTCCACCGCGCGAATGAGGTGGAAGCGTGACGAGCCCACGTCGTTCGGCCCGTCGCCCATGCGAAAGGTCCCCTTCGTGGAGACGAGGACCTTCTCGCGGCGGCCAGCAATGGCCTTGCCCAGAATCTCCTCCGCCACACCGCCCGAGTAGGTGTTCGCGCTGTCGAACATGTTCAGCCCGGCCTCCAGGCTGATGTCCACCAGGCGCGTGGCCTCCTCCACACCGCTGGTACCCCACGCCTTGAAGAAGTCCCCCTGGCCGCCAAAGGTCCCCGTCCCGAGCGTCAACGCCGGGACCTTGAAGCCAGCTCCACCCAACTGTCGGTATTCCATGGTCATCGCGGGGCATCCAGCTAACGGGCAGGCACCAGACGCTCAACGGGAATGCGCCCCCTGGCTTCTTTTCACCCCGCTATGCTCCCGCGGGGCGAACGTTAACGTGGGGGCCGGCACGTTCCCTCGGAGTCCACTGGATGAAGTCGCGCAGCCCCGGTGCCTGGAGCACCGTCGCGTTCCTCCTGGCCCTGCTGCCGGGAGCGTCGGCCCATGCCCACGCAGGCCTCCCCGAGACGTCCAACGTCACCCTCCGCCGAGGTCACCCCGAGGACTTCTTCTCCGGGACGACCTTCGGCGCGGTCATCTCCCGCGACAGCGGCAAGACGTGGCGCTGGGTGTGCCCGGATGCCATGGGGTATGGCGGCTGGCGCCCGGAGGCCTACCTGTGGCGGGAAACGGGCGACATCCTCGCCGCCACGGGCAGTGCCCTGCTGCACTCCCCGGATGCGGGCTGCACCTGGCGCACCCACCCCTTCTTCAAGTCGACCTGGGTGACGGGACTGGCGGCCCACCCCACCGACGACCGCGTCTTCCATGCCGTCACCGGACGGCCCGGCATCGCCAACGGCGTGTACCGCTCCGATGACGGTGGCGAGACGTGGACCGCCACGCCGCTGCTGCGCACGGGGCTGGAGCTGAACGCGGTGCGCGTGTCTCCGGTGGACCCCGGCCGCGTCTACGTGTCGGGCGTCTCCAACAACCAGATGGTGCTGCTGCGCAGCGACGACGCGGGCGACACCTGGCAGGAGTTTCCCCACGCGCTCCCTGAGTTGCTGCGCCCCTATGCGCTGACGGTGGTGGCGGTGGACCCCGTCAACGTGGACGTGGTCTGGGTGCGCGTGTCCGCCCAGGGCTACACGCACCTGCTGCGCAGCGAGGACGGCGGCCGCACGCTGACGCAGGTGACGGTGCTGGACGACACGTTCATCAACATGGACCTGTCCTCCGACGGCGGCACCGCCTGGGTGGGCACCCTCAACTACTTCTTCATGGGCGCCAGCACCGGCCCGCTGGAGAAGCAGCCCCTGCCCACCGGCAACGCGTGCGTGCTGCGCGACGGCGAGACGCTCTACGGCTGCGGCTCCACGTGGCTGCACGACTGGGCCCTGGCGCGCAGCACGGACCAGGGCCGCACCTGGGAGCACATCTTCGCGCTGTACGAAATCCAGGGCACGCAACTGTGCCCGCGCGGCACGCCCGTGAGGGACTTGTGCCCGGCCCGCTGGCCGCAGCTCGCGGAGCAGTTGGGTGCCCCGCTCTACCCGGATGGCGGCGTGGAGGAACCTCCGCGGCCGGACGCGGGCACGCCCGACGCGGGAGGCCCGGACACCGGCACGCCCGACGCGGGCACCTCCGACGCGGGGGACCCCACCCCGAAGTCCGGTGGCTGCGCCGCCGCCTCGAGCCCCGCCCTTCCGCTGCTGTTGCTGCTGTCTTTCCTCCTACCGAGGCGCCGTGGGCCACGGCGTCCGCATCCATGGGCCCCTTGATGACCCTCGCGACTCGAAAACGCCTGTGGGCCCCCTGCGCGGCCACGCTGCTCGCGCTGGGCTCCGCCTGCGATGGCGGCGACGCCCCCGCGCCGGATGCATGCGGCGAGCCTCTCTACAGCGGCGAAGCCACCGACGAGGCCTGGCGCACCTTCGTCGATGCGCAGGGCCGCCCCACCGACAGCTCGCAGGCGGTGACGCTGGAGTCTCCCGCTCCAGGTCAGACGTACGCGCCGGACGCGGCGCGCCCACGTGGCGGTGGACCTCTCCGCTGGCCTCGTGGACGCCGTCGCATGTGCCCGGGACACCGGACCGGCCGCGCGAGGCGCCGCGCACGCTGCTGGCGTGGCTGGGCAACCTCCTGCTGCCGTCCGCCCAGGCGCACCTGCCGCCCGTCACCGGTGACTTCTACTGGGTGCAAATCACCGTGCCCGGGCGGCGGTGTCCGGTGGAGCTGCTGACGTCGGACATGCAATGGCAGCTCGACGCGGCGACGTGGGACACGCTCCGCGCCGCCGCGGGCCAGGACCTCCGCGTCCAGGTGACCAGCGCCTACCTGGTACAGAACCGGTTGCGTGAAGGCCCGTACCGCCTGGAGTCGCCGCGCACCATCCGCCTGGAGGGCGCGCAATGAAGCGAACACCGTGGTGGCTGCTGGCGTTGTTGATGGCCGGCTGTGACGAGAACTCAGCGCGGGTGGTGGGCGTGACGCCACCGGACGGGCTCGACTTCGCGCACGAGGAGCCCTGGAAGGAAGGAACGGTCGTTCCGCCCCCGGGCTCCGGCGGGCGCATCCTGGTCACCAACAGCCTGGACGACACGCTCAGCCTGGTCGAGCTGGACACCGTGGGCACGCCGAACTTCCGCGAGCTGGCGCGCGTGCCGGTGGGCCTCAACCCGGTGGAGCTGGAGGGGCCGCACCACACCGCCGTGTCACCCGCGGGTGACTTCTATTACGTCGGCATCTCCAACTACGTGCCCGGCGGTGGCTCGGGTCCGCATGGTGCCCACGGCACGGGCGCGGATGACGGCTACTGCCTGAAGCTGGACGCGCGCGACAACCGGCTCGTGGGCTCGGTGCGCGTGAATCCCAACCCAGGCGACGTCATCGTCAGCGCGGATGGGAACACGCTGTACCAGACGCACTTCGACACGCTGAAGATTGCCGAGATGGCGCGCCAGGGCCGGCCCGAGTCCGACATGAACGCGAACCTGGCCATCCTCGACGCGCGCACGATGACTCGGAAGGCCATGGTGGAGGTGTGCCCCGCGCCGCACGCGGTGCGCCTGTCCGCGGATGAGCGCACGGCCTACATCGCCTGCTGGTCGGACGAGGTGGCCATCGTCGACCTCACCGAGCCGAACACGCCGGTGACGCGGGTGAAGGTGGCGGCGGGTGCGGGGACCGCGGTGACGCCCCGGCATCAGCCCTACGCGCAGACGCAGTCCCCCACCACCGGCGAGGTCTGGGTCAGCTCCATGGCCAGCCGGCAGGTACAGGTGCTCAATCCCCAGACGCGCGCCATGATGCCCGAGCGCGCCGTGTCCCTGCGTGGGCCGCCGATGTTCGGCGCCTTCACCGCGGACGGCCGCACGCTGTACATGCCCTACCAGTTGGTGGACGCGGTGGCCGTCATCGATCCGGAGGTGGGCACCGTGGTGCGCGAGGTACCGCTGGCGGACGCTGGCTGCCTCAACGTGCATCAAGTCACCCTGACGCCCGACGAGCGCATCGGCCTGGTCGTCTGCGAGGGCGACCACGTGGGGCCGGGCACGCTGCACGCGGTGGACCTGGAGGCAGGCACGGTGTTGGGCACGGTGGAGGTGGGCATCTTCCCGGACTCGGTGAGCATCCTGCGGGGGCAGCCATGAAGCGCGCTGCATGGAGTGTGGTGGCCCTGGCCCTGGCCCTGGTGCTGGCCGGCTGTGACGGCGGCGGTGCAGACCGCGTGCCCGCGGCGGAGTATGGCGAGGTGCTGTTCAACGACTCGCGGTTGTCGGAGAGCAGCTTCAACAGCTTCTCGTGCGCGACGTGCCATTCGACGACGCCCACGCCACCCGCGGGACGGATGGACTCCGGCTACACGCTGTATGACTCCGCGTTCCGGGAGAGCTGGTGGGGCGGCTTCGAGACGCGCCTGCTGGACGCGGTGAACTTCTGCTACGTCAACTTCATGCGGGGCGTGACGCCGCTGCCCAAGGACTCGCCGCAGAGCCGGGCTTTGTATGAGTACCTGGTGAGCATCAGCCCGAACCCGTCCGCGCCGGCGCGGCCCTTCACGGTGGTGAAGGACGTCGTCGAGGTCGCCCGTGGCGACGTAACGCGCGGACAGCAGGTCTACGCCGAGGCGTGCCAGAGCTGCCACGGCGCGCCCCACACCGGCGCGGGGCGGCTGACCGAGCTGGCGTCGATTCTGCCGGAGGTGACCAACGACTACGACCAGCTCTTCCCGGGTGTCCCGAAGTCGCTGGTCGTCATCGAGAAGGTGCGCCACGGACAGTTCTTCGGCGTCGGGGGCAACATGCCGCTGTACAGCCTGGAGGCCCTGTCCGACGAGGACCTGGGCGCGCTGCTCGCGTTCATGGGTTTGTGACACCGGCCGGCGTGTTCCGGTGGAGCCGACGGTCCACCGGACATATACCTCGCTCGCGGACACACACGTGGGAGCGAGCATGGGGTTCTGGGGCAGGCTTTTCGGGAGGAAGACTTCAACGGCCGCCGAGGTTCCTCCCGGCCCCTCCAATACCTGGGCGGTGGAGCCACGCGAGGCGCTGATGCGGCAGGTGGAGACCCTGCTGCGCGCCGACCCGGCGGTGGAGAAGGTGGAGCGGCGCACGCAGGACTACGGGCTCGACATCACCCGCGCTGGCAGTGATGGCACCTTCTTCCTGGACAACCTCTACGCGGATACGCGGGAGCTGCCGCCCGAGCAGCGCGTGCAGCTCATCCAGCGCTACCTGCGCGCGCTGTGGCAGGAGTCGCCGAACACGCTTCCCTGGGAGCAGGCCCGCGAGCTGCTGCTGCCCGTGCTGCGGGCGTCCACCTTCGGCATGTCGCTGATGAAGAAGGCGGAGGCGGACCGGGAGATGGTGGGCCGGCGGACGCTGCCCTTCCTGCGCGAGCTGCTGGTGCTGGACCTGCCGGAGTCCGCCATGTTCGTCCAGCGCCGGCACCTGGAGACGTGGGGCGTCACCGAGGATGAGGCCTTCACGGCGGCCCACGCGAACCTAGCCCGGCTGCCGGACGAAGGCGTGGAGCTGTACGACGAGGAGCACGGTCCGCTGTGGACGGTGGAGACGCACGACACGTACGAGACGTCCCGGCTGCTGCGCCCCGGCTTCCTCGCGTCCTTCGCGGGGCGCGTGGAGGGCCGGCCCGTGGCCATCCTCCCGGAGCGCTCCACGCTGCTCATCGGCGGTGACGCGCGCCCGGAGCTGGTGGCGCGGCTGAGCGAGAGCGCCGAGCGGGAGTACGCGGCCGCGTCTCGGTGCCTGACGCCCGCGATGTACACGGTGGATGACGCGGGGCGGGTGGTGCCCTACGTGCATCCTGGCCAGGACGCGCTGGCGCACCGGGTGCGGCTGGCCCACGTGCGGCTGGCCCTGGCGGAGTACAACTCCCAGAAGGAGGCGCTGGACGCGCTCCACCAGGAACAGGAGCTGGACCTGTTCGTCGCCAGCTACAGCGCGACGGCACGCAAGCGGGACGAGTTCCCCATCTCCTGGTGTGTCTGGTCCCACGACGTGGACGCCCTGCTGCCCGAGGCGGACATGGTCGCCGTGTGTCCCGAGGCGGGAGGCGAGGACTTCTTCACGGTGCCCTGGCGGGAGGTGCAGCGCATCGCGGGCGACTGCCTGACGCCGGTGCCGGAGCTGTGGCCGCCGCGCTACCGCACCACGGCGAAGCCGACTCCGGAGGTGGTGGAGCAACTGCGCGCCGCGCAGGTCTCCTTCGAGGACTTCCAGGAGCCCTGAGACGGGAGGACGGAACGATGCTCGCCTGCCTGGATGTGGATTACCGCCCCGAGCTGACCGTGGCCGCGTGCGTGTTGTTCCGGAGCTGGGCGGATGGGACGGAGGCCTCGCATCTGGTGGAGCGAGGGCCTCCGGCCGAGCCCTACGAGCCGGGACAGTTCTACCGCCGCGAGCTGCCGCACCTGCTCCGTGTCCTGGCGCGGGTGGAGGTGCCGCTGGAGGCCATCATCGTGGATGGCTATGCGTGGCTTGGCGAGGACCGGCCTGGGCTGGGCGCGCGCCTGTACGATGCGCTGAACCGGGAGGTGCCCGTCATCGGGGTGGCGAAGACGGCCTATGTCACCACGGGGCCCTCGGTGCCTGTGCTGAGAGGGAAGAGCCTGCGGCCGTTGTTCGTGAGTGGGGCGGGCATCGACTCGGCGGTGGCGGCGGAGCACATCCGGCGGATGCATGGCGCTTCGCGCACGCCCACGATGCTGAACCGGGTGGACCGGCTCTGCCGGGAGTCCTGAAGTCCCGAGCGGGGCACGGCGGCGGGCGATAAACCCCCGACATTTCCGAAGAGCAAGCGTCGCTTCTCCGTCCGGAGGGCGAGCATCCTCCTGGAATCCTTGCGCCAGGAGGCTTACCTTTGACGGTGGATGCCCTCGCACCCGACCTCACAGCTCGGCTTGTTCGACACGGCGGCGCCTGAGCGCGAGGACGTGGGCACGGAGGCGCGCGCTAGCGCGGGGGCGCAGAGCCGGCGTCCCACGAAGGAGGATGGGCTTCCGCTGGATACGGCTCGCCGCACGAGCACCGCGCCAGAGAGCCGGCTCCCCGCGCGGGAGGACGCGCTCCCGCTGGCGGCGGATCTGGCGCGGCGGTTGTCATCGATTCTGGGCGTGGCGGTCCACCTGCGGCTCACGGACAACCGCGCCACGCTGGTGAGCTTCCGCCGGGGTGAGGAGGGGCTGCGGCTGCGCATCCACCACCTGTTCCTGGGAGCGCCGGACGCGGTGGTGCAGGCCATGGCGGCGTACGCGGGCCGGGCGGACGCGAGCGCGGGCGAGGTGCTGGAAGCCTACGCGCACGCGCACAGCGAGCGGGTCCGCCGGGAGCGTCGACCGGGCAAGCCGCTGCGCACGCGGGGCCGCTGCTTCGACCTGCAGGCCATCTTCGCCCAGCTCAACGCGAGCTGGTTCGACGGGCGGGTGCAGGTGGACGTGGGCTGGGCGCGCAAGCCAGCAGGCACGAAGCGCCGCAGCATCCACGTGGGCGGCTACGACGCGCGGCTGCGAGAGATTCGAATCCATCCCGCGTTGGACCGGCCGCATGTGCCCGCGTTCGTGGTGGACTACCTCGTCTTCCACGCGATGCTGCACGCGGACCTCGACGACGGGACGAGCAACGAGGGCCGTTGCGCGCCCGAGCACACGCCGGCCTTCCGCGAGCGTGAGGTCCTGTTCCCACTGCGTGACGCGGCCCAGCGCTGGCTGAGCGACAATCACGCGTCCCTGCTGCGCGGCAGATAGCGCGGCACCGCTCGCCGGGGGGCTTCGCTACTTCTGCACGGAGAGGATGACCCACTTCGCCGTATCCACGGCGTAGACGATGGGGATGTCCGCGAGGGCGGGCCCCTCCAGGCCCTGGCAAGCATCGGGCCGGGCAGAGAAGCTGACGAAGACCACCGCATCCGTTCCGGGGACAGCCGTCACGTCGTAGGACTGGCGCTTCGAGGCACAAACCTCCGTGGGAGCCGCGTCTCGACGAGGCTGCGCGCCGAGCGGCAGGAAATCCTCCATGGCGAGCGCGACAGCGGCGGCAACCGTTCCTGGCAGGACGTGCTGACCTTCCGTGGGAAGCACGATGGGAAACCGGTAGCGCGCGGCCTCCTCAGGCGACACCTTCGCTGGCCGAGGAACAGGTCGGAACAACGCGCACCCAGGAAGCAGCGCCAGACAAAGTGGAACAAGGAGTCTTTGGCGCATCTTAGTTCCCCTCACTCTCAACCGCAGTGACTCGGCCAACTGCCTTGTCCTCTGGCTTGATGAGCCCCACGAGTTTCCAGCTTTTGCCCACACGCTCATAGACCTCACCCGGTCGCGTCTCGCCAACATGGGGTATCAGTTTTTGAATGTGGCATGACGTATCGAACTGAATCCTGATGAACCACCGCTGATTGCCGCCCTGACGGTCCTTGGGGGACATGGGCGACGGGGCCCAGGGGTGGCTATGGAAATCCGCCATGGGAACCGTTCGTCCACGACCATCGACGACGCGGCGAGGCGAAAAACACGACTTCCGCCTGGAAGCCCCCACCAACTGCGTCTCCCCCAAAGGAGAGCCCTTGCTCGCGTAGAAGACGCCATCACCCAAGGAGTAGATGAGGCCACAGTATTCCTGGCCATAATCCCGCTCCCTCGCGCCAGGAAGCCGCATCACCGCAGGGCATAGCTGATCGATGACAACGTCCACGTCACGGGACGGCTCAATGTCCATCCAAGGCCCACGTACCCAGACGTGGCGGCTCCCAGACTCGAACCCGTAGTCGTTGGATGCATCGGTTTGAAGCGAAGCACTCGAACACCCGAGCGAGGACAACACGAAAGCCGCAGCAAGCCTCACAACCAATGAGTCCATCATGGACGGTGGATTCAAGCAGTAAAGGCTGACTTGAAGTGCCAAATACGTGCCCATGACCAACTCTCTCCTTCCCCAGCGCGGATGGGACGACAGGCGGACACCCCCCGCGCCCCGGGACAGTAGCGGGCGCATGCCCTACCGATGCATGCTCGGGGGGATGCGCTACTTCAGCGTGGAAGAAGCCAACCGGCTGGTGCCGCTGTTGACGCGCACCTTCGAACGGGTCCGCCCGTGGGTGGAGCGCGCCCAGCAGCTCGCGGACGAGCTGGGCGCCGCGCCCGTCCCCAGCGACCCGAGCCTGGCCTCCCTGCGCGAGGAGCGCGACACCCTCCTCGAGCGCATCCGCGGAGAGCTCCTCCAACTCCAGGAGATGGGCCTCGAAATCAAGGGCGCGGACGGCCTCGTGGACTTCCGCGCCCACCGCGGCGGTGAGCAGGTCTACCTGTGCTGGCGCTTCGGAGACCCCGCCGTCTCCCACTGGCACGCCCTGCTCGACGGCTTCTCGGGGCGGCGCCCCATCGAAAGTCCGGACGACTTCGCGCCCACGTACCTCAGCTAGCCCGCCTCGCCGCCCAGGCTCTTCTGCAAGAGCGACATCTTGTTCCGCGCCGACAGCAGCTGCTGACGCAGCGAATCCGCCTGCCGGCCCACGTCGTGGAACGCCTGCTCATCCGCGGCCCGCGTCAGCGCATGGGCCTCGTCCGCCACCTGGGACATCCGCCCTTGGAGCGCCTGGAAGGTCCCCGCCAGCGCGGCGTTCTCCTCCGGCGTCTTCGCCGCCTGCCGCTGCTGCGCGAACTGCTGCATCTGCACGTTCAGCTCGCCCGCGCTCTGCCCCAGGGCGCCATACCGCACGAGCAAATCCTTGAAGACCTCCGTGCGCCGCTGAAGCTCCTGCGCCCGCTGGTGGATGGCCTCGGCCTGCGCCTGCTGCCTGTCACGCACCTTGGAGATGGCCCCCACCAGCGCCGTCACCCGGCCTCGAAGCTGCTCATCCAGGTCCGCCAGGCCCTGCAACATCGCCGAGGCGCGCTCCAGGTGCTTCTCGGACTGAAGCGGCGCCTCCTCCAACTGCTCGGCCTGGTCCTCGAAGCGAGCCAGCTCCGCGTCGAGCGCCCGCGCGGCCGCCACCAACTCCGACTCCTGAAGCTTGTCACGCTTGCTCATCGTGCGAGCACCATGACACTTCCAGCCGGAAGACGCCGCCCCGAAGCGGAGGCCCCCAGCAAGGCCGCCGCCCCCGGCCGCCTGCTGTCCCGGCCGCCCGGCAACCCCTGCCCGTGAAGCTCGAGACGCCCACGGTGTGCTCGCCAGCAGCGTCCGTCATCCCCAACTTCCGGACATCTGCCGTCATGAGGTGCACACATGCCCATGGGTTTCTCACGCTCCGTGCTCGTTACCGGTGCCACTGGCCATCAGGGCGGTGCCGTCGCACGGAAGCTCTTGCAGCGCGGCCACCGCGTCACCGCCTTCGTCCACCACCCTGAATCCCCAGCCGCCCAGGAGCTCGAGTCACTGGGCGCCGAGCTGGCCGTGGGGGACTACGACGACCTGGACTCCATCGTCCAAGCCGCCACGGACATGGACACCATGTTCGCCGCCGCCACGCCGTTTGGCCCGGGCGGCGTGCAGGCGGAGGTCCGCCACGGGAAGAATCTGGCGGACGCGGCCCGGCTGGCGCGCGTCCAGCACTACGTCTACTCGTCGGTGGCGGGGGCGGACCGCCTCACGGGCATCCCCCACTTCGACAGCAAGCACCGCATCGAGACGCACGTGCGCAACAGCGGCCTGCCCTACACCATCCTCGGGCCCACCTTCTTCATGGAGAACTTCACCAGCGGCATGTTCGAGGAAGGGCTGAAGGCGGGCGTGCTCGCCATGGGCCTGTCGCCCACGCGGGGCCTGCAGATGGTGGCGCTGGATGACCTGGCGGCCTTCTCCGTGCGCGTCATGGAGGAGCCGGAGCGCTTCGAGGAGCAACGCATCGAAGTGGCCTCCGACGAGGTGACGGGCCAGCAGGCCGCGGGACTCCTGTCCATGGTGAGCGGCCACCGCATCCACTACGAGCACCTCTCCCTGGACTTCATCCGCGAGCGCAGCGAGGACCTGGCCGCGATGTACGAATGGTTGGACCGCAAGGGCTACCAGGCCGACGTCCTCACCCTGCGGCACAAGTTCCCGGAGGTCCGCTGGCACACCTTCGAGGACTGGGCGCGCGGCCAGGACTGGAGCGCCCTCACGTCCCCCGCGTGGCCCCACGCCGCCGCGGAGCCCGTGTCCCCCTGAAGCGAAGCCACCGAGGAGAACGTCCATGCGAGCCCTCATGCCCACGGCAACGGCGCTGCTCATCCTGTCCGGATGCGCGGCGGAGACCCAGCTGCGCCCCTCGCCGGGCGCCCAGGTCCTCCAGGGTGACGCGAACGCCGCCAAGGCGGCGACGGACGGCATCGTCCTGGTCGCGGACGGCACCGCATGGAAGGGCACGCCGAAGAACCTGGAGCGCAGCCTCACGCCCGTCTTCGTCCAGGTGACCAACCGTGGAACAAGGCCGCTGCGCATCGAGTACAGCGCCTTCTCGCTCATCGGCACGGAGTCCCGCTTCCGCTACGCGGCGCTGCCGCCGATGTCGCTGGGGGACACCGTCATCTCCGGACAGCAGGGCACCGGAGGCTCGGGCGTGGCGCTGGGCTTCTCGTCGGGCTGGGGCTACGGCCGCTACCGGCCCTTTGGTGGCTACGGCGTGGGTTCCTACATGGGCCCGTACTACCCGGACCCGTACTACGCCGGCTACCAATGCACGGAGCCCCTGCCCACGCAGGACATGCTCCAGAGGGCCCTGCCGGAAGGGACGCTCGAGCCCGGCGGCAGCATGACGGGCTTCCTCTACTTCCAGGGCGTGGGCGCGCGTGAGGGCCAGGTGGTGCTCCAGGCCCGGCTCGTGGACGCGGAGCGCGGCGAGCCGCTGGGCACGCTCGACATCCCCTTCCAGGTCCGCAAGGACTGAGGAGCGCCCCTCCCGCTCAATGCAGCGTCGGTGAGACTTCCCGCGTGGACGGGCGCTGGAAGCCCTCCAGCAGCGACGCCTCGTCCGACACGCCCAGCTCCCGCCGCAGCGAGGGGCCATCCATGGGCAACCCGAAGAGCGCGGCCATGGGCACCCAGTCCAGCGCCGCGGCCACCAAAGGCCCCAGCCCCACCAGCGCCACCGCCGCGCCGCGCGACGACCCCGACGCCAGACCTCCCACCACCATCCCAGCGCCCGTCACGATGCGGAGCCACCGCCCCGGCCGCGACGCCAAGAAACCAACGAGCATGTGCACCTCCCCAGGGGCGAAGATGGTCACGTCCCGGCGGGCGGCCACCCGCACCGGTGCCCCGCACGGGCGGAACGCCGGGCAGCCAGGCAGGCACCGGCCGGCG
>JBKGHI010000245.1:0-13028 GCA_046520405.1 Myxococcus sp. 1LA
GGGCGGGGAGAGCATGTGGGCGGGGCCGTGGTGCCAGGCGGAGCGGGGCCGAAGCGCCCGGCTCACGCGCTGGCGGCGGGGTCAGGCGTTGTATTCGGCCGCCAGCTCCCGGCGGTCCTGCTCGTGGATGAGGTGCTGGGCGTACCGGACCAGGTCCGCCTCGGTGAGGATTCCCTGGAGCGTGCCGCCCTCGTCCACCACGGGCAGGCAGCCGTACTTGTGGTCGAGCATCATCGTCACCGCCCGGCGCAGCGGGGTGTCCGGGCGCACCGTCTGCACGTCGCGCGTCATGATGTCCGCGGCCCACAGCGGCTGCGCGGCGGGGTCGGTGGCGTGGGTGGCGGCGGCGCGCAGCAGGTCGCGGTGGGTGATGAGGCCCACCAGCTTGTCGTGCCGCACCACGGCAGGTGGCGGATGCGGTGCAGCCGGAGCAGCTCGTCCGCCTTGCCCAGATTCTGCGTTTCCTTGAGCGTGACGACGTCACGGGTCATCAGCTCTCCGACAATCTGCATGGGCGAATCTCCTGGCTGGCGAAGCGGTTTCCGGTCCCTCGTCAGTGCATCTCCGGGGCCAACCGGTCTGCCCCAGGGAACGGTGTTTCCCGGCCTCGGGGCGCGCAAGGTTTGCGTGGGCGGCCTCCTCCGCGCAGGCATTGCGCGTCCAACAGCCGTTGGCGCCCGCGGGCGGGTTGATGACGGCCTCGCTGTGCGCTAGATGCTCACCCAGTCGCTAGGGGTGCCCCGGAAGGGGCTGAGAGGGCCGTAGTGCCGGCCGACCCTTGGAACCTGAACCGGTTAGCACCGGCGGAGGGAAGCGGCCCGGGAGGCTCGCTGCCCTCCGAGCGTCTGCCCGTCCGCCTTCTCTAGAGGAGATGCGTGATGAGCGGAGCGTCCAGAAGCCTGAAGGTCGATGGGAAGGTGCTGGAGGGAATCAGCCGGGGCCCGCTGCCGGCCTCGCGCAAGGTGTACGTGCCCGGCGCGCTGCACCCGGACCTGCGCGTGCCGATGCGCGAAATCAGCCAGACGTCCACGCGTCACGGCCACGGGCCGGACGCGAAGGTGACGGACAACCCGCCCGTGCACGTCTACGACTCCAGCGGGCCGTACACCGACCCGTCGGCGCAGCTCGACCTGCGGCAGGGCCTGCCCGCGCCGAGGGAGTCCTGGATTCTGAACCGCGACGACACCGAGGCGCTGTCCGGCGTGAGCTCCGAATACGGCCGCGCCCGTGAAGCGGCCCCGCGCCTGGCGGGCCTGCGCTTCGGCCACCGCCGCAAGCCGCGCGTGGCGAAGCCGGGCGCCAACGTCACGCAGATGCACTACGCGCGCAAGGGCATCATCACCCCGGAGATGGAGTACGTGGCGCTGCGGGAGAACCTCCAGGTGGAGGCCTCGCTGGCGGCCCAGCACCCGGGCCAGTCGTGGGGCGCGGCGATTCCGCGCCTGATTACGCCGGAGTTCGTGCGTGACGAGATTGCCCGTGGCCGCGCCATCATCCCGGCCAACATCAACCACCCGGAGCTGGAGCCGATGATCATCGGCCGCAACTTCCTGGTGAAGATCAACGCCAACATCGGCAACTCGGCCGTCACGTCTTCCATCGAGGAAGAGGTGGAGAAGATGGTGTGGTCCATCCGCTGGGGCGCGGACACGGTGATGGACCTGTCCACCGGGCGGAACATCCACGAGACGCGCGAGTGGATCCTCCGCAACGCGCCGGTGCCCATCGGCACGGTGCCCATCTACCAGGCGCTGGAGAAGGTGGGCGGCAAGGCGGAGGACCTCACCTGGGAGCTCTACCGCGACACGCTCATCGAGCAGTGCGAGCAGGGCGTGGACTACTTCACCATCCACGCGGGCGTGCTGCTGCGCTACGTGCCGTGGACGGCGAAGCGCCTCACCGGCATCGTCAGCCGCGGCGGCTCCATCATGGCCAAGTGGTGCCTGGCCCACCACCGGGAGAATTTCCTCTACACGCACTTCGAGGAGATCTGCGAAATCATGAAGGCGTACGACGTCAGCTTCAGCCTGGGGGACGGGCTGCGGCCGGGCTCCATCGCGGACGCCAACGACGCGGCGCAGTTCGGCGAGCTGGAGACGCTGGGCGAGCTGACGAAGATTGCCTGGAAGCACGACGTGCAGGTGATGATTGAGGGCCCGGGCCACGTGCCCATGCACCTCATCCAGGAGAACATGACGAAGCAGCTCGCCGTGTGCGGCGAGGCGCCCTTCTACACGCTGGGGCCCTCACGACGGACATCGCGCCGGGCTACGACCACTTCACCAGCGGAATCGGCGCGGCGATGATCGGCTGGTTCGGCACGGCGATGCTCTGCTACGTGACGCCCAAGGAGCACCTGGGCCTGCCGGACCGGGACGACGTGAAGGAAGGCGTCATCACCTACAAAATCGCGGCCCACGCCGCCGACCTGGCCAAGGGCCATCCTGGCGCCCAGGCCCGGGACAACGCGCTGTCCAAGGCCCGCTTCGAGTTCCGCTGGGAGGACCAGTTCAACCTCTCCCTGGACCCGGAGCGCGCCCGCGCCTTCCATGACGAGACGCTGCCGGCGGAAGGCGCGAAGGTGGCGCACTTCTGCTCCATGTGCGGTCCTCAGTTCTGCTCCATGAAAATCACGCAAGAGGTCCGTGACTTCGCGGAGAAGCAGGGCGTGAGTGAGGACTCCGCGCTTCAGTCCGCGCTCGATGAGAAGAGCGAGGAATTCAAGAAGGCGGGGAGCCAGTTGTATCGCTAGGCGGGTGACCCGTCAGATCACCTGTCCTGGACGTGACAATTAGCGCAGGTGCGTGTCATGGTGGACCCCGAAGGGCGCGGTGTGCGCGCCCGCGACATCTTTTGAGGGGATTTTCAATGGAGACTCCGCCGCAGGAACAGCTGGGTTCATTCATCAGTGGCTCGCCGATGCCCACCCAGGACGAGAAGACGATGGGGCTGCTCGCGCACATGGGCACCATCCTGGCCAACTTCGTGGGCCTGGGCTTCGCCGTGCCGCTGGTGCTGATGCTGACGAAGGGCAAGGAGTCCTCCTTCGTCCGCGCCCACGCCGTGGAGTCGCTGAACTTCCAGATCACGATGTTCATCGCGGCCTTCGTCAGCGCCATCACCGTGTGCATTGGCATTGGCGCGGTCCTGCTGCCCATCGTCGGCATCGTGGCCATCGTCTTCGCCATCATCGCGGGCCTGAAGGCGAACGAGGGGCAGCTCTACAAGTACCCGTTCAACATCCGGCTGGTGAAGTAGGGCGCTCCTTCGGTCCAGCGGTCACGGACCAGGAACACTCGGGCGGGCCATGCGCGAAGGCGCGGGCCCGCCCGTCGTGTTTTCAGCCGCCAATGCCCATCATGGACAGCAGCGTGGCGCCGTTGCCGGGCTCGGTGAAGCGGTGGCCCTCCGGCTTGTCACCCAGCGCCCGGCGGATGGCCACGGCCAGCTCCACGTCGCTGGCACCTCCGCGGATGAGCTGGTGCAGGGGCGCCTGCGCGCGGCCGCCCAGGCAACTTCGCAAGTCACCGTTGGAGGCCACGCGCACGCGGTTGCAGCTTCCGCAGAAGTTCTGGGTGAGCGGGGAGATGAAGCCCACGCGGCCCTCGGGCGCGCGCCAGTAGCGAGCCGGGCCGGAGGCATCTCCCGTGTCGTCGGGTTCGGGCGTCAGCGGCAGCCCGGTGGCCTGGAGCTTCTCCACCAGCTCCGCGGTGGGCACCGGCGTGCCCTGGCCAAAGGGCATCAGCTCGATGAAGCGGGGCGTGAAGCCGCGCGCGTGCGCGTAGGCCACCAGGGCCGGCGCCTCCGCGTCGTTCACCCCGCGCATGACGACGACGTTGAGCTTCAACGACGCGTAGCCCGCCGCCGCCGCCGCGTCGATGCCGCGCATGACGGCGTCGAAGTCGCCCTGCTTGGAGATGCGGCGGAACGTCTCCGCGGAGAGGGTGTCCAGGCTCAGGTTGAGCTGGGTGACGCCGGCCTCACGCAGCGGCAGGGCCAGCCGCTCCAGGTGGCTGGCGTTGCTGGTGATGGCCAGGTGCTGGATGCCGGGCACCGCCGCGATGCGCCGGGTGATGTCGAGGATGTCCGGGCGGATCAGCGGTTCGCCCCCGGTGAGCCGCACGCGGCGGATGCCCATGCGGGCGAAGACCGAGGTGATGCGCTCCAGCTCCAGGGGGCCCAGCAAGTCCCGCTTGCCGCCCCAGGAGGCAGGCGAGCAGTAGCTGCACCGGAAGTTGCACCGGTCGGTGATGCTCAGCCGCAGGTACGTCATCCGCCGCCCCTGCGCGTCCAGTAGGGGCGGCGCCAGCACGGAGGGCGGCGGCTGTGGGGCAGGAGTCGTCACGGCGGGCCTGTCCTCATAACAGTCGCCCCCGGAGCGGTCATCTCTTCCCTCCAGACTCACCCTTTGTTGCCAGCCGCCGAACGAACGACGGCCGGCTTGGCCTCGTCATCGTCCGCGGCGGAGCGGCCGGATGTGGCGCCGTCCACATCGTCATCCAGGTCCGTGAGCCGGGCCAACTCCGCCTCGGCGTCATTCGCGTCCTGCTCGGCCTGCGGAAGCTGGAGCTTCTTCGTCGCCATCTCCTGCTTGATGCGGATCAGCCCCTCCTCGCCAATGTCGAGGAACGCACGCACGACCTCCGGGTCGAACTGCGTGTTGGCGCAGCGCTTGATCTCCTGGATGGCGTTGGTGAACGTCGTGCCCTTGCGGTACGGCCGGTCACTGGTCATCGCGTCCAGCGTGTCCGCCACCGCGAAGATGCGCGCGCCGATGTGGATCTCCTGCCGCTGGAGGTTGCGCGGGTAGCCCGCGCCGTCCCAGCGCTCCTGGTGTGAGAGGACGATGGAGGCGGGCGTGTCCAGGAATGGAATGGCCTGGATCATCTGGAAGCCAATGTCCGGGTGCTTGCGCATCTCCAGCCACTCGTCCGGCGTCAGCTTTCCAGGCTTGAGCAACACCGCGTCCGGCACGCCAATCTTCCCGATGTCGTGCAGCAGCGCGCCGCGTCCAATCTCCTCCAGTTCCTTGCCCTGGATGCCCATGCGGGTGGCGATGGCGGACGTGTAGCTGACCACGCGCTGGGAGTGGTCGCTCGTCTCGTGCTCGCGCGCGTCCAGGGCGGCGACGAGGGCCAGCAGCGTGTTCTGGTACGTGTTGGCGATGTCCCGCAGGGCGCTGCGCAGCTCGGCCGTCCTGTCCCGGACCTTCCGCTCCAGCTTCTTCTGGTAGCGCTTGCGGGCCATCTCGATGCGGCGCTTGGCCAGCGCGCGCTCGATGGCGCGGATGAGGTCGGTGAGCTTGGGTGGCTTGAGCAGGTAGTCCACCGCGCCACGGCGCAGACAGTCCACGGCGGACTCGGTGTCGCCGTAGCCGGTGAGCATGATGACGGAGGTGTCGGGGAGCCGCTCGCGCAGGTTCTCCAGGAGCCAGAGACCGTCCTTGCCCGGCATCTTCATGTCGCTGATGACGAGCGGTGTCTCCTCCTCGCCCGCCAGATCCAGGGCCATCTCGGCACCGTTGGCGACGACACAGTTGTAGCCTTCCTCACGCAGCAGGACGGAGATGACGTCTCGTACGGAGTCGTCATCGTCGACGATGAGGATTCGGGGTGGGGCAGGGGGGATGGCTTCCACGGCGAGCGATTCTAGAGGTTTCCGGGTTTCATTGGCCAACGAGTACGGGAATTTAGCATCGGATCAGGGTTCGCGGCTGATCGTTCGGGAGACGTGGTGAGGAGCCGACCCCTGGCGGTGGGTGGGACAGGCGAGCAGGAAGTCTCCCAGTTTTCCCTCGGAATCCGTTGCCTGGACCGCCTGCCCGTCCTCTCGCTCCCCTAGAGAGGGGAAGGGCCCCCGGGGCGCGTGTCGTGACACCTGCGTCCAGGGGGGCCCGTGGCGGCCTCCTGACCCTTGACGTTGGATGGCCTTCAAGTGCGGGGTTGGGCCGGCGCGCGGTCGTACCGGAAAGGTGTCAGGTCCACGGAGGGGCGCTCACCCAGCACGGCCTGCGCGACGAGCTTCGCGGTGATGGGCGCCAGGAGGATGCCGTTGCGGAAGTGTCCCGTGGCCAGGAAGAGGCCGGGCACCGGGCCCTCGCCCAGATAGGGGCGCTTGTCCTCGGTCCACGGGCGGAAGCCCGCCCACGTCTCCGTCACGGGCGCCGAGCCCAGCTCCGGACACAGCTCCAACGCCATGTCGAGGATGCGGGCCAGCCCCGCCGCCGTCACCTGCTTGTCGAAGCCCACCAGCTCCATGGTGCTGCCCGCGATGACACGTCCATCCGCGCGGGGCACCACGTAGCCCTTCTCGGATACGACGACGCGCTCCAGCAGCGGCAGCCGTGTTTGGAATTGAACCATTTGCCCGCGTGCGGGCCGCACCGCCCGGGCCTCCACGCCCGATCCGTGGACCAGTCCGGACCAGGAGCCCGCGGCCAGCACCACCGCGTCCGCGCGAAGCAGCTCGCCGTCCAGGTCCACGCCCACCGCCCGTCCGCCCTCCTGCACCACGCCGCGGACGTAGCCGCCGCGGAACTCCGCGCCCACCCGAGCAGCCGCCATGGTCAGCGCGCGCACCAGGAGCCGGTTGTCCACCTGGTGGTCATCCGGGAAGTGCGCGGCGCCCACGGCCTTCGAAGAGAGGCGGGGCTCCAGGGCGCGGGCCGCGGCGCCGTCGAGCAGCTCGGCCCGGAGCCCCAGTCCACGCTGCCATGCCACCGTGGCGTCCAGGTGGTGCAGGCCGTCCTCATGGAAGGCGACCTTGAGGATGCCGCAGGGCCGGTAGGCCACGTCCACGCCGGACAGCTCGCGCAGCTCGGCGGCGAAGGCGGGGTAGAGGCCGCGGCTGCGCAGGCACAAATCGAGAAAGGCGCCCGGGCCGTCGGACTCCATTTGCGGCGCGAGCATTCCGGCCGCCGCGCTGGACGCCTCCGCGCCTGGAATGGACCGCTCCAGGATGGTGACGCGCACCCCGGCCTGCCGCAGCCGCAGCGCGATGCCGCAGCCCATGATGCCCCCACCCACGATGATGACGTCCGACACTCGCATGGGCGCTTCCTGCTCGCCCGCGCCGGTGTTTGCAAGCGTCACGCGGGCCCTGCCCCTGGCCCGGTTGACGGCGGGTCGCTTTGTCGTTACTCATGCTGCGATGCTCTTCGCGTCCCTTCACCATCACCATGCGCATCATCGGCTCGGCCCCGACGGGACCGTTCGCCATGCGCATGCCTGGGTGAGACGCTAGACGCACCCACCTCGGCACCTGCCGCAGCGACCGAAGGCCCGTCCCCCCAGGACGGGCCTTTTTTCGTTTCCGCGTCGTCTGTCTCCTCGCTGTCCCGAAGGTCCCCCCCATGCTGCTGAAGATTGCACTGCCCAATAAAGGCCGCCTCTCGGAGGAAGTCCGGGAGCTGTTCAATGACGCGGGGCTGGAGGTTCGCGCTCGGGGCGAGCGCGCGCTCACCGCGTCCCTGGGTGGCGAGTTCGAGGCCATCTTCGTCCGCGCCCAGGACATCCCGGAGTTCGTGGCCGACGGGGCCGCGCACGCGGGCGTCACCGGTTGGGACCTGGTGTGCGAGGCGGGCCGTGAGTTGGACCTGCTGATGGACCTGGAGTTCGGCAGGTGCCGCCTGGTGGTGGCGGCGCGGGAGGAGAGCGGCTTCGCCTCGCCGGAGGACGTGAAGGCCGGCGTGCGGGTGGCGTCCTGTTTCCCCCGGCTCACGCAGGAGTACTTCGCGAAGCGGGGTCAGCCGGTGGCGGTGGTGCCGGTGTCGGGCGCGGCGGAGATCGCACCGCACCTGGGTATCGCGGACATCGTCGTGGACCTCACGTCCACGGGCTCCACCTTGAAGATGAACGGCCTGCGCGAGGTGGCCACGGTGCTGGAGTCCAGCGCGCGCCTGGTGGCGTGCAAGGGCAACTCCACGGACGCGCAGCGGAAGCTGGACGAGCTGACGCAGGCGCTGGGCTCGGTGCTGGCGGCGCGGGGCAAGCGCTACCTGATGGCCAACGTGCCGAAGGAGGCGCTCATCCGCGTGCGCGAAGTCCTGCCGGGCCTCAATGGCCCCACCGTGGTGGACGTGCTGGATGGCGGTGACTTCGTGGCGGTGCACGCCGTGGTGCCGGCGAAGACCATCTACCGCACCATCAACGCGCTGAAGGCCCTGGGCTGTGAGGGCATCCTCGTCACCCGCATTGAAAGGTTGATGGCGTGATGGCGCTCCTCGCTTCGTCGACCCTGAGGTACCGCGGTCCGTTGTCCGGGCTCTCCCGGGAGGACCGCCAGCGGTTGTTGGACCGCGCCAGTGGCTCCGACGCTCGCGTCGCGCTGCGTGTGCGTGAACTCATCGCCCGTGTGCGCGCCGATGGGGACCGGGCGCTCTTCGAGCTCGCGAGGCAGTTCGACCGCGTGGAGCTGAAGGCGCTGGAGGTGCCACGAGAGGTTTGTGAAGCGGCGCTCGCCACGCTGGAGCCTTCCGTGCGGGAAGCGCTGGCACGCGCAGCCCGCAACATCGCCCTGGCGCACGCGCCGCAGAAGCCTCACCTGGTGGAGATTGAAACGGAGCCGGGCGTGCTGGTGGGGCGGCGGCCCGACCCGTTGGGCCGCGTGGGGGTGTACGCCCCCGGAGGCCGCGCGGTGTACCCCAGCAGCGTGCTGATGGGCGTGGTGCCCGCGAAGGTGGCGGGCGTGGGCGAGGTCATCGTGTGCTCGCCGCCGGGGCCGGACGGACTGCCGCACCCCAGCGTGCTGGCGGCGGCGCCCTGGCGGGCGCGGACCGCGTCTTCTCGCTGGGCGGCGCGGGCGCGGTGGCGGCCATGGCCTATGGCACGGAGAGCGTGCCGCGGGTGGACCGCATCGTGGGCCCGGGCAATGCCTACGTGGCCGAGGCCAAGCTCCAGGTGGTGGGCGCGGTGGCCATCGAAGCCCCCGCGGGTCCCAGCGAAATCCTGGTGGTGGCGGACGGCACGGCGAACCAGGCCGCGGTGGCGCGGGAGATGCTGGCCCAGGCGGAGCATGACCCGGAGGCGGCCTGTGTGACGCTGGCGCTGGGGGACGCGCTGGCGGACGCCATCGCCCAGGAGGTGGAGCGGCAGGCCGAGCGCGCGAAGCGGTGGGAAATCGTCACCTCGGCGCTGGGCTCGCGCGGCGCGGTGTTGACCGTGGCGTCCCTGGAGGAGGCGTGGCCCTTCGTCGCGGACTTCGCGCCGGAGCACCTGCTCATCGCCACCGCGTCGGCCCAGGACGACCTGCGGCGCGTGCGCAACGCGGGCACCGTCTTCCTGGGCGAGCGCTCCTCGGTGGCCTACGGCGACTACATGACGGGCTCCAACCACGTGCTGCCCACCGCGGGACTGGCGCGGGCGTACTCGGGGCTCAACCTGCTCGACTTCTATCGCTGGACCACCTACCAGCGCGTGGCGCAAACGGCCGCGGCGTCGCTGGCGGAGGACGTGGGGCGCCTGGCGGACAGTGAAGGACTCTTCGCTCACGCGGATGCCGCGCGCGCCTGGGGGCGGCCATGATTCCCCGGCGTGCCTCGTACCAAGACATCCCATTGTACGCGCCGTCGAAGCGGCCGTGCCGTGTGGACCTGAGCGACAACACCAACCTCTATGGCGTCCCGCCCTCGGTGGAGCGGGTGCTGCGCGAGGCCGCTTCCCGTGTGCCGCGATATCCCCAGGGCTATGCACCGGACCTGCGCCGGGCGCTCGCGGCGGGGGCCGGGGTTTCGCCAGAGTCGGTGACGACCGGCTGCGGATCCGATGACGTCATCGACTCGGCGCTGCGGGCCTTCCTGGAGCCAGGGGACACGCTGGCCTTTCAGGACCCGACCTTCGTCATGGTGCCGCTGTTCGCGAAGGTGAACGGGCTCAAGGCCGTGCCCGTCCCACTGACGCCGGACTTCGACGTGGACGCGGAGGCGCTCCTCGCCACGAAGGCCAAGGTCATCTACCTGTGCTCGCCCAACAACCCCACGGGCACCGTGCTGTCACGGGCGGCGGTGGAGCGCGTGGTGGATGGCGCGCCCGGCATCGTCCTCATCGACGAGGCCTACGCGGACTTCGCGCCGGGAAGGGACTTCCTGGACCTGGCGCGAACGCGGCCCAACGTCCTGGTGACGCGCACCTTCTCCAAGGCCTTCGGGCTGGCGGGGCTGCGGGTGGGGTGGGGCGTCGGCGCGCCGGAGTTGGTGTCGGAAGTGGAGAAGGCCCGAGGGCCCTACAAGCTCACGAGCGTCGCGGAGGCCGTGGCCGTCTCGGTGCTGGCGGATGACGCGGACTGGGTGCGCGCCCGTGCGGTGGATGCCGTCTCTTGCCGTGAGCGGCTGCGCGGGGAGCTCATGGCGCTGGGCCTTTCACCGCTGCCCTCGGAAGCCAACTTCCTGATGGTGCCACTTCCGGGCGCGGTGGCCTTGGCGGAGCGGATGCGGGAGCGAGACGTGAATGTGCGGGCCTTCCCGTCGCTGACGGGCGTGGGGGGCGCGCTTCGCATCGGCGTGGGGCCCTGGCCCTTGATGGAGACGGCGCTGGCGGCGCTGCGGGAGGCATTGCGATGAGAGTCACCTTGTTCGACTACGGCGCGGGCAACCTCCACTCGCTGGCCAAGGCCCTGGCCACGGCGCCCGGCGCGGAGGTGCGCGTGGAGGAGGACCCCGTGCGTGCGCTGGACACCGACGTGCTGGTGCTGCCGGGCGTGGGCGCCTTCGGGGCGCCGTGGCGCGGCTCGCGCCCGGACGCGAGGCGATGCGCGCGGCGCTGGAGCAGGGCTTGCCGTGCCTGGGCATCTGCCTGGGCATGCAGGTGCTCTTTGAAGGCAGCGACGAGGGCGCGGGCGCGGGCCTGGGCTACTTCGCGGGCCGGGTGACGCGGCTCGGGGCGAAGCGGGTACCGGAGATTGGCTGGAACCAGGTGGAGGACGACCGGACGTTGGTGGGGGCCCGGCTGGACACCGTGTACTACGCGCACAGCTTCGTCTGCCGCGCTGAGGACACCTCGGTGGTGACGGGGTGGACGACGCACGAGGAAGAACGCTTCCCGGCGGCGGTGCGCAGGGGCCGGGTGGTGGGCGTGCAGTTCCACCCGGAGAAGTCCTCCGCGTCGGGCGTGCGCTTCGTGCAGGCCTTCCTCCAGGAGGTGGCGACGTGATTGCGATTCCCGCCATCGACCTGCGCGAGGGCGCGTGCGTCCAACTCGTGGGTGGCTCGTACGCGGCGGAGAAGGTCCGCGTGGAGGATCCGCTGGAGGCGTTGAAGCAATGGCGCGCGCACGGCTTCAGCGCGTTCCATGTCGTGGACCTGGATGCGGCGCTGGGCAAGGGCTCCAACGCGGACGCCATCTTCCAGCTCACGGCCTATGAGCGGGGCCTCACCTTCACGGTGGGCGGCGGCGTGCGCGACTCCGACCGCGTGGAGGCCGTGCTGTCGGGCGGGGCCGCGTGCGTGGTGGTGGGCACCCGCGCCATCGAGGACGCCGCCTGGCTCGCCGACATCGCGAACCGTTTCCCCGGCCGGGTGGTGGTGGCCGCGGACGTGAAGGGGCGTGAGGTGGTGACGCGAGGTTGGACGGAAGGCAGCCGCCGCGACATCCGGGACGTGCTGGCGGCCTTCGAGCCGCTGCCGCTGGGGGGCCTGCTGGTGACGGCGGTCCACAAGGAGGGGCAGTTGTCGGGCGTGGACCTGCCGCTGATGCGGGAGGTGGCGAGTACCAGCCGGCACCGGCTGTACGCGTCCGGTGGCGTGACGACGGTGGAGGACCTGAGGGCCCTTGCGGCGGCGGGTGCCTATGGGGCCGTCATTGGCATGGCGCTGTACACCGGAAGACTGGATGCGAGCGCAGTCGCTCGGGAGTTCGCGGGATGACCACTGTCATTCGGGAGACGAAGGAGACGCAGGTCCACGTGGAGGTGACGCAGGGCAAGGGCGTCACGCAGGTGGACACGGGGCTGAAGTTCTTCGACCACATGCTGGCCACCTTCGCGCGCTACGCGGGGCTGGACCTCACGCTGCGGGCGCGGGGCGACCTCACGCACCATGTGATGGAGGACGTGGCGATTACCCTGGGCACCGCGGTGCAGCGGGTGATTCCGGCCACGGCCGCGCGCTTCGCCGAGCGCACCATCCCCATGGACGACGCGCTGGTGCAGGCCTGCCTGGATGCGGGAGGCCGCTTCTACTACCAGGGGCCGCTGAAGAACCGGCTCTACGAGCACTGGATGCGCTCGTTCTGCGAGCACGCCCGCGTGACGTTGCACCTGCGGGTGCTGCGCGGAAAGGACAGCCACCACGCGACGGAGGCGGCCTTCAAGGCGCTGGGGCTGGCGCTGCGGGACGCCATGGTGGACTCGGGGTCGGTGTTCAGCATGAAGGGCTCCGTGTCCCTGGAGGTGAAGTGATGCTCACGCGACGGCTCGTCGTCTGTCTGGACGTGAAGGGCGGACGCGTGGTGAAGGGCGTCCAGTTCGAGGGGCTCCGCGACGTGGGCGACCCGGTGGAGCTGGCCCGGCGCTACGAAGCGGAGGGCGCGGATGAGGTGACGTTCCTCGACATCTCGGCCAGCGCCGAGGAGCGCGACACGTTGTGGGAGTTGGTGCGGCGCACCGCGGAGCAGCTCTTCATTCCGCTGGCGGTGGGCGGCGGCGTGCGCACGGTGGAGGACGTGGGCCGGGCGCTGCGGGCGGGCGCGGACAAGGTGAGCATCAACTCGGCGGCGGTGGCCAGCCCGGCCTTGCTGACCGCGTGCGCGGAGCGGTTCGGCGCGCAGTGCGTGGTGGCCAGCATCGACGCGAAGCGCGAGGGTGAGCGCTGGCGCGTCTATACGCATGGCGGCAGGAAGCCCACGGACCTGGACGCGGTGGCCTGGGCCCGTGAGTGCGTGGCGCGGGGGGCAGGGGAGGTGCTGCTCACCAGCATCGACCGGGACGGCGCGAGGCAGGGCTACGACCTGGCGCTGACGCGGGCCGTCTCGGACGCGGTGGCCCACAAGGATGCCCAAGGCTCCCAGGCCTACGCTGACGACGGAATCGTCCAGCGC
>JBKGHI010000246.1:0-12972 GCA_046520405.1 Myxococcus sp. 1LA
CCGCGCGCGCGGGGACGGGCACGGGCGGGGGAGGGCGGTGCTGCGGACGGACCGCCGGCCGCGGGGGAAGTTCCTCTTCTTCCTCCTCGCCGAGCGCCACGGGCTCCGGCATGAGGAAGTCCACGCCGTCGAGGATGGGCAGCTCGTCCGTCACCGTGCGCATTGCGGGCGCGCCGGCAGTCGGTGCAGCTCCACCACGCCGCGCTCCAGCAGGGCCTTGAGGACGACCTTCACCTCGATTTCAGGCAGCCGCGCCGCCTGGGCCAGCTCCGGGACGGCGTGGTCCCCGTCGATTCATAGCGTCCGGCTTACAGGCTTGTAGGACGGGTCCACGTCCACCCTGGCTACGCCAGCCTGTCAGCCTGGCTAATCAGGGGACGGGAGGGTGCGGAGCGTCAGCCATGGGTGGAATGGGAGGCATCTGACGTGTCCCCGGCTTACGTAAGAGGGAGACGGGTGGCATTGCACAATCCGTTGCATCCTCCCTGGTGTGGCCCTGCCCCGGAGGGCTATACCGCGCGCGGCGGGTGGCATTTGCAGCGGGGGTGCGGGAAGGCCCGCGAACAGTTCCGCAGTGGCGTCGCGTCGCGTCCGGAGACCCATGGCTGGCGATTCCCAGGCACCCTTCCACATCCTTCTCGTTGAGGATGAGCCGGTCATCCGGGAGTTGGTGCGCTCCATGCTGAGCGACGGCACCGTCGAGGTGGTGTGTGCCGCCACGGGACTGGAGGGCCTGAAGCTGGCCAAGAGCCAGCCATTCCAGCTCATCCTGATGGACGTGGTGCTGCCGCAGCTCGACGGCATCTCCGTGTGCCGCATCCTCAAGAGCGACCCGGCCACCGCCGAGGTGCCGCTCTACATGCTCACGGCGAAGGCGAAGCGCTCCGACATGGAGAGCGCGACCCAGGCGGGCGCGGATGGCTACATCCACAAGCCCTTCCGGGGGGCCGAACTGATGTCGCTGGTGGAGCGGCTGCGCGAATCGGGGCCGAAGCCAGGGCTGCCCTGAATCAGACGGACGTCACGGCAGGCGCGGGTGGAGGTAGCGCGCCAGGGCGATGAGGTCGTCCCAGTCCAGCTCGCCGAACTCCAGCGCCACGCCGTCCACTTCGCGGCGGCGAATCTGGCAGGTGGTGAGGATTTCCCGGTCCCCGGGCAGCGGCACCGAGATGGTGAGCTCCCGAGCGGTGTCGGCCGGGTGGGCCATCAGGAACAGGCCCGCCATGGACACGTCCCGGGCGCGGACCATCACCGAGCGCCCCTTGAGGATGACCTTCACGGGGAGGTTGGCGTCGACGCGCGGGTGATAGCGCTCGGCAATCTGGGGGCCGCCATCGGTCGTCCTCACCGGGGTTTCTCCTCTTCTCCGTACGACAGGGTGCAACAACTCTGAGGCCGTCTGGAGCGGACGCAAGTTTCCAGCCGGAGCCGCCGTCCCGTCCCCCGGACGCTCCTCCCGGCCCGCGGAGCGCCTCCGGGCCCTTCCACCGGGCCTGACGCTTGGGATTGCTGGGGTTTACCCCTGGCACGCGGGCTGAATTGTGGCCGGGCAACTCTCCGCAGGAGGCTGCCCGTGTCCAATGACAGTCGGATTCCCACACTGACCATCACCCAGACGGTTCCGCGTCAGACGCCGCAGAACGAATTCGGCGCGGTGCTGGCGCGCGCGGCGAACGAGGTGGTGCGCTCGGGGGCGGGCCTGGTGGGCGGCATGATTCCGGCGGGCCCCATCGTCAGCGCGGCCGTCTCCAGCGCGAAGACGGTGGTGTCGGCGGTGGCGCAAAAGGCGTCGCCGGCGGGGATGCCTGCTTCGGCGGAGACGGGAGGCATGGCGGGCGCGGGCGCCGCGGCGGGCAACCAGGACGCCTGGGATTTGCTGGAGGCGCAGAAGGTGCTCACCGCGGAGGGCCAGAAGTTCAACATGGCCTACCTGCAGCTCCAGAACGAGATGCAGAAGGAGAGCCGCGAGCACAACGCCGTCTCCAACATCATGAAGGTCCGCCACGACTCCGCGAAGGCGGCCATCAACAACATCCGCTGAGGAGCGACACCAGCCATGGCCATGGACACGTTGGGGCCGGTGGGGGGAGCGGGCGCATCGCCCGCGGTGGAACCCGGCCGGGAGCGATTCAGCAAGGTGTTGGACGACGTGAAGGGGCCGGAGAAGGGCCCTGGAGTTCCGGTGGCCACCGAGGGACCGCCGAAGCCGGCGCCCACGGCGGCGCCGCGCGGTGTCTCCCGGGCGGAGGGCGTGGGGCCCGCGGCGCCGGGTTGCGCGGACGTGAAGCCGGGTGCCCGCGTGGATTCGGTGCAGGCGGCGCGAGCGCAGCAGGCGGCGCAGGTGCTGGACCGGGTGGGGCAGGCGCAGAAGCGGTTGGACCACATCCTTCAACTGGCGCAGTCCGGCCGCAGCTTCACCCCCGCGGAGTTGCTCGCGTTGCAGGCCCATGTCTACCGGGCGAGCCAGGAGCTCGACCTCGCCGGCAAGGTCGTCGAGAAGGCGACCGGCGGCGTGAAGCAGGTCCTCCAGACCCAGGTTTGAGGAGCACCCGATGCGATTTTCTCCCCGTCGCTGTTTCCTTCTCCTCCTGCTCTTGAGCGTCCCGGCGTGCCGGGAGCACATCCAGCATGGCCTGGAGGAGCGGCAGGCCAACGAGCTTCAATCCGTGCTGGTCGAGCGAGGGCTCGACGCACGCAAGGTTCCCGAGGCGGGCAAGAAGCCCACCTGGTCCATCGAGGTGGCGGACGAGCACGCCTCGGATGCGGTGCGCATCCTGGCGGAGCTCGGCTTGCCGAGGCCCCAGGAGGAAGTGGGGTGTGACGTCTTCGGCGGCGGCGGGCTGGTGCGTACGCCGGTGGAGGAGAGCGTCTGCCGGGTGCGGGTGATGGAGCGGAGCCTGGAGAAGACGCTCCAGTCGGTGGAAGGGGTGCTGCTCGCGCGTGTCCATCTGGTGGTGCCCGCGCCGCCCAGAGCAGGGCAGGCGCCGGGGCCTTCGAAGGCGTCGGCCATGCTGCGGGTGGCGCCGGGGAATGCTGCTCGGGTGCGGCAGTCCTCCGAGACGTTGAAGGTCCTCCTCGCCGGGGGCGTGGAAGGGCTGGCGCCGGAGGCTGTTTCGCTGCTCGTGGACGAGGTCTCCTCGCGGGTGGAGCCTCCGTCGGGAGTCGGCGTCTCTCCGCTGACCCGGCTGCGCGCCTTGTTGGCGGTGCTGGGGCTCATGGTGACGGGGCTGTCGGTGGCGTTGGTGCTCGTGACGCTCCGGATGCGGCACTACCGGGACCGGCCGGTGGCCGCGGCCGTGCCGCCTGGGCCTGCCCGGCCCGTGCTGTCACCGGGACCGGCGCGGAAGGTGGCTTGAGCGGCCCCATGGAGAGCGAACGCATGGAGGCAACACGCGTGGGCGCAAGCCCCGGCAGGGCCGGAGCTCCGCGTCGATCCGGGCCGCCGCGCCGACAGAGGAGGTGCCGCGCCTCGTGGGGCCCTTGCCGCTTCCGCTGGAGCGCCTCGCGCTCGTCGCGTGGGTGCTGGGGCGGGAGCGGGCGGGGGCGCTGCTGGGCGGGCTGGGCGAAGAAGCGGCGGTGCGTGCGCGAGAGCACCTCCAGCGCTTGGCCGCGCTGCCCTCCGCGCAACGGCAGGCGAAAGTCGCGGTGGAGTTCGGCGAGCGACCCGATGCCGCCGCGCGGCTGAGGCGCCTCATGAGCGAGGCGACCCCATTGCTCCGCCAGGAAATCTTCCGGCGTCTCCCTCCGTACCACCGGACCTTGTTTCCCGAAGTGAGGCCGGTGCCACCGAGCGCGGAGGCTCCGCTCGCGCTTGGCGCGCTGGCCGAGCGCCTCATCCGCGAGGCCACGCGCTGAGCCCGTGACGAGCGCCGTCCCGGCCTTCGTACCCGGCGTCCCGTGAGCGGATGCCGTTCCCTCCCAACCCCGCGACTCCACGAGCCCGGCCCCTGGCGGGGGCCTTGCACGGGTGGGGTGCGTCCCGATGCAGCGCCGGAGCAATGGATGAACACCCGTATCGAACATGCCTCCCACCGGAAGGTCCGCCCCCTGCGCAGGTTGGGGACGCGCCGGCTGGCCCGTGCGCACCTCGTGCTCACGGAGCGTCCCCAGGCCGCGGGCCTTGGACGGCAGTCGTTGCTGGCGGTGACGGAGGCACTGACGCGGGAGCTGGGCTGCCCGGTGCAGGCGGAGGCCCGTCTCTTGGACGCCGTCGTTTCGCCTGGGGATGGCTTGGGCGAGCCCGCCGTCTTCGCGCTGCTGGAGTTGTCCGCGGTGGGAGGCACGGCGGTGCTGGAGCTGGAGCCCGCGCTCGCCTTCATGGGGCTGGAGCGCATCGCGGGGGCGGGGCAACGCCCCGGCGTCGTCACGGAGCTGGCGCGGCTGGAAGAGGCGACGTTGGCGTATGTCCTGTTGGTCGCGCTCTCCGCGGTTCGGGACTCGGGCGGAGCCTCTCCGTGGCTGGGGCCTCGGCTCGCGGGCGTGACGATGTGCAAGGCGGACGTGGTGGCGCGCCTGGAGCCTCGCCAGCCGCTGCTGGGTATCGAACTGCTGGTGACCGTGGGCGAGACGCGGGCGGGCGCGAGGCTGCTGCTGCCGGCGCAGGCCGTCCAGACGGTGTTCCAGCCGCTTCCGGTGGAGCGGCCGACGGACATCGCAGTGGAGGTACTGGCTGCCTCGTTGGAGGCCCGCTGCCTCGTGGGGCAGACGCCCCTGCCCGCGAACGCGGTGGACGCGCTGGTGGTGGGGGACGTCGTCGTCTTCGAAGGCGTGCGCAAGCAGGCGGGCCAGCTCTTCGGGCCCGGGCGGCTGGTGACGCGTGGATTCGCGCTCTCGGGAGACTTCCTCGCCGAGGGCTTTTCACTGACCCGCGCGCAGGGGCGCGCGATTCCCCAGGAGTCGGACATGGTGGCCGTGAACAAGCTGGAGGACGGAATGCCTCCGCTGCCCGTGGATGTGGAGATTGAGCTGACGCGGGTGATGATTCCCCTGTCGGAACTCGCAGCGCTCAAGCCGGGCGCGCTGCTGCCCCTGCACATCAACGCCAGCGAGCCGGTGGTGTTGCGCGTGGGAGACCGCGCGGTGGCTCGCGCCGAGCTGGTGGAAATCGAGGGCGAGGTCGGTGCCCGCGTCCTGGCGCTGCTGCCGTGAGTCCGCTCATGAATGCACAGCGTTTCGTTCATTCGCCGCGCTCACGCTTGTTGCTGGCGGGGGCGTTGGTGCTCGGACTCTCCGTCCTGGGACCCGTGGCTGGGGCGTCCTCCACCGTGGCCGCGAGGTGGTTGCTGGGAGGCGTGGCGTTGGCCGTGCTTGGCTGGTGGTTGCTCTGGCGCGGCGGCGGCGCCACGGGCGCACCCGAGGCGCCCCGGCTGAACGTCGTGTCGCGGGCGGGGTTGTCTCAGCGGTGTGGTGTGGCGCTCGTGGAAGTGGACGGGCGGAGCTACCTGGTCGCCTTTGGTGACGCGTTCGCGGAGATTCGCGAGACGTCCGCGGAGGAGGCGGAGTTCGGCCACGTCCTGGCGCAGGCGCGCCGGCCCATGCCCAGGCCTCGCACGGTCCGGAGCAGGCGGGTGCGGCCATGAGCCACGGCTTCGTGGGCGTGTTGGTGTTGGTTCCGGCCGTGGCGGCCGCGGCGGAGAGCTCGCTGGCTCGGATGTCGTACGCGGGCAGCCCGTTGTCGATGATGGGCATGCTCGCGGTGATGTCGCTGCTGCCGTTCGCGGTGCTGATGCTGACGAGCTTCTCGAAAATCGCCGTCGTGTTGTCGCTGGCCCGCTCCGCCATGGGGACGCAGCAGGCGCCGCCCACCATCGTGTTGACAGGGCTGGCGGCGGTGCTCACCGGGCACATCATGGCGCCGGTGATGGAGCGCATGTACGACGCGGGGCAGGTGGCCTACGCGGAGGTGGCGTCGGGCTCCGGTGCGGAGATGCTCTCCGCCGCGTCACGTGTGTCTGAGCCGCTGCGGGCCTTCCTGGTCAAGCACGGGAGCCCCGAGGAGCGCATCCGCTTCGTGGACCTGGCGCGTGAGCTTCGGCCGGTGGAGGAGATGGAGTCGGTGCGGGAGACGGACCTCTTCGTCGTCATCCCCGCCTTCGTCATCACCGAGCTGAAGGAGGCCTTCCAGATTGGCTTCCTCGTCTTCCTCCCGTTCCTCGTGCTGGACATGGTGATTGCCAACGTGCTGCTCGCGTTGGGCATGCAGACGCTGTCACCCAGCCAGGTGAGCCTGCCCTTCAAGATTCTCCTCTTCGTCGCCGTGGATGGATGGTCGCTGCTCGCGCGGGGCCTCATCCTCGGCTACCGGTGACGCCATGACCCAGGACGTCTTCCTCACCCTGGGGCGCGAAGCCTTGCTGTTGATGGTGATGGCGTCGTTGCCACCAATTGGCGCGAGTCTGGTGGTGGGCTTCTTGTCGAGCTTGTTCCAGGCCACCACGCAGCTTCAGGAGTCCACGCTGTCGGTGGTGCCCAAGTTGTGCGCCGCCGTCCTGGCGCTGGTCCTCGCCGGCCCCTGGATTGCCGGGCAGCTCACGCGGTTCACCCACCAACTCCTGCTGCTCATCTCCGAGGTCGCGGTATGAACCTGGAGCCGCTTCGCGCCTGGCTCGAGTCGCTGGGGCCCGACATCGTCGTCGTGGCCTTGTGCGCCGCGCGCCTGTTGCCCATCACATTCCTGTGTCCACTGCTGGGAGGCCAGGCCACGCCGACGACGGTCCGCCTGGCGCTGGTGCTATCCCTGTCGCTCTTCCTCAGGCTTGAGGCGGGGGTGGCGCTGGACGCGCCCGCCGCGTCTACGCTGGCCCTGAGTGGATTGGTGGTCCGCGAGCTGCTCTATGGCACGTCCGTGGGGCTCGTCGCGGCGCTCCCGTTCGATGCCGCGCGAATCGGCGGCCGTTTCATCGACCTGCTCCGTGGCACGTCCGCCGAGGCGAGCCTGCCCCATGCCGGGAGCCGCGAGTCCGCGGCGGGGGAGGGGCTCTACCATCTGATGGTGGCGTTGGTTGTCTCTGGTGCGCTGTGGCCGCTCGTCATCTCCAGCGTATTGCGTGGATTTGGCGTGGTGAAGCTGGGGGCCTTCGTACCGACCGAGGCGGCCGCGCTGCATGTCGCCCTGCTGGCGGGCGCGGCCATGGCCACGGGGTTGGCGGTGGGGGCTCCCATCGCGGCGGCGGTGCTGGTGGTGGACTGCTTCCTGGGCATTGCCTCGCGCGCGGCGCCTCAGGTGAACCTGCAAGAGGTGGGGGCGCCGCTGAAGATTCTGGGGGGTGGCGCCGTGTTGTGGCTCGGAACGGGCGTGCTGTGTGAGCGGCTGCTGGCGGGCGTGCTGTCCGCGGAAGGGGCGTTGGCGCTGCTGGGGGAGGTGGCGCGATGAGCGGCGAGAAGACGGAGAAGCCCAGCGCGAAGCGCCTTCGGGAGGCACGGCGCAAGGGGCAGATTCCCCGCAGCCGGATGTTGAGCGCCGGCGCGGTGACAGCGGGTGGGTTGTTCGGTCTCACCTCGGCCGCGCCGGAGGGAATGGCGCGGCTCCATGCGTGGACGACGCGGCTTCTCCTCGAGCAGGAGGACGTGGGGGCGTGGCAGGAGGGGTTGTGGATTGCCGTGAGACTCTGCGGTCCCGTGCTCGGAGGGGCGTTCGTCGCGGCACTGCTCGTCTCGGTGGTCACCGTGGGGGTGGAGGCTGACCTTCAGCATGTGACGCCCAAGCTGGAGCGCATCAGCATCACGGCCGGTTTGCAGCGGCTCTTCAGTTGGCGCCCGTGGCTGGAGCTGGCGAAGATGCTGCTGATTGTCGGCATCGTGGGCGCGCTCGCCTGGGTCGACGTCGAAGATGCCGCGCCAGATGCGATGCGAACCGCGTGGCTGGGCGGAGCGGAGGGCTTGAACCGGGTGGTCGCCCATGTCTCCGAGCTGGCGACGCGGCTGGCCTGGCTGATGGTGGTGCTGGGCGTGGGGGACTACGCGCTGGCGTGGCGACGCCACATGAAGGACCTGATGATGACCCGCGAGGAGCTGAAGCGGGAATACAAGGAGAGCGAGGGCGACCCCCGGCACAAGGGACAGCGCAAGGCGCTGCACCGCCAGTTGTCACAGGGCGGGGCGGCACGTGGGGTGCAAAAGGCGACGGCCGTGGTCGTCAATCCCACGCACATCGCGGTCGCGCTCCGCTACGACGCGGACGAATGTGAGGCGCCCTACCTCGTGGCCAAGGCCCGGGAAGGGGATGCGCTCGCCATGCGAGAGCAGGCACGTCGGCTGGGCATTCCGGTGGTGCGGGACATCCCGCTGGCTCGCAGCCTCATCCACTACGACGTGGGCGAACCCATCCCGGAGGAGCTGTACCAGGCGGCCGCGGTCGTCCTGCGCACGGCGATGGACGCGCGGGAGTTGGACGGCTATCCACGGAGACAGACGTCATGACCCGCCTCATGAAGGTATTGCTGAAGGCCCGGAACTCCTCGGACGTGGTGCTCGCGGTCGCCATGGCCGGCGTCCTGGGCGCGCTCATCATCCCCTTGCCCGCGTGGCTTCTGGACGCGGGACTCGCCGTCAATCTGGCGGCGTCGGTGGCCCTGCTGGTGGCCGCGCTGCGTGCCCGGGACGCCTTGAAGGTGACATCGTTCCCCACGCTGTTGCTGTTCACCACGTTGCTCCGGCTGTCGCTCAACGTGTCGTCCACGCGGCTCGCGCTCGCGGAAGGCCACGCGGGGGAAGTCATCCAGGCCTTCGGTGAGTTCGTCGTCCGGGGCGACTACGTGGTGGGCGCGGTGGTCTTCGCCATCCTCACCCTGGTGCAGTTGCTGGTCGTCGCCAAGGGGGCGGAGCGTGTGGCGGAGGTGTCCGCGCGCTTCACGCTGGACGCGATGCCCGGCAAGCAGATGTCCATCGACGCGGACCTGCGCGCGGGGGCCATTGACCAGGCACAAGCCCGGCGCCGGCGGAGGGACCTGGAGCGCGAGTCGCAGATGTTCGGTGCCATGGACGGCGCGATGAAGTTCGTGAAGGGAGACGTGATTGCGGGCCTGGTCATCGTCGCGGTGAACCTGCTCGGAGGAACCGTCATTGGCGTGCTCCAGGGCGGCATGTCCCTGGCCGAGGCGGCGTCGACGTTCGCGCTCATCGCCATTGGTGACGGACTGGTGTCCCAGGTGCCGTCGCTGTGCATCGCGGTGGCCGCGGGCCTCGTCGTCACCCGGGTCGCCTCGGAGAAGGAGGACGACACGCTGGGCTCGGAGATTGGGACCCAGTTCTTCGGAGAGGCGCGGACGCTCTGGGTGGTGGCGGGCCTGTGCGTCGCGTTGGCCCTCATGCCGGGGATGCCGCACCTGACGTTCCTGCTGCTGGCGGGAGGCCTGGGCGGGCTGGGCCATGTGTTGAGCCGGGCGGGTGTCACGAAGGCCGACGAGCAGGGGAGCGCGCCCACGGAAGGCGCGGCGGCGGCTGGCGCGGCCGGAGCTCCACCGGAGAGCGCCGCGTCACCCGTGGGCGTCTCGCCGCTCACGCTGGACCTGTCGCCGGACCTGACGGTGCTGGCGGAGGCCGAAGGGGCTTCATTCGTCCACAAGACGTTGAACGGCGTGCGGGACGAGCTGTTCTTTGAATTGGGGGTGCGGGTGCCTGGCATCCGGGTGCGCACGCACGCCGCCTACCTGTCCTCCGGCGAGTATCGCGTGCTGGTGGACGAGGTCCCCGCGGGCGGAGGGCAGGTGCTCCCCGGCGCGCTCTACGCGCTGGCGCCCCCGGACGAACTCGCATTCCTTCCGGTGAGCGCGGAGGCCGCGACGGAGCCCGCGAGCGGGAGGGGCATCAGCCGCATTCCCGAGTCGGCGCGGGCCCTGCTGGAGACGGCGCAGGTGCCGCTGCGGCGTCCAGGGGAACTGCTCGCGGACCACGTGCGCGCCATCCTGCGCGTCCGTGCCGCGGACCTGCTGGGGTTGCAGGACGTCCAGGGGCTGCTGGAGGGTTTGGAGGCGCAGGCGCCTGTGCTCGTGAAGGAGGCGCTGCAGAAGGTGCCGCTGCCGCTGCTCACGGATGTGCTGCGCAAGCTGCTTCAGGAGGGCGTCAGCATCCGGGATTTGCGAGCCATCCTGGAGGCGCTGGTGTCGCCGACGACGGAAGGTGATGCCGTCGCGCTCGCGGAGCGCTGCCGGCAGGCGCTGCGCCGGTACCTCAGCCACAAGTTCGCGCCCACCGGCCCGCTGTACGCGTACCTCGTGGACCCGGAGGTGGAAGAGGTGCTGCGGGGCATGGGCCCCCGAGGGCTGGCGCCTGACCCGGAGCGGGTGGCGGAAATCCTCGAAGGGGTGCGGCAGGTGGCCACCGACGGACGGGCCGTGCTGTTGACGGCTCCGGATGTCCGGAGGCCCCTGCGCAGGCTGTGCGAGGGCGCGTTCCCGGACGTCGCGGTGCTCACCTATGGCGAGCTGGATGGGGCCCTCCAGATTCGCCCCATCGGCCGGCTGTCGCCGGTGGCGGTGGGGCGCTGACGCCGGTGGGCTAGAGCCCGGTGCCCGTGTTGCCCGGCCCCTTGCTTTCGGGGAGCGGGGGCAGCTCCGTCTGGGCCTGCTGGGGCGCCGGACGGTTGACGCGGTCCCTCAGCTCCTTGCCGGTGCGGAAGAGCAGGCCGCGCTTGGGCTTCACCGGGATGACCTGGCCCGTCTTCGGGTTGCGGCCCTGGTAGCCCTGGTAGTTCTTCACGTGAAAGGCACCGAGCCCGCGGATCTCGATGTTCTCGCCGCGGCAGAGGGCATCCTTCATCGACTCGAAAATCGTCTCGATGGTGGCCTCAGCCTGCTTCTGCGTCACGCCCCTCTTGGCGACGAGGATGTTGATCAGATCGGACTTGAGCATCGGACGCTCCCGCAAACCCGGTGACCCCTTGGAAACAGGGCGCTCTGGCCCGTGGTCGAATCCTGAAAACATAACAGAACACATCCTTCGTGCAAGCAGGGTGAGCTTCCAACCGCCCAGAACCTCTACGGATTTCCCCCAACGGCCACCTTGGGAGGGGGAGAGGGAGCAGGCTCGGCCAGTCCCGGGCGGAGCGGCACCACCAGGTCCAACCATCGGGTGCGACGTAGCAGGTCGACCCCGGCGAAGTCAGCAGCCTGGAAGATGGGCTCCAGTTGTTCGAAGCCGGGCGCTCGGGGGCCGTTCCAGCTCTCCGCGCCGCCGGTGATCATCACTCCGTGTACGGCGAGGGTGGTATCCGCCAGGGTGAGGACGGCCGGGTCCTTCGCGGGGCGCAGGCCCCCCTTGCGAAGTCGCTCCAGCAGCTCGGCGTCCACCATGCGGTCGACGACCTCGTGGACGAGCGACTCGGGGACGCGCAGCCGAGTCGCCAGCTCGCGGGGCGAGGGAGACTGGAGGCCGTCCACCCAGGCCAGGGTCGTCTCCTGGGCGACGCGGGCCGCGACCAGTTCATGCGCGCGCGGGTGGCTTCCAAAGGCGAAGAGCGAGTGCCGGAAGGCGGTGTGCTCCACGGCATAGGAGAGCCGCGCGCCGAAGAGCACCATCAGCCAACTCACGTACACCCAGGCCAGGAACAAGGGCAGGGCGCCGAGCGAGCCGTAGATGGGGTTGTAGTGGAAGCTCCGCTCCGCGAAGGAGGAGTACGCCAGCTTGGCGAGAGTCCACCCCAGGCCGGCCACCAGTCCGCCGGCAAGCGCGGACCGGACGCGGACGTGCGCGTAGGGCGTCCAGTAGTAGAGCAGCGTGAGGCTGACCACGGTGAGGAGCGTGGTGCCCAGCAGGATGAACGCGTTGGCGTAGGGGGCGTGGCTCTGCAGGAAGACGCGGACCTTGCCAGTGCCGGCGAAGGACACCGCGAGGAAGAAGGGGCCCACCAGCAGCAGGCCCGAATAGATGAGCAGGCGGATGCGCCAGGGGCGCTGGCGCCGGATGCCCCAGAGCTCGTTGACCGCGCCATCCAACTGCCGCAGCAGCGAGCCCGCGGACAACAGCACCGCGAGGAAGCCCACGCTGCCAATGGCGACGGTGTGCGTGGGGTTCAGGAACCGGTCGAGGAACTGGGAGGACTTCCCGCGCACGCCCGGGTTGAGCACCTCGCTGACGACGAAGCGCAGCTTCTCCTTGAACTCCTCCTGGTGGAACGCGGTCAGCAGCACGAGGGCCACCGTCAGCAGCGGCACCAGGGAGAACATGCTGACGTACGTCAGGGCCGCGGCCCGCAGCCGGAGGTTTTCCCCCCGGAAGCCCTCGGCCACCGTCTTCGCGGCCAGGAAGGTGTCCGTCGCGAACTGTCCCACCGGCGTGTGTTGCACGGGGGCCCAGAGCCGAGCGGCCTGGACGGCCAGCCGCTCGTGGAGTCTACGGAGCCACTGGAGGGGTGTCGGCGTCACGGCTTCCCTGAGGAGACCCGGTCGCGGCAGGCGCGTGCCTGTCGGAGGCGGAGGGAACGTGGCCCCTTCGGGGGCGGTACGTGCGCGGAGCGTGAGGACATCATCCGTGTGACATGGCCGGCCCGCGCGGCGAGAAACGCCCCGGGGCATGGAGGCTCACGCTAGCCAATCCGCGGCAGCCAGGGCCAGCCCACCCCGGTGCGAGGTGGCTGGCCAGCGTACACAAGCCGACACGGTGCGGGACATCGCGTGCACCGGTCGGCGACTTCCGCCAGGCCGCGCCGCCGGCTCCCAGCTCCGCCCTTGAAACCAAGGGGAGGGCAGGGCGCCGGCCGTGGCCACGGCGGAAGGAGAACTCAGGTCGTGCCGCCCGAGGGCTCCGACCCACCACCGGAGGACGGAGGCGGGGGCGGCGTCGAGCCACCAGCGCTCTCGCCTCCGCCGGACGGGTTCTGCGAGCCGCCGCGCTCACCGCGCTCGCCCCGTTCACCCCTCCGGTCGCCACGCTCGTGCCGGTCGCCGCGCTCGACGCGCGTCACCGCCGCGCTCGAGCCGCCGCCACGGGCCCCAGCCTCTCCCCGCTCGAGGTCCTCACCCACGACACGGCCACCGC
>JBKGHI010000247.1:0-12912 GCA_046520405.1 Myxococcus sp. 1LA
GCCCGTCACCGCCGCCGCGAGCCCCAACGTGCGGCCCAGCAGGCCCCACGTCCTGTCTCGCAGCAGCAGGCCCCATGCGTCCGCGTCCGCTTCCGCGGCGCGCACGCACAGGTACACCGCGGGCACCAGCGCCAGCGCGGCCATGGCCACGCCGGCCGCCCACAATCCCACCGGGGCACGACGCTGCATCAGAGGACGCCAGTGTCCTGGAGCAGCTTCACGGTGCCGCGCAGGTCGTCCAGCTTGGACAGGTCCAGGTCGGGCGAGCCCACCTTGTCGAGCGGGGGCAGCCCTTCCGCCAGCTTCGCGCCGGCGACCAGCGGGAACTCGGACGTCTCCTTCGCGAAGTACGCCTGCGCCTCGGTGTCCAGCAGGTACGCGGCCAGCTTCTTCGCCGCCTCCGTGTTCTTCGAGCCCTTGAGGATGGCCACGCCCGCCACGTTCACCAGCGCGCCCGGGTCGCCCGCCGCAACGAAGTAGTTGGCCACGGGCAGGTTCGCGTTGTTCTTCTTCGCGGAGAACAAGTAGTAGTGGTTCACGAAGCCGGCGTCGATTTCACCGCGCCCCAGCGCCTCGATGATGGCCGCGTTGTTCTTGTAGACGCGCGGCGCGTTGGCCTGGATGCCCTTGAGCCACTGCGTCGCGGCCTCGTCGCCCTTGAGCAGCCGCAGCGCGGTGACGAAGGACTGGAACGAGGCGTTGGTGGGCGCCCAGCCCAGGCGGCCCTTCCACTTCGCATCCGTGAAACCCAGGATGCTCTTGGGCAGCGAATCCGCCTTCACCTTCTTCGTGTTGTAGGCCACCACGCGCGCGCGGCCGCTGGTGCCCACCCACACACCCTCCGGCGAGCGGAAGCGCGAATCCACCTTGTCCAGCGTCTCCTTCGGCAGCGCCTGCAACTGGCCGGCCTTCGCCAGCGCGCCGAGCGCCCCCGCGTCCTGCGAGAAGAACACGTCGGCCGGCGTCTTCGCGCCCTCCTCCAGCAGCGTGGCGGCGAGCTGCGGCGTCTCGCCGTAGCGCACCTTCACCTCGACGCCCGTCTTCTCGGTGAACTTCTTGAGGAGCGGGCCGACGAGCTTCTCGTTGCGCCCGGAGTAGATGGTGAGCGTCTCCGCCGCGAGCGCGGGAGAAGCCAGGGTCAGGACCAGGGAGGTCAGGAGGAGTCGTACCATGGGCCGGCACCCTAACGGACGGCATTCCCGGCTTCCACCGATTGCGCGCGGACATCCGGCGCAGCGCAAGCCAGGTGACGACAGCGTTCCTCCGTGGACCGGAGTAGCCTCTTGGGTCGCCCACCTCCCGCCATGTGGAGACACCATGCCGCGCCCGCTGATCGCCGCCTGCTGTGCCGCCGCCCTGCTCGCCGCGCCCGCCGTCGTCGCGCAGGCGCCGGCCTCCCCGACGCCGCCAGTCTCCACGCCCAACCCGATGAAGGATGCCGCTGAGCGCACCCGGAGCGCGCTTCAGCTCGCGCCCGCGCCACGTCCCGAGGACGTGCGCTCCATCGATTCCCTCATGACCGCGCTGTACGACGTCATCAGCGGCCCGGCGGGACAGGCGCGTGACTGGAAGCGCTTCCGCTCCCTCTTCCACCCCGGCGCGCAGATGATTCCCATCCGCCGCCCGAAGGACGGCAAGGGAGCGGCGGCCACGCCCTTCACGCCGGACGACTATGCCACCTCCGCCGCGGTGGCCTTCGACAAGCGGGGGTTCTTCGAGAAGGAGACGCGCCGGGAGGTGTCTGGCTATGGCGACATGGTCCAGGTGCTGAGCGCGTATGAGACGCGTGAAGTCGCGAACGGGCCGGTGATGGCCACGGGCGTCAACAGCTTGCAGCTCGTCTTTGACGGACAGCGTTGGTGGATTCTCAACATCGCCTGGACGGACGACAAGGCCGCGGGGGTTCCCGTGCCGAAGGTCTTCACGCGGAAGTAGAACGCGCGGCATGGGTGACGCGCCCCTGCGTGATGTGCTGGTCGTGGGCAGCTATTGCCACGACCTGCTCCGGCTCGGTCCCGGGCGGGAGACGCACGCGCTCGGCGGGTCGGCGGCGTACATCGCTTCCGTCCTGGATGCGATGGGGGTGGACTACGCGGTGGCCGCGGTGGCGGGCGAGGACTTCCGTTACGCGGACCAGGTCCGGTATCCGCCGCGCATCGTTCCGGGGACGCGGACCACGCAGTTCATCGCGGACTTCGAAGGGGAGGCGCGGACGCTTCGCGTCAGTGCGAAGGCGGAGCCGATTCTCCCCGCGGACATCACCGTGGACGCACGCGTGGCACTGGCGTGCGGCGTCGCGGGCGAGGTGCTTCCGGAGACGCTGCTCCGTGCTTCCGAGCGGGCTCGGCATGTACTGGCCGATGCGCAGGGGCTGCTTCGAGCCCTGGATGACGACGGGCGGGTGCTCAATCTGCGCTTGGAGGACACGCCGTTTGACGGGCTGCTGGAACGGCTCCGGGTGCTGAAGGCCAGCGAGGAGGAGGCCCAGGCGATGGACATCGAACGGGTGCGTCAGCGGACGTGCCTGGTGGTGACGCGTGGGGCTCGGGGCTGCACGGTGTTCACGGCGGATGCACGCATCGATGTGCCCACGCTGGCCGTGGAGGCAGTGGACGCCACGGGCGCGGGGGACTGCTTCCTCGCGGGCTTTACGTTGGGGCTGCTGCGAGGACTGCCGCCTGAACGGTGCGCCGTGCTGGCGAACTGGTTTGGCGCGCAGGCGGTGACACAGGTCGGTGTGCCGAAGCTGGATGTCAGCCGGCTTCCAGTGGAACTGCGCTGAGCTACAGTCCCCTGCGTTACGCTGTCGAAGGGCCTCTGGGGGGACCATGAGGAACAGCCGACTCGTGTTGTTGGTCCTGGCACTTGGATGCGGTGGCCAGTCGTACGTTCGGACGGGCACCGGGCAGTACTTTGGCCGCAAGAACGGCGATGTATGGGTACGGGGCCCCTGGCCAGCGATTCAACCTTCTCGCGACGTTGACGGCGTCATCGACCAACTCTGCCCTGCCATCATGGAGATGGATGGCGCTCGGGCGAAGGACTTCGGCCAGGAGTACTGCGGTGCCATCTACACGCTCCGGGACGGCATGCACTACGCCAGCTTTCCGTCACCACTGGGCAGGACAACGATTGTCTTCGAGGACAAACGAAAGAGCTGCCACGCACCTCGCTACGTCGAGGACGCTCGCGGCTACGCATCAATCCTCGCGGACTACCACAGTCATCCTTGGTTCCCATCCCCAATGTCCCCTGAGGACAGACGTGCGAAGAATCAGCGTTGGGTCATCCGCGTCCAGTTCGACGCGGAGTGCCGGGTCATGAAGCTGATCCCACATCTGGATGACCCCGGTCGTCCCGGCGAAGTGTACGTTCGGCGAGGGAAGACCTGGAAGCTCATCGGTTTCATCGCACCCGCCGACAAGCCCTTCGGTTACATCACGCCCGTCGACGAAGCATGAACTCCACGTTGCCGGAGTCAGGAGGAAACATGTCGCGCCGCCTGCTGCTCTGCCTCTGCCTCGCGCTGCCCGCCTGTGGGCTCTTCCACCGCCCATTGAAGCCAGAGCGCGCACCTGCTGAAGAAGCGGCCCGGTTCACGTTCCCCGTCGACCTTCCAGCAGATGGGCGCATGCGGATTCCCGCGGACCAGGCAGCGGCCATCACGCTGGCCATGGACGACTTCCGCCCTCTGGGGGTGAAGCCTCATCGAGGCGCCACGCCCGACGAGGTGTGCCTGTACCAGCGGGAGTCGTTCGATGTGACGGTGGCCCCAGGGCCCGAGGGCGTGGTCTTCGTCCGGTTCACCGTCAAGGACGGCGCCTGTGACAAGGATGGCCCTGTCGCGGACATGGGCTCCACCTACGCTGTCGAGGTGGCGAAGCACCGCATCCTGGCGATTCAACGCCCGTGAGGCCCTGAAACACAGACCCCTCGGGGACACAGGAGCGGGAGCCCGTGGGCCCCCGCTCCTCACTGCGAACGGCTCAGCCCTGCGTGGGCTCCTCGCCGCCCGGGGTACCACCCTCCTCGGACGCCGGGGCAGTCTCGGCCGGGGCCGCGGTCTCACCCGCAGCCTCCGCCGGAGCAGCGGCCTCAGCCGTGGCCTCGGCGGATGCCGGAGCGCTGGCTTCCGCCGCGCCCTCGACCGGCGTCACCGCCTCGCCGTTCTCCTCGGACTCGTCGCTCTCAGGCAGCTTGGAGATGGCCATGACCTTCTCCTGCTCGTTCTCCAGCGCGATGAGCCGCACGCCCTGCGTGTTGCGGCCGATGACGGAGATTTCCTTCACCCGCATGCGGATGAGCATGCCGCCGTTGGTGACGAGCATCACCTCGTCCGCTTCCTTCACCTGGAGCAGACCCACCACCTTGCCGTTCCGCTCGGTGGTCTTGATGTCGATGATGCCCTTGCCGCCACGGCCCTGCTGCCGGTACTCGGCCTCCTGGGTGCGCTTGCCGTAGCCGTTCTCCGTCACCGTGAGGATGGCCGTGTCCGCCTCCACCATGTCGGCGCCCACCACCTGGTCGCCGTCCTCCAGCGTGATGCCCTTCACGCCGTAGGCCTGGCGGCCCATGGAGCGGACCTCCGTCTCCGGGAACCGGATGCTCATGCCCGACGCCGTCGACAGCAGGATGTCCTTGCTGCCGTCGGTAATCATCACCGCCACCAGCTCGTCACCGTCGTCGATGCCCAGCGCGATGATGCCGCTGGAGCGGACGTTCTCGAACGCGCTCAGGTCCGTGCGCTTCACCACACCGCGCTTGGTGACGAAGAAGACGTAGCGGTTCTCCGGGAAGTCCCGCGTCACCAGCACCTGCGCCAGCCGCTCGCCCTCGCCGAACTGCACCAGGTTCACCATGGCCTTGCCGCGCGACGTGCGGCTGGCCTGCGGAATCTGGTGCACCTTCAGCGAGTACAGCTTGCCCTTCGTCGTGATGGGCATCAGGTACGCGTGCGTGCTGGCCACGAACAGCTTGCTGACGAAATCGTCTTCCTTCGTCGCGGCGCCCGTCTTCCCGCGCCCACCGCGCTTCTGCGCCCGGTACTCGGTCAGCGGCGAGCGCTTCACGTAGCCCGTGTGCGACAGCGTGACCACCATCGTCTCTTCGGCGATGAGGTCCTCGCTGGTCATCTCATCCACGGCGCCGGTGATTTCCGTGCGGCGCTTGTCGCCGTAGCGCTCGCGAATCTCCACCAGCTCCGTCTTGATGACGTTGAGCAGGCTGCGCTCGTTGGCCAGGATGTCCTGCAGCCGCGCGATGTCGCGCACCAGGCCGATGAGCTCGCGGAACAGCTCCTCGCGCTGCAGGCCGGTGAGCCGCTGCAGGCGCATCTCCAGGATGTTCTGCGCCTGGCCCTCGCTGAAACCCGCGCCCTCGTACTTGTGCGCCAGGCCCGCGTAGCTGGGCTCCTCGTTGCGAGCGCGGGAGACGAGCATCTCCATCTGCGCCTTCGCCTTGTCGTAGTCGATGCGCTGGAGGGTCGCGAAGCGCTCGTGCTCGTACAGCACGGGCGACAGGATGTTCATCAGGCCCCAGCGCGCCTCGTCCGGGTCCTTGGACGCGCGGATGAGGCTGACCACCAGGTCGATGAGGTCCTGCGCGACGAGCAGACCCTCGACGATGTGCATGCGCGCCAGCGCCTTGCGCAGCTCGTAGCGCGTGCGGCGCGTCACCACGTCGCGGCGGTGCGCGATGAACCGGTCCAGCATCTCCTTCAGGTTGAGCGTGCGAGGCTGGCCCCCGTCGATGGCCAGCATCACCGCGCCGAAGGTCGTCTCCAGCGACGTCATCGTGTACAGGTTGTTGAGCACCACCTGCGAAATCGCATCGCGCTTGAGCTCGATGACGATGCGCATGCCCTGGCGGTCGCTCTCGTCGCGGATGTCGCTGATGCCTTCCAGCTTCTTCTCGCGCACCAGCTCGGCGATCTTCTCGATGAGCCGCGCCTTGTTCACCTGGTACGGAATCTCCGTGAAGATGATGGCCTCGCGGTCACCCCTCTTGGAGGTCTCGATGTCCGAGCGCGCCCGGATGGTGACCTGACCGCGGCCCGTCTCGTAGGCGCGGACGATGCCCTCGCGTCCGGTGATGATGGCGCCGGTGGGGAAGTCCGGACCGGTGATGAACTCCATCAGGTCCCGGACGGTGCAGCCCGGGTTGTCGATGAGGTGCAGCGTGCCGCTGATGACCTCGGTCATGTTGTGCGGCGGGATGTTGGTGGTCATGCCCACCGCGATGCCGCTGCTGCCGTTGACCAGGAGGTTGGGGAACTTCGACGGGAGGACGAGCGGCTCTTCCAGCGAGTCGTCGTAGTTGGGACCGAAGTCCACCGTCTCCTTGTCGATGTCCGCCAGCAGGTCCTCCGCCAGCCGCTCCATGCGCACTTCCGTGTAACGCATGGCTGCTGGCGAGTCGCCGTCCACCGAGCCGAAGTTGCCCTGGCCGTCCACCAGCAGGTAGCGAAGGCTCCACTCCTGCGCCAGGCGCACCATGGCGTCGTACACCGACGAGTCACCGTGCGGGTGGTACTTACCGATGACGTCACCCACCACGCGCGCGGACTTCTTGTACGCGCGGTTGTGGAGGTTGCCCAAGTCATTCATCGCGTACAGCACGCGGCGATGCACGGGCTTGAGTCCGTCACGTACGTCGGGCAGTGCGCGCCCCACGATGACGGACATGGAGTAGTCGAGATACGAACGGCGCATCTCGTCTTCGATGTTGACGGGAATGAGCTCTCCAGCGCTGTCCGGGGGAGGAGGCGCGGAGGGCGATGCCGGCTTGTCGGTCGTGTCGTCAGCCATGAGCTCTGGAAGTCTGCGGAGGGGCCCGCGAATGGGGGCCGCCATCCAGTGAGTGAGCGTTCGTAACCCCTGGATTTCCCAGCGTCAACAGGGGAAACAGGGGGCTTTCGCCCCGAACGGCGGGATGCCAGGAAGGGACTCTTTTTTGAACGCTTGAGCGGGCCTTTTTCAGCCCTGCGGGCGCAAGGGAGCAGCCAGGCGCTCGGCCTCCGTCCCCACCGGTCCTTCCGGGTCCTTTTCCTTCGCTTTTTCGAACGACGCCAGGGCCCCGTCCCGGTCCCCCCGGAGCTTCAACGCCACGCCCACGTTGAGGTGCGCGGAGGCCAGGTCGCGGTCCATGGACACGGCCTCCCGGAAGAGCTCCAGGGCCTGGTCCACGTCGCCCGACAGCAGGGCCTCCTTGCCGGCCTGGACGCGCTTCTCCGCGTCGTTGACCAACTCCACCTGGAACACACTGCCGCCCACCACGTTGGCGATGAGCACCCGCAGGATGCCGCCCCAGTAGAACGTGAGCCCCTCCGCGGCCACCACGGCGGCCAGCGGCAGGTCCGGAAGCAACTGCTTGCCCCGGAACTTGAAGCGCACCCGCGTGTAGCGGCCCTTGTTGGCCCAGTGGACCATCTCCCCCTGGAGCTTGCGCAGCCCCTCTTCCATCCGCTTGGGGTCGATTTCGAAGGGCAGCACGCGGCCCGCGGGCTCACCGGACGGCAGCGCCTTGGGGCCAGGGGTGGGCTCATCGGCGAGCACGGGCTCGGCCTCCAGCACGGGGGGCCGAGCGACCTCGACCGCGGGCTCGGACACCGGCGCGCTGACGCGGCGTGGCGCGGCACGGGACCTGGAGGCGGCCTTCTTCGGAGCGGCAGCGGCCTTCTTCGCCGCTGCCTTCGACGCGGAGGGCTTCTTCGCCTTCGACGGACGCTTCTGGGAGGTGCGCTTGGCCATGGACATCACCTTAAACGAGCCACGGTGACAACGCTTGCACGGCGCGGTCCGTCCGCGGTGGGAATGCGGCGACTTCACGCCGCGCACGTCCCTTCCCGCCGGGGGCTCGGGGATGATGGCGCCCCTTCCCGAAAGGACCCTCCCCCGCATGACTCGCGTCCGGCACGCCCTGCTCTCCGCCCTGCTCCTCGCCGCCCCCGCCGCCAGCGCCGCGCCCGCCGCTCCCATCGTGTCCGAGGACGCCTGGCCCCGCATCCGCAAGGAGCGCATCCAGAAGCTGCTGCCCCAGGCCATGGCCCGCGCCAACGTGGACGTCTGGGTGGTCATCTGCCGGGAGAACGACAATGACCCGCTGGCCATCCACGTCGGCTGTGAGAACGCCGGTGGCACGGCCGCCTTCCTGTTCTTCAAGCAGGATGCGGCCGTGCGCGGCGTGGCGCTGTCCCCGGAGGGTGAGGCCACCGCGCTCCGGGACGTGGGCCCGCTCGACGAGGTGGTGCCGCTCGCGCGCGGAACGAGCCTCTACGCGCAGGTGGCCTCGCGGCTGGCGGCGGCGAAGCCGAAGCGCATCGCCGTCAACTCCTCCACGTCGGTGACGGTGGCGGATGGCCTGTCCGCCACGCAGCGCGCGGCGCTGGAGAAGGCCCTGACGCCCGCGCTGCGCAAGAAGCTGGTGTCCTCCGAGGACCTCGTCTCCGAGTGGCTCTCCGTGAAGCTGCCCGAGGAGGTGGACATCCTCCGCAAGGCCGCCGCGCTGACGTCCCAGATGCAGGAGGAGGCCTACCGCGCGGTGGTGCCGGGCAAGACGCGCGACGTGGACGTGGCCCGCTTCCTCCGCAGGCGCTTGGCGGAGCTGGGCGTGGGCGATGCCTGGGCGCCGGACCAGAACCCCAACGTCCAGAGCGGCCCCACGCGCGGCCATTCCCACGCCACCGAGCGCGTCATCCAGCCGGGGGACTTCATCCAGACGGACTTCGGCATCCGCGTGGGCGGCATGTGGGTGACGGACATCCAGCGCTTCGCCTACGTGCTGGCGCCGGGTGAGACGCAGCCGCCCAAGGAGGCCCTGGAGAAGTGGGAGAAGGGCAAGAAGGGCAGCCGGATTGCATTGGCCACCCTGAAGCCCGGTGTGCGCGGCTGGGACGTGGACAAGGCCCAGCGCGACTGGATGCGCGAGGCGGGCTCGGCGCCCGTCATGTGGGGAACGGGGCACCCGGTGGGCTACTGGGCGCATGACGTGGGCCCGGCGCTCTCCGGCGCGCAGCAGGGCAAGCCCGCGGCGGGCCAGGCGGCGCGCATCGTCCGGCCGGGGCAGGTCTTCGCCTTCGACGGGTTCTACGCGTGGCCGGACGGCGACGCGGGCGCCCAGCGCATCATCTCCGTGGAGGAGATGGCCGTCGTCACCGAGACGGGTGCGGAGTACCTCATCCCACCGCAGGAGGACCTGGTGCTCATCCCCGCCCCGGGTCCTTCCCGCCCCGTGCCCTGAGACATGTGTCACGTGACAATCACATGGGCCAAGCTCGGGTAGGATGCGCTGAACCGCTCGCGGAGATGGCCCTGATGCAGAACGTTCTGGTGATTGACGACGATGCCTTCGTGCTCTCGGTGGTGCGGGACATCCTCCAGAGCGCGGGCTACGGGGTCGAGACGGTGCAGACGCCCGCGGAAGCGTTCAACCTGGACCTGTCTCGCATCTCCGCCATCCTCTGCGACTACAACATGCCGGACATGAACGGCTCCGACGTGCTCACGGTGATGCGCGAGCTGAAGGACTGCCGGGTGCCGTTCATCTTCCTCACCGGACACGAGGACCTGGATGACCTCGTGTCCGTGGCCATCCGCTACGGCGCGGAGCTGCTGCCCAAGCCCATCCAGCCCGTGGAGCTGGTGCGGTTGCTGGTGAAGCAGCTCGCGTCGGCGGCGTGAGCGGAGCGCGAGCGCAGGTACAGGCTCACGCCCATTCCACGCGTTCGTAGGCGGCGGCAGCGTCCTGCAGGGACTGCCGCTCCCCGGCGTCCAGCTCCGCCTGAGACGCGATGCGCAGCCCCCGGGTGCCAAACCCCACCGCGGCACGGATGGCCACCGCGAGCTGGCCGAAGTGCTCCCTCCCCAGCAGCACCACCGACACCGTCACCGGCTCCAATGGCGTTGCCGTCAGGGTCCATTTGCGGAGCACGGACAGGGAGAAGCGCTCCAGGCGCCGGGCCAGAGCCGAGTTCGCGCACAGCGCCACGTCGCGCAGCACTCCGTCAGGGATGTCCACCCACGTCAATCGCGGCAGACCGCTCAGCGCGGTGAATATCTCCGGCGACTCGATGGAGAGCCGCCCCTGGAGTTCCAGCCTCTGCACGCCCACCCCATGAGCGCCCAGACTCCGGCCGATGGCGGCCCGCGTCCGGCGCAAGTGCTGGAGCGCATGCAGGTTCGGATGCGCGAGCCAGGCCGCGGCCTCGGGAGGACCCGACCATCTCCAGTCAATCTCCCGCACCGTCCCCCAAGCGGAGCCGGGCGGCGGTGACAACGGGAAAGGCAGTTCGGACCGACGCTCGGCCTTCATCTGGACCGCAATCGGGAAGCCGCGTTCGAAGCGGGTGTACGCAGGGTCTACGAGTGGCCCCAGCGGCACGTGCCACGCCTCCGAGTACTTCCCCGACAGTTCGCGGATGCGGGCCTCGTCGGGCTGGGACGCGCACTGGAGCATGATGAACTCGCCGCGTGCGTCGCCGTGCTCCAGCAGGTGGTCCGCGAGCACCAGCCGCGCGTCGTCATCCTCCGGGTGCGAGTAGACACGCGCCAGCAGGGCCTCGCGGATGGGTGCGCTGCGCGCCTCTGACTTCGCCCGGCAGATGCGGGCCTCCTCCAACGCCGAACACAAGGCCAGGGCCTCCGCATCCACCGGAGACACTTCCTGCCGTGTGATGAGGTCGATGATGCTTTTGAACTGCTGAACGTGGTGGTCCGCCATACCCCGGCGCTTGCTCAGCCTGCGGAGGGACTCGAGGGAGCGAGGGTCCCGCAGGTGCATGAAGAGCGCGGCAAGCCGGTCGAGCACCTTCCGGTTGGCGGAGATGTTCATCCGCGTCATGGCCTCCAGCGCGAAGGTGAGCCGAGGGTCCGCCGGCCACTTGAGGAAGGCCTCCATCTGACGGCACAGCGGGTCCACGAGCTCCGCGGAAGCGGTCTGCTCGAAGCCCGCGAGCATCCTCGGCAGGTCGATGGGCCGGTGAGCCTGCATCTCGGGCGCGAAGGGCCGGCAGGAGAGCGGCGGCATCCCGGCGATGAGCCGGTCCGACAGCGCGCTCACCAGCGTGACGAGGAGCGCCGAGCGCGACTCGCGCCAGGCCTCCAGCAGGCTGCGCAGGGCCGCCTCTTCCTCGCGCTGCTCGAACGCGGCAAGCGCCTGCGCCAGCAGACCGTGCAGACTGTTCTCTGACATCCCGCGCTCCCCTTCACGCCGTCACGGTGGAGGGGCTCGGCCAGACGACTGCCCTACCCCAGCACCGTTACAAACTGACGACCAGCCCCAGGGCCCATCTCTCGGCGCAGGCGGCAGCAAACACGCCATGCGCCGCGTTCCTCAACAGACGCGAACGACGATGGAGCAAGCGAACGACATGCGTACATCGCCCCACCCCAGAGGCGACTGCGCATGATGCATAACGACAACTTCTCGCCGCCCTGCGCCCACCTCGGCCAAGGTCTCCCGAGTACGCCCAAGGGCCCATCGCCGCGTCCATCTACGTCTTGAGGGGAATCACACGAAGTAAGAGCTTGCGGCGGATACGGTTGACGCGCGCCTGCTCGCGGCTGGCGAACGCGCTCCATGCGGAGGGTCACACCTTTACGCCATCAGCAAGCCTTTCGCCCGCACGCATCACCCCATGATGTTCTTCTTGTTATGGAAGAGGGGATCCCCCAGGCGACACACGTTCTTCCCCTCGAACTTCACGTCGAAGGAATACATCATGAACTCCGCCGGCCCCTTGGTGGAGCTGCTCATGACACCGCCACCCGCCGTGCCAGCTTCGTCACCCGTGCTGGTTTTGTATTGAGCCCCCTTCACCATGGGCATCTTCCCGTTGACGGTGACGCTCTTCGGTCCCTTTGACGCGTCGGAAGATTTGCCCATGTTAGGGTAGGGCAAAGGTACCGGTCCGCCTGGGCTGGGCGTTTTGCACACGTCGGGGAAGACGATGCTCTGCCCACCACTGTCCTCCGTGGAGATTCCGCGCCCGTTTGCGAAGACCTTCGTTCCCATGGTTTTCCCTCAGTATGCTGACGGGTCGTCCAGCGACACCACCCTCACGCCCATCACCTTCGCGTCAGAAATGGCCTGCTTCACGGTCTCCGAGACGAGAATCATCTGCACCGCTTCCGCCAAGCGGAACATGGGCAGCCCCATCGTCTTTGACTCGTCGATGACTAACTTCTCAAACTCCATCAGCGGCGGCGAGTGGCCGGAAACAGAGACGGACTTCGTCAGATCCGCGCAACTCACTCGGCCGATGATGTTGACCGCCTTGAAGTGCGTGTACGTCTTGTTGCGAACCTCGTCGACTACCTCGGTCTCGTACAGGTCCAGGTTGTTCACACCTGCGGTCTGGAGCACCTCCACCAGCCGAGCGGAGAAAATGGGCAGCCCCGCGAGCAGGTCCGGCATTACCGGACCGCTGCGCTTGTCCAAGGGAATGCGGATGGGTTGGGGCACTGGCTTGGGATAACGCACCCCCATTGTCCAGGGAACGCCCGTGACCGGCGTCTTACCAGTCGCGACCATCTCAAAGCCCTGCGCTGCGAAATCCACCTTCCAGTCCATGCGGTAATACATGTGTCAGCGTCTCTCCACGGCCGTTCAACTCTTGGCGGAACGTCGCTTTTTTACAGGGCTACTTCGGCTACCCTTGGGAGCCTTGCGCCGATAGCTATTTTTAAACTGACGTTCGATGAGCATTTTTTTCACACATCGCTCCCGACCAGTTTGAACCTCACGGGTGTAGGCATTCGCGAACGGCGACACCCAGGACTTCCACGTCTCCGGATGTCCAGTGATTCGCTGACGGAAGCGTTGGGAGGCGGCATTGATGCGATGCACGAGCGCATAGGGAGGGTAAGGGCTTGATCAGAAATTAATTATCCATCCGGGGCTTGAGGACGTAGTTCC
>JBKGHI010000248.1:0-12884 GCA_046520405.1 Myxococcus sp. 1LA
CAACGCCCAGTCGCTCCGTCTGCAGCCGCCCCGCGCCGCCGCGCCGCCGAGCCCGCCCGTCCGGCGGCTCCCGCGCGTTCCAGCGCGTCACCCGTGGAGACCCTCTGCACGCAGATGCTGGCCGAGGTCCGTGTCGCCGTCCGAGGCCGCTCGCTCGTCGAGCTGGCAGTCGCGCTCTCGGCGCCCTCGGAGCTCGCCCAGGAGGCGCTCACCCTGTTGTCAGCCAGGGGAGCAGTGATTCGAAGGGGGCACAAATACTTCGCCGCTTGAGGCAAGGTAGCCGTCCCGCACGTCTTTCGAAGGGTCGTCCATGGAAGCGCCGACGTACAGCTCCAAGCAGGTCGCCGAGATGCTCGGCGTGTCCCCGAAGCAGATTCCGGAGGAATCGCGGAAGGACGCCTACACGCCGGACGACATCTGGGAACTGCGCACCACGCTCGACCGTTTCCCGGCGCGCCTGGGCCACCGGCGTCAGCTCTTCCTGAACTTCAAGGGAGGCACCGGCAAGACGTCGCTGTCCACCTCCTACGCCTGGCGTCTGGCGGAGCTGGGCTACGCGGTGCTCCTCATCGACCTCGACAGCCAGGGCCACGCCACCAAGTGCCTGGGCTACGAGGGCGAGGACTTCGAGAAGACGCTGCTGGACGTGCTGGTCCGCAAGACGCCGTTGGCCAAGGTCATCCAGAAGTCCACCCTGCCCAACCTGGACTTCGTCCCCTCCAACCTGACCATGTCCACCGTGGACCTCGCGCTGATGCCCATGGCCGGCCGCGAGTTCAAGCTGCGCAACGCCCTCAAGGACGTGGAGGCCCAGTACGACGTCGTCGTCTTCGACGCGCCGCCGTCCTTCGGCCTGCTCAACCTCAACGCGCTGATGGCGGCGAACGACTTGTTCGTCCCCGTGCTCGCGGATTTCCTGTCCTTCCACGGCCTCAAGCTGCTGTTCGAAACGGTGCAGAGCCTGGAGGAGGACCTGAACCACGTGCTCGACCACGTCTTCATCGTGGTCAACTCCTTCAACGCCACCTTCAAGCTGGCGAAGGAGGCGCTGGAGGCGCTCCAGACGCATTATCCGGAGTTCCTGCTGCCCACCATCATCCGGCAGTGCACCAAGTTCGCGCAGGCCTCCAGCGAGGGTCGGCCGGTGTTCGTCGCGGACCCCTCGTCGAAGGGGGCCAACGACATCCAGGCCATGATTGACAACATCCTGCCCCGGCTGGTGGCCGCGGCAGCCGCCGCCCAGACGAAGGGCACCCAGCAGGCCGGCTGAGAACCATGAAGAAAGCCTTTGAACAGAACGTGTCCCGCGCCAAGCCGCGCCTCCGCCTGGGCGCGCTGACGGGCCTCGTCGACCCCGTCGAGCCCACGCCGCCCGAGCCCGAGGCCGAGGCCGAAGTGGCCCCCGAGCCCGTCGCCGAGGCCCCCGACCTCTCCGCCAAGGTGCGCGCCCGCATCGAGCGCTCCCGCGCCCCGCGCCCCAGCGCCGCCCAGGCCATGGACGCCGCCCTGCGTGAGCCGGAGCTGGAGCCCGAGCAGGAGGAGGACACCGTCGCCTACGCCGCGCCCGAGCCGGAAGAGGCGCCCGTCTACGAAGAGGCCCCGCAGGAGCCGGAAGCATTGGCTGACGTGCCCGTCACCTACGGCGCGCCGCTGCCGGAGCCGGAGGCGCTGCTCGACGACGCGCCGCCCGCCGAGCCCGTCACCTTCGCCGCGCCGCCCCCGGCGCTGCACTTCGACGCCGTCAGTCCTCCTCCGGAGGCGCACCCCATGACGCAGGCCTCGGCTCCCGTGTCCATGCCGCATGTCACCGCCACCGTCGCGGAGCCGGTGGCCCGTGTCGAAGCGTCGCCCACCGAGGTGGAGGTGCAGCGGCCGGCCTCGCCGCGCGAGGACTCGCAGGACGCCGCGGGCCGCCGTGAGCGGCTGAAGGCCCGGCTCAAGGCGGTGCGGGAGAATCCGCGTCCGGAGCCGCTGCCCGCCACCGTGGCGGAGGCGGGCCAGCGCGCGGTGGAGCGCATCACCATCCTCCAGGCGGAGCTGGTGAAGGTGAAGGCGCTCAACCTCTCCCTCACGCACGACCTGGAAGTGGCGCGCCGTCAGGCGGAGAAGGCCACCGAGGAGGCCCGCCTCCGGATGGACGAGGCGCGCCGCCTGTCCTCGGAGATGGAGGGCCGGGTGAAGCTGCTGGCCGACCTGGAGCGCGAGCTGGCCGCGCTGGAGGGCGAGCGTGACGAGGCGCTGCTGTCGCTCCAGGAGACGCGGCAAGGGCTCCAGGCCGCGGCCAAGGAGCGCGAGGTCCTGGAGGACGAGGTCGCTCGCGGCAAGCAGTCCCTGGTGGACAGCCTGGCCGAGGAGGAGCGGCTCGCCGGTGAGCTGGAGACCGCGAAGGACGAGTCCTCGTCGCTGCGCCGCGCGGTGGAAGCGCTCCAGGGCGAGCGCGACGTGCTGGCCCAGCAGGTGGCCTCGCTCACCGCCGAGCGCGCCGAGCTGCTGGAGGCGCGCAAGGCCCTGGAGTCGGTGCACCGGGCCCTGAGTCAGGCCACGGTGCGCTGACCTACTTCCCGTCCTTCGCCACGCCGCGCGCGTTGTTCCCAGCGCGCACGGCGGCGAAGGCGGGGCTGAGCGGCGGCGAGCGCAGGCCTTCGGTGGCCAGTCCACGGAAGGCCCCGGCCGGCTGCTTCAGCGCCTGGACGTGCGCGAGGATGTTCTTCCGGCGCTCGTCCTTGCCCGGGTGGTTGGCGAAGGTGCCGCCCCCGTCCGTCGTCTTGGCCAGCAGGGCCAGGTAGTCATCCGGCGTGTAGCCCGCGGAGAGCATCAGCTCGACGGCGATGCGGTCCGCCTCCAGCTCCTGGTCCTTGGCGTTGCCCTTGTCGATGAGGTCGATGGTCTTCTCGCTCAGGTGGCCCAGCAGCCCCGGGTCCTGGTCCAAATCCAAGGTTCCATCTCCGTTGCGGCCCGCGGAGAGCACCTTCACCGCGCCGGGGGAGAGGAAGGCCTCGCCGTAGGTGACCAGCTCGCACGTCTTCACCTTCGCCTCGCCGTACTGGCGGATGGCGTGCTTGAGCGTGACGTGGGCGATTTCGTGCGCCAGCACGCCGGCCAGCTGGCCTTCGTTCTCCAGCCCCTGGAGCAGCTTCCGGGTGACGAAGACGTAGCCGCCGGGAGCGGACATCGCGTTGAACTGGGACGTGTCCTGGAGCACGCCGAAGGTCCACTCGAGCGTGGGCCGCGCGGATTGCGCCGCCAGGTTCTTCCCCACGACGTTGACGTAGCGGTGGAGCGCGTCGTCGGGGCCGCTGAGCAGCAGCCCATCACCCCGGCGCACGAAGTTGATGGCCAGCGCTCCGCCCAGGGCGTACTCCTCCTGCACGCTGGGTTCGGCGTGCAGCTTCTGGCACGTCTTGGCGTCTTCGGACGCGGCGCTCAGCTTCCCCAGGAGGTTCTCCCCTCGGGTGAGCGAGGCCGCGTTGAAGCCCTTGCAGGACGTCGTCAACGCGCTCAGCCCCACCAGGGCGAGCACCTTCCAACCCGTGCGCATCATCGGTTGCCGCTCCGCTTGTTCGTCCCGGCCTTCGCCACCGAGTCACTGGCGCCCACCACGGGGAAGAGCCCCGCCGCCGTCACGTGCGCGGCGATGTCCGCCGTGGACACGGACTTCGCCAGCGCCTCCAGCGCCTGGATGTCCTTCACGGCCTTGCCGTGGTCACCGCCCTTGTCCTTGCCGTACTGCTCCGCGCCGGGGCTGAGCGCCTTCACCGCGGCGCCGCTGGCCACGAACTTCTTCGGGTCCACTTGCTGGGTGCCGCCGCTGCCCGTCACCAGCTCCATGTTGGGCGGCGTGGTGGACAGGTTCGTCTGGAACACGAAGCCCTTCTTCCCGGTGGACGTCGTCACCTTGTGCCACTGCTTGTGCTTCGCGTCCGCGCCGCCCCACTTCACCTGCTCTCCGGGCTGGAGCACCGCCACGGCGTTGTCCGAACCGGACGGGCTCGCCAGCACGCGCGTGTTCTTTGCCCTCACGTACAGCGGCTCACCGACCTTCACGGCCGACGCCACCGTTGGAATCGCCAGCGTCAGCACGGCGGCGGTCCACGCCACCCGCGTCTTCATCCCCATGTCTCCCCGACTCCTTTCCGCACCGCTCACTTGTCCAGATTCGCCACGCCGTCGAAATCCGGCGGCGGCGCCTTCGCATACCGTTGGCAGCGCTCCATCAGCGCCTGGGTGGGCCCGTCCTCCGGGTCCTCCACGCGGCGCGCATCCAGCACCGCCACCGCTTCCTCGAACCGCGCCGCGCGGTACAGCGCCAGCGCCGCGTGGTAGCGCTCCACCGTCTCCCGCTTGTGCGCCTCCAGCCCGCCCTTGAGCGCGAGCAGCTCGTACACCGTGACGGCCTCTGTCTTGCCCGCCACGCGCACCCGGTCCAGCTCCCGCACCTCGATGTGCTCGCGCGCCAGTTCGTAGGTGCGCGGGCCAATCATGATGACGGAGCCGTAGGCCTTGTTCGCGCCCTCCAGCCGCGCGGCCAGGTTCATCCCGTCACCGATGGCGGTGTAGCTGAAGAGCTGCTCACTGCCGAAGTTGCCCACGAAGTTCACCGCGGTGTTGACGCCAATGCGCGTGTACATGTCCGGCAGGCCCTGAGCGCGGAACTCCTCGCGCAGCCGGTCCACCGCCGCCTTCGCCGCCAGCGCGCCCTTGCAGCCGCGCAGCGCGTGGTCCTCCTGACGCATCGGCGCGCCGAAGAGACACACCACGGCGTCACCGATGTACTTGTCCAGGCACCCGCCTTCCTTCAGCAGCGCCGCGCTCACCCGCGTCAGGTACGTGTTGAGCAGGCGCACCAGCTTGCGCGGATCCTCCTTGAAGCGCTCGCTGAAGCTGGAGAAGCCGCGGATGTCGCTGAAGAAGGCGGTGATTTCGACATTCTCCCCGTCCAACCGTGGCAGCTCGCGCTGGGCAATCATCTGCTCCACCAGCTTGGGCTCCATGAAGCGGCTGAAGGCCCGCCGGATGAACACCGCCTCTTCGTTGGCCACCAGGTGGTTGAAGGCCACGGCGCTGACGCTGGCCAGCACGCCCGCCAGCGCGGGCAGGGCGGTGAGGACGTAGGTGTTCGTCAGTCCAAGGACGGGGCCCGTCACCCAGCTCATGCCCGCGTAGAGCCCCAGCGGCCACGCGATTTCCAGCGGCGTCCAGCGCGTCGTCATCAGCAGCACCGCCGACGCGAAGGCCACCCCGAAGACGAGCGCCAGGCTCACCCACAGTGGCGCGCGGGTGATGAAGCGGCCACGGCCCAGCAGCGTGTCCAGCACCGCCGCCTGTTTCACCACGCCGGGCTCGTGTGACGAGAAGGACGTGGCCTTGACGTCGTTGAGCCCCACCGCGTTGCCGCCGATGACCACCACCTTGCCGCGGAACACGTCCGGCGGCAGGCCCGTGGCTTGGCCCTGACTGCGGTTCACCCAGGCGTCGAGCACGGAGATGAGCGGAACGCTGGTGAAGCGGTCATGGAGCTGCCCGCCGAAGTCGATGCCCGCGCTACCATCCGCGTCCACGGCATAGGCGCGCGCGCCCAGGCGCAGCGTGCGTCCGGTGAACTCGATGGCGCTGGCGCCCAGCAGGCCCGCGGCCACGCGCACCGGCAGCGTCGCGAAGGCGTTGGCGCCATCCGAATAGACGAAGCGCGTGCGGCGCATGAACCCGTCGGCGTCCGACTCCGGCTCCACCAGCCCGAAGCCGTCCACCGCGCCCACCAGCACGGGGATGGGAGGCACCGGGTGGCTGGGGAGCCGCTCACCCGAGGACGTCTCGTAGTCGAGCGCGGGCAACGCCCGGCCCTCCACGCGCACCGGGAACGCCAGGCCCGGGCCACCTGTTCGGGGGTGACGTTAGGGAGGGCCACCTCCGCGGCCTCTTCCATGAACGTCTCCGAGCCGGCCTCCTCCGGGAGGGTGTCCTCCTCCGGAGCCGGGAGCGGCGCGTCCACGACCTTGGCCGTTGGGGCCTCCGTGGGCGGCGGCGCGCTGAAGTCCGCCGGGGGCAGCCGCGCCGCGTTCGCGTGGGTGGACACGCCCAGGAAGAAGGGCGTCTGCGTGGCCTGGAGCACCTGCGCGAAGGCCAGGTCCATGGCTTCGTCGGTGCCGCGCTCGTCCATGACCGCGTCGAACACGATGGCCCGGGCGCCCTCCGCCTCCAATTGCTCCACGACACGCGCCCAAAGGTTCCGGCTGTAGGGCCAGCTCCCGAAGTTGAGGGCGTACTGCGCGTTGGCGCGGATGCGCTCCAGGCTGGGCTGGTCGATGGTGACCAGCGCCACCTGGGATGACACCTCGTGCCGCTGGGTGAAGCGGGTGACGACGGTGTCATACGTGGAGCGCTCGGCCTCCTCCAGGAAGCCGCCCAGCCTCGCGTCGAAGTGGTGCCATGCGGCGGCCAGCGTGGTGGCCAGCACCGCCACGCCCAGCATCAGCCGCCAGTGGTTCTGCCACCGAGAACGGACCGTCTTCAGTCGCTCGCCTGCCACGTCCCCCTCTTGCGAAGCGTGCGGGTGTGAACACTACCCCAGCGGCGGAGGGGAATGCAGTCGCGCCGCATATCGCGGGGTTACGGCCATGTTTTCACGGATAAAGCCGGTACATCCGAGTCCAGGCAGGGCAGGCGGCCAGACAGGCCGCTGACGCCCCCGACGTCACCCTTTCGAAACTCCGTGGGTGGTTTGCCGCACGTGGGCGGCATTCGGACCTTTGCACTCGGTTCGACACGGATTTTCCCAATCGCATCAAGGAGTCAGACGTGGCCCTGGACATCCTCCAAGAAAAAGGCGTCCCGCTCGACAAGCAGGTCTTCAACTGGAAGGACCTGGTCCGGCGCCCCTACAGCAAGCTGGATGACGACGCCTTCACCCGCGTGTGCGTCATCTACATGAACGGCATCATGGCGGACGCGCTGCGGACCAAGCATGCCTTCGCGCGCATGAATCGTGAGCTGCGGGAGCCGCTGGCGTTGATTCGCCGGGTGGAGCAGTACGAGCAGACGCTCATCAACTGGCTCAACCCTCCCGACCAGACGCCGCTGGAGACCACCCTGGGCTTCGAGCAGGTGGCCATCGAGGTGACGGCCAGCGTGGCCCTGCGTGAGCCGGACCCCTATCTGGCCCAGACGTACCGGTTCGGTCTGCTCGAGGACTTCGACCACCTGTATCGCTACTCCGCGCTCTACGACCGGCTGGAGGGGAAGGACCCCAACAACATCACCCAGTCCTATACGGACATCATTCCGGGCCGGCCCACCTCGATAGAGCATCGTCATCCGCTGGATGACCTGCGCCGCCCCTACGACAAGCGCACGGCCCACCCGCTGACGAAGCTCCACGCGATGAGCATCACCGCGGCGGAGAACCAGACGCACGACTACTACATGACGGTCGGCCCGTTCTTCAGCGACCCGGTGGCCCGCCAGCTCTACGCGGAGATTGCCTCCATCGAGGAGCAGCACACCTCCATGTACGAATCGCTGCTCGACCCGGGCGAGTCCATGCTGGAGAAGTGGCTGATGCACGAGGCTTGCGAGGTCTACAACTTCTACTCGTGCGTGGCCTTCGAGAAGAACCCGCGCATCAAGGAGATTTGGCAGCGCTTCCTGGACTACGAGCTGGGCCAGCTCCACTACGTGAAGGACCTCTTCGAACGGGTGGAGAAGCGTGACGCGGCGGAGGTGCTTCCCAGCTCGCTTCCGGAGCCCATCGGCTTCAAGGAACACCGCGACTTCGTTCGCAAGACACTGAATCAGGAGGAGGACATGGCCTCCGACGGGCAGGACTACGTGCGGATGGCGGACCTGCCGCGCGACCACCGCTCGTTCGTCTGGCGCGACCAGCTCAACTCCGATGGCTCACCGTCCGAGACGGTGGCCGCTGGCTACAAATGGATTCCGGGCACGGAGCTCGCCGCGCGCACGCCGCGCATGGGCTCCACGTTCGAGGGAAAGAAGGTTCACTGACATGAAGACGACCACCAGCGACATGGGGCGCAACCGGACGGGCGTGGCCACCTCGCCCATCGACAGCGCGGACATCACCCAGGAGGCGCAGAAGCACCAGCCCAGCCACCTGGGGGACGGCTCGCTCCTCCTTCAAGTCCGGCAAATCTACGCGCGGGAATCCGAAGGCCTGGGCAGCGTGCCGCCGCCGGCCAGCCTCAAGGGCGTGGCGAAGACGGCGGTGGACACGCTCAAGGGCTCCAAGCCCACCGTCTTCATCGACAAGCTGGGGGAGCGGCTCGCCTTCGAGCGCAGCGGCACCCGGCTGTATGAGGGCGCGCTCGCCAAGTTCGATGTCTACGGCGGCTGGGAAGGCGGGCCCACGCGCGAGGGCCTGGAGAAAATCTACAACGACGAGCTGTCCCACTTCCTCATGCTCACCGAGGCCCTGAAGTCCCTGGGCGCGGACCCCACGGCGATGACGCCCAGCGCGGACGTCACGGCCGTGGTGTCCCAGGGCCTGCCGCTGCTCATCGCGGACCCGCGCTCCAACCTGCGCCAGTCACTGGAGGCGCTGCTGGTGGCGGAGCTGACGGACAACGCCTGCTGGGAGATGCTCATCGAGCTGGCGCGCGACCTGGGCCACGACACGCTGGCGGAGCGCTTCCAGCTCGCGCTGGATTCGGAGGCGCAGCACCTCCTGTGGGTGCGTGGCTGGCTGGCCTCGGGTGTCAGCGCGGAGGCGCGCAGGGCGCCCACGGGTGAAGCGCGCGCGGGCGCCCAGCCCCCGGTGTAGCGCTCAGAACGACGAGCCCGGCTCCTGGAGGAAGACGGTCTCCTCCGGAGTCGTGGACCGCCCCAGCGTCACGTTGCGGTGGGGAAAGCGGCCGAAGCGCTGGATGACGTCCCGGTGCTGCCGGGCGTAGTCGAGCGCTTCGCGGCTGTCCGCGTGGTACAGCGCCAGCACCTCGAAGAGGGCCACCGACAGCCGCTGGTCGTTGACGGACTCGCTGTGCTCGAAGGGCAGATACATGAACTGCCGCCACTGCGGCGGCAGGGGCATGTCCAGGCCTCGCACCAGCGCGTGCCGGGCCACCTCGCGCGCCCGCGCGTCCGAGGCGAACGCCTGGGGCGTGCCGCGGAAGAGGTTGCGCGGGAACTGGTCCAGCAGCAGGAGCAGGGCCACGCAGCTCCGGGGCTCGTCCTTCCAGGCGTCCAGCTCGCCCGCCGCGGCGCGCTCCACCGCGGGCAGGAAGCGCGCCGGCATTCATCGTCGAAGGCCTCATCCCGCAGGAACCACTGCTCGCGGGGCTGGTTGAACCAGAAGCCCAGGATTTCCTCTGCGCTCGCCATGAGCGGCCTCACCGTCAACGAGGGAAAGCAACCTTGTACACCGGCGCCAGGCGGGGTGGCGGCCCGGGTCCCCCGGTACCACCTTCCACCGGACACTGGCGGATGCTCCGCCCAGGGAGGACGCGGATGGACTGGACGCTGGAACCAACGACGCGAACCGTGCCGGACCCGGTGCGGCGCACGGCCCTCAACCCCACGCTGCGCACGGAGTCCGTGGTGGCGCTCGGCGTCTTCGGCGCGCTGACGTTTGGCGCGGCGGCTCTGGGCGCGCGCGTCAGCTCGGCGGACACGCGCTGGTACCGGCGGCTGCGCAAGCCCGCGTTCCAACCGCCCCCGAAGGTTTTCGGTCCGGTGTGGACGGTGCTGTATGGCCTCATCGCCCTCTCCGGTTGGCGGGTGTGGACGGCGCCCGCGGGCGCGGCCCGCTCGCAGGCCCTGGCGTGGTGGGGCATCCAGATGGGATGCAACGCGGCCTGGTCCTGGCTCTTCTTCGGCAGACACCAGCCTCGCCGCGCGTTGGCGGACAACCTGGCGCTGCTGGGCAGCGTGACGGCGTATGTCGCCGCCACCAAGGACGTGGACCGCCCGGCGGCCTGGATGGTGGCGCCGTACCTGGGGTGGGTGGGGTTCGCGAACGTGCTCAACGCCGAAATCGTCCGCCTCAACCCCTGAGCCTGGCGCCCGCCCTAGTTGCGCAGCTTTGACGGCTTGGGCGGGTTCATCGCCAGCACGGTGGCGAAGTAGCGGGCCTGGCTCTCCGTGGTGCAGCGCACCTCCTGGATGCGCCCGCCCACCTTCACGCGGACGAGCCAGCCTTCGTTGTCACGAGTCCAAGCAGGCGTGTCGGTCGTCATGGTCATCCTCCCTTGAAGTCCATCCTCCGCCTTTCGATAGAGCAGCCGCCATGCCAGCGCTGGAAGCGTGCGAATCCAGGCGCTTCACCCGGCCTGCTGGCCAATGGAAGACACCCACCCCTGTCATTTTTGCGGAAGGGCGGGTGGCGGAGTTTCAGTGGATGAGTTGTCCGGACTCCTGCGCGAGCGGCTGCGCGGGAGCGCCCGTCATCAACGGCAGGGCGACGTGGAAGGTGGAGCCGTGGCCCGGCTCGCTCTCCACCCAGATGCGGCCGCCGTGGCGCTCGACGATGTCCCGGCTGATGTAGAGCCCCAGCCCCAGTCCGCCGAACGAGCGGGCGGAGACGTTGCGCGCGCGGAAGTACCGGTCGAAGAGCAGCTTCTGCTGGTCCGGGGGGATGCCGATGCCTTCGTCGGCGACGGACAGGAGCGCCAGTCCGCCGCGCTGCCGGAGGCTCACGCGCACCGTGCCGCCATGCGGGCTGTACTTGAACGCGTTCTCCACCAGGTTGGACAGCACCTGCTCCATCCGGAAGGGGTCCACGTTCACCTGGACGGGTTGCTCGGGGCCGTCGAAAAGCACGGTGTGGTTGCCGCGCTGGGGTTCCATGCCGTGAAGGACGTGCTCCACCAACCCTTCCAGCCGCGTGGCCTCTGGCCGCAGGGCCAGCCGTCCCGCCTCGATGCGTGAGGCATCCAACAAGTCGTTGATGAGGGTGGTGACGCGCAGCAGGAGCAGGCGCGCCTGCCGGAGGGTGGACGGCTCCACGTGTTCCCCGCGCGCCAGCCGGCGCTCCAGCGTGGCCAGCCGGAGGCTCAGCGGGGTGAGGGGCGTCTTCAATTCGTGTGAGGCGATGGTGAGGAAGTCATCGCGCACGCGGACGGCCTCCTGGGCCTCGCGGAACAGGCGCTCGCGCTCGCTCTCCGCGCGGCGGCGCTCGGTGATGTCCTCGACGATGCCAATGCCGCCCTCCACCTGGCCCACCGCGTTGAAGCAGGGGGCGAAGCGCACGTGGACCGGGGTCTTCTTGCCGGAGGTGATGGCGCGGTATTCCCCTTCGTAGTCGCAGGTGTGGCCCGCCAGCGTCTCCCGGACGCAGTGGATGATGCTCTCGTCCCGGAGCGACAGGAGGTTGAGGCCCACCAGCAGGCGCTTGGGCGAGCCGATGATGCGCACGAACAGCTCGTTGCACGCGATGACGATGGCGCTCCGGTCGAAGTAGAGGATGCCCAGGGGCGCGTTCTCCACCACGGTGCGGAAGAGCGCGTCACCGGCCACGCTCTCCGTGTCGCGTCCGGGCAGCGCGCGCTCCACCGGCTCGGCCATGATGTCCACGACCTCGTGCAGGCGGCGGAAGTTGAGGACGATGCGCTCGTCGCGGCCCTGGCCGGAGGCGCCCACCGTCAACTCCACCAGGATTTCAGCGCCGTCCTTGCGGCGCGCGAGCACGCGGGTCGCCCGTCCGCCGAGCGCGGCCCGGCGGGAGAGCAGGTGGCGCAGCAGGCTCTGCCCTTCGTGGTGGTGCAGCCGCTGGGGAAAGAGCCGGGACGCAGGCTGGCCGAGGAGCTCCTCGCGCGTCCAGCCCAGCAGGCGCTCCGCGGCGGTGTTGAGGAAGCAGACGTGCTCGCCAGCGTCGCAACCCACCACGGGGTCCACGGCGGCGTCCAGCCATGCGCTGAGCTCGTCGATGCCTGAAGCCATGGGCTCCTCGGAAAGCCGCTGGCCTTCGTCGCCAGCGTCCCGGGACATGGGCGCTCGAAACGCCTCGACGCGACATGCGGAGGGCGTGTCCCTTTCCATACAAGTAGGCATTGGCGGCACAGCCCGCTCCTCCCACGCGGATGGACTCTGGGTGAATGCCAGGTTCGACGTGCCGACGAGCGGGCAGGCCCTTGCCTAGCGCCGTGGGGCCTTGCGGGGCCGCCCACCGGCCTTGCGGGCGCCCGGCTTCACGCGCGCCGGGGCTGGCTTTCGCGCGGGCCTGGCGCCCCTTCGAGGAGGACGCGGCGGCTCTGGCGGCTTCAGCGCGAGCCCTTCCAGCCGCTCACGCAGCGCTCGCGTCTCCTCCTTGAGCCGGTCCACCTCCTCGCGCAACGAGGCCACCTCGCGGGCTTGTGGCTCCCCCTCGCGCAGAAAGCGCACCGTCTCACGGGCCGCGCGCCGGGCGACGGCGTCCAGCAGCGGCGTCTGCTCCAGCGCGGGCACCAGCCGCGCATCCCCCAGCGTGCGCGCCGCCTCGAAGACGCCCATGCGCACGCGGAAGAGCGGGTCGCGGAGCAGCTCGCCGAGCAGGTCCACGGCTTCGCGTTTGCGCCCTGCGACTTCCGCCAGCTTCGCCACCGCGAGCGTGGCGGCGCGGCGCAGCGGCGCGGAGTGCCCGTATTCGGTGCGCGCCAGCACCGCGGAGAAGGCGGCCGGGTCCTGCGACTCGGCCAGTCCGTCCACCGCGCCCACGGCGATGACGTCCTGGTAGGAGACGCGGGTGCTCGCGGCCTCCAGGACGGCCAGCGCGTCGGGCGCGCGCACCCGGCCGTAGCTGCGGGCGGCCTCCGCCTCCACGAAGTAGCTGGCGTCGCCGCCGTTCACCAGGGCGCGCAGGCGCGATGTCACCTCCGTGTCGCGGCGGAACTCTCCAGCGCGGCCACCACGGCGCGGCGCACGCGGGGATGCTCGGTGGACAGCGCGGCCGGAGGCAC
>JBKGHI010000249.1:0-12873 GCA_046520405.1 Myxococcus sp. 1LA
CGCGGGCGCCACGCTGTATCCGCGCCTGGCGCGCTACCGGGACTTCTACTGGAGCACCCTGGGCGCCTACGGCGGCGGCATGCTGCTGGCGGAGGTGGTCCTCATCCTCCTGCAGACGGTGCTGTCCAGCGGGGTGTCGGCCGCGGACCTGAGCTCGGCGGGGAAGGGCGCGGGCGGTGGCCTGTCGCTGCCGCCCACCGGCGCGTTCGCCATCGCGCTGCTGGCCGGCGGCATGGTGGCCTTCATCTCGGGCTTCATCGGGGCCTCGCGCGCGCAGCGGCTGTCGCTGCCCGAGGCCACCATCGGTGTGCTGTACCTGGGCCTGCCCATCCCCATCATCCTCACGTTGATGGAGCGGCTGCCAGGGCTTCAACTTGCGCTGGGCTACCGGCTGCGCGAGGTGACGTACGTCGCGGGGCTGATTGGCCGCCCGGAGCTGGGGTACTGGCTCGTCTTCACCTTCCTGGTGCTGGCGCTGGTGCTGGGCATCAACACCGGCTTCATCGCCGCCGGCAGCGGCCGGGTGGACCTGAAGCTGGGCTTCGAGCTGTTCGTCGCGCGCCGGCACGTGATGGTGTTCCGGCCGTCGCTGCTCCTGGGGACGCTGGCGGTGCTGATGCTGGGCATCATCCCGCCGCTGCTCATCTACTTCATCATCCGCTCGGCGGAAGCCGCGGTGGAGCGCACCCGCATCCGCGAGCTGGGTCTGAAGGACCCGCTGGCGGCCGCCTCCGACCTCAACCGCCTCAAGCTGCGCGAGCAGTCGCCCACCATGATGATGACCGCCCTGTCCGTGGGCGGCGTGGGCGTGGGCGTGATGGCGCTCATCATCGTGCTGTCGGTGATGAGCGGCTTCGAGGCCGACCTGCAGCAGAAGATTCTGGGCACCAACGCGCACGCCGTGGTGTCCAAGTACGCGGGGGACCTGCCCGAGTACGCCAAGGTGATGGAGTCCGTCCGCAAGGTGCCCGGCGTGGTGGGGCAGACGCCCTTCATCATCAATCAGGTGATGATCGCCTCCGAGGGCAACGTGGACGGCGTCATCATCAAGGGCATCGACCCGGGCACGGTGGGCGAGGTGACGGACCTGCCCAAGAACATCCTCGGCGGCGGGTCGCTCGACATCCTCTATACGCCGGAGAAGATCGTCCACCGCGGCCTGACGGACGAGGCGCCCGAGGACGAGAGCGGGGTGGAGGAGGACGACATCATCCGCCGCTCCGGGGCGTCCAAGAAGGCGCAGGTGCTGCCGGGCATCGTCATTGGCCGTGAGCTGGCGGCCTCGCTGCGCGTGGTGGTGGGGGACCGGGTGAACGTCGTCTCCCCGCTGGGCACCGAGCTGAGCCCCTCCGGCCCCATTCCGAAGAGCCGGGCCTTCCGCGTGGCGGCCATCTTCTACTCGGGCATGTACGAGTACGACTCCAAGTTCGTCTACATCCTGCTCAAGGAGGCCCAGGACTTCTTCGGCGTGAAGGGCGCCACGGGCATCGAGCTGAAGGTGGCGGACATCGACGACGCGCGGCGCATCGCCTCCCAGGTGGTGAAGACGCTGGGCGGCTACCCCTACCGGGCACGGGACTGGGGAGAGATGAACAAGAACCTCTTCTCCGCGCTCCGCCTGGAGAAGCTGGTGATGGGCATCATCCTCTCCATCATCATCATCGTGGCCGCGGGCCTCATCGTCGCCACCGTCATCATGCTGGTGCTGGAGAAGCGGAAGGAGATCTCCGTCCTCAAGGCACTGGGCGTCCCCGACGGCGGCATCGTGAAGATATTCCTCGCGGAGGGCCTGCAGATTGGTGTGGCGGGCGGCTTCCTCGGACTGATTTCTGGCCTGTCCTGGTGCGTCTTCATCGAGAAGGTCGGCATCAAGCTGGACCCGGACGTCTATTACATCCCGGCGGTGCCGGTGCGCGTCGAGCCGGTGCAGACCGTGCTGGCCGTCGTCATCGCGGTGCTCGTCACCTACCTCGCCTCCATCTACCCGGCCCTCAAGGCCAGCAGCGTGGAGCCGGTGGAAGGCCTCAAGGCGGAGTAGCCATGGCGCTCTTGTCCATCCGCAATGTCTTCAAGAGCTACTTCCTGCACGGCAAGCGCATCGACATCCTCCGGGGCGTGTCGTTGGACATCCAGCGGGGAGAGCTCGTCTCGTTGGTGGGCGCGTCCGGGGCGGGGAAGAGCACCTTCCTGCACGTCCTGGGGACGCTGGACGCCCCGGCCGCTGGCGAGGTCATGTTCGAGGGCCGCTCCGTGTTCGCCATGAACGACGCGGAGATCGCCGAGTTCCGGAACCAGACCATCGGCTTCGTCTTCCAGAGCCACTTCCTGCTGCCGGAGTTCACCGCGCTGGAGAACGTGGCCATGCCCGCGCTCATCCGGCGACAGGACCGCACCGGCGCCTACGCCTACGCCCGTGAACTGCTGGAGCGGGTGGGGCTGGGACACCGCGTGGACCACCGGCCCGGGGAACTGTCCGGCGGCGAGGCCCAGCGCGTGGCCCTGGCGCGGGCCCTGGTGCTCAAGCCCGCGGTGTTGCTGGCGGACGAGCCCACCGGCAACCTGGACCCGGCGACCGGCGAGGGCATCCACCAGCTCCTGCGGGAAGTGAACCGCGAGCAGGGCATCACCGCCGTGGTCGTCACCCACAATGAGACGCTTGCTCGCTCGATGCCCCGCCGCCTCAGGTTGTCCGGGGGCGAGGTGTCGGAGGCGTGATGTCCTGGCAATTTTGCATTGAGGCCCTCGGGGCCCTTCCCGTAGATTGCCCCGCCTTTTCCTGGCCGGTCTCCCCTTGAGGCACCCCGTTCTGTCGCGCAAGTCACTGCTCCCGCTGCTGGCGGTCGCCATGTGGTCCCTCGTGCCCGGCTCCGCGCTGGCGCAGGAGGACGGGGGCGCTGCCACGCCCTCGACCGTGCCCGAGGTCACCGCCCCCGCTGTTGACGCCTCCGAGCCCGAACTCCCCGAGGACGCCCCGGTCTCCCCGGAGGACGCCCGTCGCGTGGTGGAAATCCGCGTCGAGGGCAACCGGCGCGTGGAGTCCGAGGCCATCCGCCGCGCCCTCCGCACCCGCGTCGGGGATCAACTGAGCCCCACGCGCACCGCCCAGGACCTGCGGGCGGTGTGGGCGCTGGGGTACTTCCAGGACGTGGAGCTGCTCGTCCAGCGGCTGGCCCGCGGCGTCGCCTACGTGGTGCGCGTGGAAGAGCGGCCCACCGTCCGGCTCGTCCAGCTCAACGGCAACGAGGAGCTGAGCAAGGACGACCTGAAGGAGGAGATTGACGTCAAGCCCTCCACCATCCTGGACATGGAGCTGGTTCGCTCCAGCGTGCAGAAGATCCAGGCCAAGTACGTGGAGAAGGGCTACTTCCTCGCGGAGGTCAGCCACCAGCTCAAGCCCGTCGAGGGCGGCGCCAACGTGGATGTGGTGTTCAACATCAACGAGCGCGCCAAGGTGATGGTGAAGCAGATCACCATCCTCGGGGCGGAGAAGGTGTCCGCCGCGGAGCTGAAGGAGACGATGATTACCCGCGAGGGCGGGTTCCTCTCCTTCTTCACCGGCGAGGGCACCTACCGCGAGGAGGCCTTCCAGCGCGACCTGGCGGTCATCCAGATCGCCTACTACGACAAGGGCTTCATCAACGTCCGGGTGGACAAGCCCACCGTCCAGCTCTCCGCGGACAAGCGCTTCATCTTCATCACCCTCCGCGTGACGGAAGGCGAGCCCTACGACATCGGGAAGATCGACTTCTCCGGTGACCTGCTCGACGACGTCACCAAGGAGGAGATGGCGGCGAAGATGCAGTCCGCCACCGGCGGGCGCTTCAACCGCTCGCAGTTGTCGCAGGACATCCTCTCCGTCTCGGACGTCTACTACGACCGCGGCTTCGCCTACGCGAACATCAACCCCATCACCAGCGTCAACGCGGACAACCGCACGGTGGACCTGACCTTCGACGTGCAGAAGGGCCCGCAGGTCACCATCGAGCGCATCGACGTGGTGGGCAACAGCAAGACGCGGGACAAGGTCATCCGCCGCGAGCTGCGCGTCTATGAAGGCGAGCTCTACAGCGGCACCGGCGTGCGCCGCAGCAAGGATCGCGTCACCGCGCTGGGCTTCTTCGAGACGGTGGAAATCACCCAGCGCCCCGGCTCGGCGGACGACACCATCGTCCTCCAGGTGGAGGTGAAGGAGAAGGCCACCGGTACCTTCCAGGTCGGCCTCGGCTTCTCCAACGTGGAGAACTTCATCTTCACGGCGCAGATCGCCCAGAACAACTTCCTGGGGTGGGGCCAGAGCGTCTCCGCGTCCGCGCAGATCTCCGGCCTGCGCTCCCTGGTGCAGTTGTCCTTCTACGATCCGTACTTCCTGGACACCCGCTACCTGCTGTCGGCGGAGTTCTTTCGCATCCAGGCGGACTACGAGGGCTTCATCCGTAACTCCACGGGTGGCACGGTCTCCATCGGCTACCAGTTCATCGACGACCTGCTGGGCACCATCGGTTACTCGCGTGAGTGGGTGAACGTGGAGGCGGGGCAGAACCTGGGCGCGGTGCTGCTGGCCAACCAGTTCCTGTCGGGAACGACGAGCGCGGCCCGCCTGTCGCTGTCCTTCGACCGGCGCGACAACCGGCTCTTCCCGTCGCGCGGCTTCATCCACTTCGGCTCGGTGGAGTTCGCCCCGGACTTCCTGGGCGGCACGTTCCTCTACAACCGGTACACGGCGTACTCGCGGCTGTACTTCCCCATGCCGCTGGGCTTCGTCTTCAAGACGAACGCCACCGTTGGCTACATCCAGCAACTGGATGCCAACAAGCCGCTGCCCATCTCCGAGCTCTACTACGTGGGCGGCATCAACAGCGTCCGCGGTTACTTCCTACGCAGCATCAGCCCCTCCGTGAAGGTGCCCCGCTCCGGCAGTCCGGACGCGACCGTCACCGACTTCCGGGTGGGCGGTAACAAGCAGCTCATCTTCAACTTCGAGCTGGAGTTCCCCATCTTCGAGAAGGCCGGCCTGCGCGGCGTCGTCTTCTACGACGCGGGTAACGCTTTTGCCGCCAACGAGCGTTTCTTCCAGGACCGGCAGGACCGGCTGCCGCTCGGTCTCTTCCATGCTGCGGGCTTTGGCTTCCGCTGGTTCTCACCCATCGGCCCCCTGCGCTTCGAGTGGGGCATCCCGCTGACCAGGCGGCCAGAGGACGACAACATTCTGTTCGAGTTCACTATCGGCAACTTCTTCTGATAAGCCCTTGGCCCGTTGTCCGGCGTCCGCCCCCACGGGCAGAGGGAATTGAAGATGCCCGATAGGCGTACGTCGGAGCCTGTACCCTTCCTGAGGAGTTGCTGAACATGTCGCTTCGCACCACCATCGCGGCCACGGCCGCCGCTCTGTCGCTCGCCCTCCCGGTGGCCGCCTCGGCCGCCGAACTGAAGGTCGCCTACGTGGACCTCCAGAAAGTCATGCTGGAGGTAGACGACGGAAAGGCCGCCAAGGCCCGCCTCCAGAAGTGGCTCGACGACCGTCAGAAGGAAATCGACAAGGAGCAGAACGCGCTCCGCGCCGAGAAGGACACGCTCGACAAGCAGGCGAGCGCCATGACGGCGGACGTCAAGGCCCAGAAGGAAGCCGAGCTCCAGCGCAAGGTGATGCTGCTCGCCCAGAAGTGGGAGAAGAGCCGCGCCGAGGCCGCCAACAAGGAGCAGCAGGAGATGAAGCCGATCATCGACAAGATCGACTCCATCATCTCCAACATCGCCGAGCGCGATGACCTGGGCTTCGTCCTCGAGCGCCGCGACTCCGGCATCGTCTACGCCCGCTCGTCGAACGACATCTCGAACGAGGTCATCCGGGCCTACAACAGCTCGAAGAAGACGGCGGCGAAGGACGCCCCGACGAAGAAGTAGCCGTCACTCCCAACTCGTGCAGGCCACACCCATGCCCCGCCAGCTCGGGGAGCTCGCCGCCCATGTCGGTGGGGAGCTCCTCGGTGATCCTTCGCAGCTCATCCACGGACTCAACGGGCTTGAAGAAGCCAGCCCGGGAGACGTGTCGTTCTACGGAAACCCGCGTTACCGCCGCCAGTTCGAGGCCACCCGTGCCTCGGCTGTCCTGGTGGGCGCCGACGTGCCGCCCCGCGAGGGCGTGGCGCTGGTCCGGGTGGCCAACCCCCATCTGGCGTACGCGAAGCTGTTGCGCCTGTTCAACCCTCCGGAGCCTCCCCCAGCGGGCGTGAGGCCGGGGGCGTGGGTACACCCCGAGGCCACCGTTCATCCGGAGGCCGTGCTCCTGCCCGGCGCGTCGGTGGACCGGGGCGGACGCGTGGGGGCGCGCACGGTGCTGTATCCGGGCGCCTACGTGGGTGAGCAGGCCGAGGTGGGGGAGGACTGCGTCCTGTACCCCAACGTCACGGTGCGCGAGCGCTGCATCGTGGGCGCGCGCGTCATCCTCCACGCCTCCAGCGTGGTGGGCGCGGACGGCTTCGGCTTCGCCTTCAACCCGGAGGGCGAGGCGGGGCCGGAGCACTTCAAGATTCCGCAGGTCGGCATCGTCCGCATCGAGGACGACGTCGAGGTCGGGGCGTGCACCTGCATCGACCGCGCGACGGTGGGCGAGACGGTGGTGGGGCGCGGCTCGAAGCTCGACAACCTGGTGCAGATTGCCCACAACGTCCGGGTGGGCCCGCTGTCGCTCATCTGCGCCCAGGCCGGCGTGTCCGGCTCGGCGGAGATTGGCACGGGCGTGGTGCTGGCGGGGCAGGTCGGCGTGGTGGGGCACATCCGCGTGGGTGACCTGGCGAAGGTGGGCGCGCAGTCCGGCGTGGCGCACGACGTGGAGGACGGCCAGGTGGTGAGTGGCAGTCCGGCCGTTCCCCACCGGGAGTGGCTGCGGGCCAGCGCCGCCGCGGGGCAGATGGCCGATCTGCTCAAGGAAGTCCGCGCCCTGAAGCGCCGGGTGGAGACGCTCGAGAAGGAAAAGGGGCAGTGATGGACATCGGAGAGATTCTCAATCTGCTGCCACACCGGTATCCGTTCCTGCTGGTGGACCGGGTGGTGGAGATCATCCCCGGCCAGAAGCTGGTTGCTTACAAGAACGTCACCATCAACGAGCCCTTCTTCAACGGCCACTTCCCCGGGCACCCGGTGATGCCGGGCGTGCTCATCCTGGAGGCGCTGGCGCAAGCGACGGCCATCCTCGCCTACAAGAGCGAGAACATGGACCCCTCGCGCAAGCTCACGTACCTGATGGGCGTGGACGGCGCGCGCTTCCGCAAGCCGGTGCTCCCGGGCGACCGGCTCCAACTGGAAATCGAAGTGGTGCGGCACAAGGGCGCTGTCTGGAAGACGAAGGGCCTGGCGACGGTCGACGGCGCGCGTGTCGCCGAAGGCGAGTTCCTGGCAACCGTCGTGGACAAGGACAAGGACGCCGACGCGGCGGAGAGCGCCGCTTCCTGAAGCGCGCCCCGCGAGCACGAGGAGACTTCATGGCTCAGGTTCATCCCACCGCGGTGGTCCATTCCGGCGCCCGCCTCCACGAAACCGTCGAGGTCGGCCCCTATTCCATCATCGGCCCCCAGGTGACGCTCGGCGCGGGCACCCGCGTGGGCCCACGTCGTCATCGAAGGGCGCACCACGCTCGGCGAGCGCAACCGCATCTTCCAGTTCGCCTCCGTGGGCGCGGATCCGCAGGACCTCAAGTACGCGGGCGAGGACACGGAGCTGGTGCTCGGTGACGACAACCAGATTCGCGAGTTCGTGTCCCTGCACAAGGGCACCGCGGGCGGTGGCGGCGCCACCCGCGTCGGCAACGGCAACCTCTTCATGGCCAACTGTCACGTCGCGCATGACTGCGTGGTGGGCAATGGCTGCCGCATCGGCAATGGCTCCGCGCTGGCGGGCCACGTGACGATGGAGGACCACGTCATCATCAGCGGCCTGGCGGCGGTGCATCAGTTCACCCGCCTGGGCAAGCACGCCTTCATCTCCGGCGGCGCCATGGTGACCATGGACATTCCTCCGTACGCCACCGCCCAGGGAGACCGGGCGGAGCTGGTGGGCCTCAACACGGTGGGCCTGGAGCGCAGCGGCTTCTCCAAGGAGCAGATTGAGCGGGTGAAGGAAGCGCACCGCATCCTGTTCCGCTCGAAGCTGACGCTCCAGGAGGCCATGGTGCGGCTGCGCGCGGAGCTGGCGGGCCACTCCGAGGTGGACCACCTCATCCAGTTCATCCAGCAGAGCAAGCGCGGCCTCACGCGCTGACGCCGTGAGCAACGGAGGGGAGTCGGCGGTGGAGCGGATTGGCCTCATCGCGGGCAATGGCCGGCTGCCCTTTCTCTTCGCGCGTGCCGCGCGGAAGAAGGGCCTGGAAGTCGTGGCCGTGGCCCACCGTGGAGAGACAGACCCGGCGCTGGCCTCGGAGGTGGACCGCCTGACGTGGGTCCGCGTCGGGCAGGTGGACCGCATCCAGAAGGCCTTCCGCGAAGCGGGCGTGAAGCAGGCGGCCATGGCGGGCGGCATTGGCCGCGTGCGGGCGCTGGCGGAGGCGCGGCCGGATTTGGGCGCGGTGCGCATCATCTCCCGCCTGCGCAGCTTCCGGGATGACGCGCTGCTGCGCGCCGTGGCCTCGGACTTCGAGGCCCGCGGCGTCACCATCATCGCCCCCACGGACTTCCTGGGCGAGGTGCTGTGCCCGGAAGGGCACCTCGCCGGGCCCCGGCTGCACCCGGCGCAGGAGAAGGACGTCGCCCTGGGCCGCGAAGTGGCGGTGCTGCTGGGCCAGGCGGACGTGGGCCAGACGGTGGTGGTGCACAACGGCCACGTCCTGGCGCTGGAGGCGGTGGAAGGCACGGACGAGGCCATCCGCCGTGGCGGCCGGCTGGGCGGTAACGGCGGCGCCGTGGTGGTGAAGCGCTGCAAGCCCCAGCAGGACCTCCGCTTTGACTTGCCGGCCGTGGGCCCGCGCACGCTGGAGGTCATGCAGGAGGTGGGCGCGCGCGTGCTGGCGCTCGAGGTGGGGCGCACGGTGCTGTTGGACGCCCCGGCCCTGTTCAAGGGCGCCGAGGCTGCGGGCATCACCATCGTCGGCGTGCCCTGAGCCCCGGCGCTCCCCGCGCGGCGGGAATTAGAAGCAGCGCGCGCGCGCGGACACGCCCGTCTGTCCCGAGGCGCCACCGAGGTACCAGGAGCCGCCCGCCTGGTAGGTGCGGACGTACTCCCCGCCGCCCTCGAACTTGCCCCGGACGAACGTCAGGGCGCACGAGCGGTTCGAGGTGCCACCCAGCGCCGTGGCCGAGTTGCCCTGGCTCCAGGTGTACTCCGGGCTGAACGTGCCGCCAGCGCCCAGGTTGATGCAGCGCGCGCGCGCCCGCACGCCGCTCTGGCTGGAGTTGCCCGTCATGTACCAGCTCCCGGCCGTCTCATAGACGTGGACCCACTCGCCGGTGCCGTGGAACTTGCCCGCGACGCCCGTCAGGTAGCAGACGCGGTTGGTCGAAGAGCCCAGGTAGGTCGGGTAGCTCGACGATTGGGTCCACGTGTACTCGGTGCCCGTGTCAGCCACGTTGATGCAGCCCGCGGCCCCGTTGATGCCCGTCTGCGACGAGTTGCCGCCCAGGTACCAGGAGCCGCCCGTCTGGAAGATGTCGACGCGCTCGCCTCCACCCTCGAAGTCGCCGCCGACGCGCATGAGGTAGCAGGTCCGGTTCGTCGTCGTGCCCATGGGCGTGGCGATGTTGCCTTGCGACCACGTGTAGATGTTGGCGGTCGTCAGCTCCTGCCCCTGCGTGAGCAGGTCCTGCGCGGCCGGCGGCTCGGCGTTGACGTCCGTCAGGTCCTCGGGGCCGCAGCCCCAGAGGACGGCGGGCATGGACAGGGCGATGAGGGCATGGCGCAGCTTGGACATGGTTGGGATTCCCGTGGTGTGAGTGGGTGAAACGGCGTGGCGCGCGGAGCGGAAGGCCGTGCACGCGTCCTTGCCGTGTCTCGACATGAGCAATGCGCATGCCGACCCGCGCCGCGTCGCGTGCCCTCACGGCTCCCTCGGGAAGGGTGGGCGGGACGCGGAGCTGGCACGGCCGCGCGTGGCACGGTGGCACAGGCCGCGGTGTGCCACCGTGCTCCGGATGTATGCGTTTGATAGGCTTTGCCCATGTCTCTCCTCGACCCAACCCTTCCCTCGGAGCCCGCCGCGCGGCCGGCCGAGGAGGGGGGCCACGGTGGAGGGCCTTCCGTCCGCCGCGCCGGGCGCGCCGGGCACCCGCTATGAGGTCCTGGAGCTGTTGGGGCGCGGTGGCATGGGGGACGTGTACCGCGCGCGGGACAGGACGCTCGGGCGGCTGGTGGCGCTCAAGTTCCTTCGAGGCGCGGACCCGGAGCGGGCCATGCGTTTCCTGCGGGAGGCGCGCGCCCAGGCCCGTATCGACCATCCCAACGTCTGCAAGGTGTTCGACGCGGGGGAGTCCGGAGGGCAGGCCTACCTCGCCATGCAGCTCGTGGAAGGCGAGCGGATGGACCTCGCCGCGCGCGGACTGGCGCCCCAGCAGAAGGCGCGGTGGCTGAAGGCCGCGGCCGAGGCCGTGGAGGCGGCCCATGCGCTGGGCGTCATCCACCGGGACCTCAAGCCCTCCAACATCCTGGTGCTCACGGGCGAGGGCGCCCGACGCGAGCCCGTCATCATGGACTTCGGCCTCGCCTACGAGGCGGGGGAGGGGCACGGCCTCACGTCCACGGGCGCGGTGATGGGCACGCCCGCGTACATGTCGCCGGAGCAGGCCCGTGGCGCGCTGGAAGCCATTGGCCCGCACACGGACGTCTACGGGCTGGGCGCCACGCTCTATGAGCTGCTCGTCGGCGAGCCGCCCTTCACCGGCGCCACGCCGCTGGAGACGTTGAACCGGGTGCTCCACGACGACCCGGCGCCGCCTCGCGAGCGCCTGCCGGACCTGGACGCCGACCTGGAGACGGTGTGCCTCAAGTGCCTGAGCAAGGAGCCGGCGCTGCGCTACGCCTCCGCCCGGGCGCTGGCGGAGGACCTGGGGCGCTACCTGGACGGCGCGCCCATCCTCGGGCAGCGCCCCCGCCTGACGCACCGCCTGCGGCGCGCGGTCGCGCAGGCACCGCGGGGTGGTGTTCGTCTCCGGCGTCTCCCTGGTGGGCATGCTGCTGCTCGCGGGCTTCGGGGCCCGGGCCTGGCTGGCGGAGCGGGAGCTCCAGGCTCGCACGGCCTCGCGCGTCCAGTTGGCCGAGCAACTGGGCCAGCAGGTGCGGGAGATCGAGGCTTTCGTGCGCGCCTTCCAGGCCCTGCCCCTGCACGACACGCGGCCCGAGCAGCAGCGCGTCCGGGCGCGGATGGCCCGCATGGGGGCGTCGCGGCATGACCTGGGCGCGCTGGGGGAAGGCCTGGTGCGGCAGGCGCTGGGGCGGGGCCACCTGGCGATGCGCGAGTTCGAGCCAGCGCACCGGGAGCTGATGCGGCGCGCGAGCTGGGGGTCGACTCGCCGGGGCTCCACTACGCGCTGGGGCGGGTGTTGGGGGAGCGGTACCACCTGGCCCTGGAGGACGCGAGGCGCAGCGGCGGCGCGGCGTGGTGGCCGAGCGCCGGCAGCAACTGGAGGCGCGCTATCTGCTGCCCGCGCTCGAGGCCCTGGAGCGCAGCGCCGCCGTGGAGCTGGAGTCGCCGCGCTACCTCGAAGGGCTCATCGCGCTGTACCGCAAGGACTACGAGCGCGCGGAGCGGGCCGTGCGCGAGGCCATGGCGCAGGCTTCCTGGATGCCGGAGGTCCGGAAGCTCGCGGGGGACGTGGCGCTCGCGCGGGCGATGGCGCTGCTGGAGCAGGGCGACTACGCGGGCGCGCGCGCCGGGCTCGTGGATGCGGAGGCCCGCTACCAGCAGACCGTGGAGCTGGCGCGCAGCGATGCCTGGGCCCACGAGGCGCTCGCCGAGGTCTGGCTGCAACGGTCGGAGCTGGACAAGCGCGAGGGGCGCTCGCGCAAGGCCGCGCTGGACCAGGCGGAGGCCGCCGCGGACCGGAGCCTCGTGGCCGACCCGGACCGGCCTCCGGCCATACGAAGAAGGCGCAGGTGCTGATGAACCAGTACCGCGCGGTGACCTTCCAGGGGGAAACGGACGCGCGCGGGGCGGAGGCCCTGCTCGACGCGTGGACGGCCGCCGCCTCCCGGGCCGTGGCGTTGGAGCCCCGCGACGTGCTCGCCCATGACTCGTTGGGCTACAGCGACTTCATGCGAGGGCTGCGTCAGGCGCGCGCGGGCGAGCCGCCCGAGGCGTCCTGGGCCCGGGCCATCCAGTCGCTGGAGCGGGCGATTGAGCTGGAGCCGCACTACCCCTGGGCGCTCAACGACCTGGGGCTCGTGCACCGCTGGCGGGGCAACTACCAGCGGGAGCACGGGCAGGACCCGCTCCCGGCCTACGCCGAGGCGGAGCGCGCCTTCCGGCGGGCCGTCGAGGGCGATCCAAAGTACCTGTTCGCCCACTCCAACCTCGCGGAGCTCTACGCGGCCCGCGCGGCCCTGCTGCTCTCCCGCGGGAGGGACCCGGAGGCCGACGTCCAGGCGGCGCTGGAGGCCAGCGCTCAGGCGCTGGCCTCGACGAGCGCTTCCACTCCGCCCACGACCATGCCGCCGCCGCGGAGTTGACGCGCGCGCGCTACCTGCTGGAGACCGGCGGAGACGCTCGTCCGGCGCTGGCGCGCGCGCTCCATGCGACGGAGCGCTCCCGGAGCGTCAACGCGAGGGCAGACCGCGCCTGGCTCCATGCGGCCGGCGCGCACCTGCTCGAAGCGCTCCAGGCCTCGCGTGAGTCGGGCGACGCGCGCGCGGCGCTCGCCAATGGTCAGCGCGCGCTGGCGGAGGCGTACCGGCTGA
>JBKGHI010000024.1:0-60077 GCA_046520405.1 Myxococcus sp. 1LA
CCCGCGACGACGGTCGCTCCGGCCCCGGCCGCTGGCGCACCGGCTCCCGCCGCGGGGCCTTGAGAGGAGAGGGTGGAACGTCAGGCTGTCGTTCGGGCGTCAGCGCTACTTCGCTGGCGCCTGCGCGCGGGCGATTCCCTCCCCAGGAGACTGCGCGAACGAATGCGATTCTGCCGGTGTCAGCGGGTCTTCGCGGGCGCTGCGCGAGCCGGCTCATGCTTGCTGCCTGGGACAGGCGCTTGCGCAGCCGGACGACGGCGTCGTGGAGCGAGTCCAACTGCTGAAGGACGCGCAGGTCATCCCCCGAGTCCACCAAAGTGGCCGGTGACACGGCCTCCGTGCGGAGCGTGTCGAGCAGGTCCGTGAAGTGGGCCTCCACCTCGCCGAGCGCATCGAGTCCTTCGCGGAGGTCGTCCTCCAGCAGGTCCACGAGCACGGCCGCGTCGGTGCGCGCCGGCAACGAACGGGCAAGCTGTTCCACGGCGACCCGAACCGGGTCGGCACGGCGCGAGGGCGTGGGGGCGACGAGGGACAGGGCCGGAGGGGGCATGGCCCGACGCTACAGGCACGTAGCACTCCGTCAATTTTCCAATCTGGGCCGAAGGACCACCGCGGCCAGCCCTCACAGCGAGCCGAGGAACTTCACCAACGCGGCGCGGTCCGATGCGTCCAGGTGGCGGAAACGCTCACGCGCGGGCTCGGCTTCACCGCCGTGCCAGAGGATGGCCTCTTCCAGGGTGCGGGCGCGTCCGTCGTGCAGATAGCTCGCGTAGGGCAGCACCGTCTGCGTCAGCCCCAGGCCCCACAGCGGTGGGGTGCGCCACTCGGTGCCCGTGGCGGCGCCATCCGGCCGCCCATCTGCGAGCCCCGCGCCCATGTCGTGCAGGAGCAGGTCCGAATAGGGATGGATGCGCTGGTGAGACACCTCGGCCACCGGATGCGCGCCGGTTTCCAGCGCCTCTCGGTGGCACTGCTCGCACCCGAGCGAACGGAATCGAGCCTCGCCGCGCAGAACCTCCGCGTCCTCCATCGACGCGCGCGCGGGCACGCCCAGCGATTGCGAGTAGAAGATGGCCGCGTCGAGCTCGTCGCGCGGCAGCTCATACGCACCATCCGGTTCGGGGAACAGGTGCGTCGTCAGCCCCATGTCGTTGAAGTACGCCTCGGCGGACTGCTGGAAGAGGTCCGGGCTGTTCGCCTTCCAGCCGAAGCGGCCCGGGGCCAGCGCCTGGTTCGCCACGTCCCAGACTTCATTCATCCGCCCGGAGATGCCATCTCCATCCCTGTCGTCAGGATCCGCGAGCGCCTGCAACGTGCCCAGCGGCACGGCTTCCAGGAGCCCCAGCCCGAACACGGGAGGAGGCAGTCGCAGCGACATCTGCATGTCCGGGGGGAGGGGCGAACCATCCGAGGGTTGGATGTGGACGCGCGGCGAACGAAGCGAGTACGGCGTGCCATCCGCGTACTGTCCCTGCGTCTCCATCCACTCCAGCGTGACAGCGGCGTCCGGGCGGACGCCGTAGTTCGCCTGGTCCCGAACCTGGAGCCCGAGGCCGGGGACGGGCACCGCGCCGTGCGGATGCGTGGGCGTGCCCTCCGGCAGGCTGACGCGGACGAGCAGTTGCGTACGTTGAGGGCCGGGGCCCATGACAGGCATGCCGCGCCCGTTGCGCAGGTGGCAGCCATTGCACGAGGTGTTGTTGAACACCGGGCCCAGGCCCGGATTGACGCGCGCAGGGGCGGGGACGAACACGGCCGCGAAGGCCGCGTCCCCCGCCCGGTGCAATGCGTCGTTCTCCGGGGACAGGTTCGGCGCGGGTTGGGCGAAGGCGAGCGACGTCCGGTTGTCGATGGTCGTCTCACCCCCGGCCCGCGGTGGGGCAGGGGGCAGGCCTGGGGCGCTCTCACCACAACTGGCGGCCAGCAGTGCCAGGACGCCCATCATCCACCTTGGTCGCATCGTGCTTCGCCTCCCTCGCGCCTGTCCCCGTGCCCGTGTCAGCGGCCGACCAGGGGCAGCACCTGCGATTCGAAGGTGCTCTTGAGCGTGTTGATGGCCGCCTGGGCCGCCTCGATGCGCTGGGCGGAGGCCGGGTCGCGGATGGACTCACGGAAGGGCTCCGGAATCTCCGCGAGCGCCTCGATGGAGGCGGCCAGCTCGGCGCGCACCTTCACGTCCAGCTCCGAGCCCACGCCCACCACGTCCCGCAGCGTCTGCCCCTGGGCCTGCGTGTCGGGCAGGTGCCCCAGGTAGACGTTCTCCACGCTGCGCATGTTGTTGGTGAAGTCGCTCAGCGAGTTGTAGGCGAACTGGCTCTCCACCAGGTCCGGGTCCTTCGCGTCGTACGGGTCGGCGATCTTCCCGTTCGCCACCTCGTCGAGGATGTTGATGATGCCGCCCACCATCTCCTGGGCCGCCGATTGGAGCGACGGGTAGGCGCCGTTGCCGGCCTGGCCCGCGGTGTTCATCGTCTCGCGGTACGGAGGCCGTCCATCCGTCGACTGCGTCCAGGCGCCCGCGAGCGAGTCGCCCACGGCCTTCAGCTCGGCGGTGATGGCGGTGAGGTACTCGAACTGCCGCGGCGTGAAGTCCGCTGGCACCTTCGTGCCGCCATCCCCGAAGAGCAGGTACTCCGCCGTGTGGAAGCCCTTCTGCGTTTCCTGAAGGCTGCGCACGTAGGCGGGCGTGAGGCCGTCGCTGCTGGCGAGCACGGCGTCCAGGTCGGTGCGGTTCACCGGCCAGCTGTCCAGCGCCGGGTCATACCCGTAGCTTTCCACGGGACCGAAGAGGAAGCCTTCGCTCTGCTCCCACGGGATGCGCGAGGCGAACCAGGCGGCGCGCGCCGCGTCCAGCCGCGCCTGGGTGGGCTCGTTGCGCAGCGCCTGGACCGCGGCGTCCAGCTCCGTCAGGCGCGTGGCGAGCCGCTGATAGGTGGGGAGCACCACGGTGTCCGTGAAGTTGGTGACCAGGGACTGCTCGAGCTGCGAGTCGGGAGCCACGCCGCCCTCGTCGCTGCCACAGGCGCTGCCCAACAGCGCGCTGGCCAGGACGACGGGCGTGAAGAGACGGCGGAAGGAAACCGGGATGCGGGACATGATGAAGACAGCCTTTCTTGCGGGGGACGTCAGTAGGAGAAGCCAGTGGAGACGCGCACCGTGTTCTCGGGACGGAAGGCGTCGGAACCGAGACGGCGGTGGCTGAAGTCGAGCTTGGCGACCGCGATGTTTCGCAGCGTGTACGCGGCGCCCACCGTGTAGACGGTGCGGCGGAAGCGCGGGTTGTTGAACAGGGTTTCACGCGGCTTGAACTGCGTGTCCGCGTAGTCCAGGCGCACGTAGGGGACGACCTGATGCGCGTCGCCCAGGCCCACGGAGGGCGCCACGTTGAAGCCCAGCTCCCCCCACATGGCCAACGCGTTGTCGGAGACGGGCGAGCGCAGCACGTCCAGCAGGTTGGAGAGGCGAGCGTTGCGCTGGGACACCAGCTCCGCGTTCTCCAGGTGGCCCACAGCACCAGCGCCTTCGCTCGCCAGGGGCCCCGGTTCACCGACAGGTGCGCGTCCAGGATGAGCAGCGGCGCGGACACGTAGCCGCACGGCGCCACCACGTTCGGGTTGGCGTCCTCGCACTGCCGCACCAGGTCCGGCTTGGGCCGGTTGCGCGTGGTGTCTCCGTAGTACGCCGAGGCGCCGAAGGTGATGCCGTTGAAGCGGGTGACGTCCGCGCGCGCCACGAACGCCAGGTCCGTGGCGCGCGTCAATTCGAAGCGCCGCTGGTGCCCCGCGCTGACCCAGAGCTGCGAGCTGAACCCCGTGGAGTCCAGCCCGTTGATGACCTGCCCGGTGAGGCGCAGGCCCCAGGGTACGCGCCACTTCACCTGCAGGCCCATCTCGTCCCACGTGTTGGGGATGACGAGCGTCTCCGCCTCGTCCCGGATGGTCCCCAGGTAGTCGGTGGGGCGGTAGAACTCGCTCAGCGTGCCCACCGCCACGTAGAAGCGACCCACGGACACGGTGACGTTCGGCCCCAGCGTCTTCGCCAGGTAGAGCTCCTCGACGAGGACCTCGCCGCCCCGGTCCACCTCCATCTCGTACTCGCCGAACTCCTCGTACTCGAGCTCCAGCGAGGCACCCGTGCCGCCGTGCTCGAACTCCACCTCCATCTCCGCCTTCAACCCGTACTCGGGGAGGCCGGCCTCCAACTCCATCACCAGCCGCGTGGTGTCGAACGCCATGCGCGAGTCGCGCTGCGAGCCTCCCGCGCGGTTCTGGTTCTCCCCGTGGTTGAAGTAGGCGAACTGCAGGTCCGCGTAGCCACCGATATCCAGCGTCAGGGGCGGCCGAGGAGGAGGCAGCGGCGCGTCCTGCGCCTCGGCGGGGACAGCGGCGAGCAGCGAGACGGCACACAACGACATCAAGAACGAGCGGGACGCGAAGAAGGTCATCGGAGCGGCGCGCACCGTACGCTTCTGACTTTGATTCTGCAAACCAATTTCAACCTGTGGGCAAATGAGAAGGCCCGCGGCGCGGAGCCACGGGCCTTCGGTGTTTCACCGGCGCTTTGTTTCAGCGCCTCACCACTTCATCGTTTCCTGGCCTTCGCTCTTTTGCGGCTTCTCACCGGGGCGAGACACGGAGGTGAGGGTGGCGCGCACGGCGCCCAGGTCGATGGTGCCCACGGCGGCGAGCGGCAGGCGGCGCGCGTCGTCGGAAATCCAGACGTGGACCTCGCGCTTCTGCTTCGGCCGGTCCAGGCGCACGGCGGTGCCCGTCATGTGCCAGGCGTTGAACTGGCCCAGGGGCGTCGTCACCTGTTCGCGCTTCACCACCGAGCCTTGCATGCGCCACATGCGACGCACGCCGTACACGTCGAAGCACACATCGAGGTTTTCCTTCAGGGGCAGCTGGCGCAGCAGGTAGATGGCGCCGGCCACGTCCAGGCCGTCCTTTTCGAAGGTGTAGTTGAACTGGCCCTTGGGGCGCTGACCGAACTGGTAGTCCACCTTGACGGTGCGCTCCTTCTGGCCGAACGCGACGTCCACCTTGCGGCGTTGTTCGTTCTCCAGGGTGTCCTCGACGTAGCGCTTGGGGCGCAGCGTGCGAGGGTGGAGGTACGCGGTGGCGCTGCCGCGCACGCGCCGCACCTTGGAGAAGAAGGAGTTCGTCTGCGCCTCTACCTGGATGGGCAGGTTTCCGTCCTTCTGCTTGTGGACGCGCATCGTCATGGTGCCCGCCTGCGCGCCCATGGCGTCCAGGTCGAACTCGAGCACCTCGCCGGGCATGAAGGCCATGGGCGTGCGCAGCGCGGGAAGCGAGGAGGCGCAAGGCGCGACGGTGAGCGGCGCCTCGGGCTCCGGCGCCTTGGCGCTTTCCGCTTCCGGCGTGTCCGCCTCCACGTCTGGAAGCTGGGCCCAGGCGCTGCCGGTGGACAGGGTCAACACGGCCGCGAAAAGGGTGCGCAGGGGGCTCATCCTTATCCTTCCAGGGGACTACGGGGTGCTCTGCGGCGTCAGACGGCCCGGGCGCTTCGCATATTCGGATTCCGCCCAACGCTTCCGGAGCCGGGCGGTGACTTCCTCTCGGACCGCCTCCCATTCTCCCGCATCCGTGTTGATGTCCCAACCCGTGCGCGCCAGCTTGCGCGCGGCCGTCCGGGCGAACGCGGCGTCACCCAGCTCGGAGAGCAGCCGGAGGTACTCGTAGTCCTCCAGCCCGTCCCGGATGTGCTTCAGCCGCAGCGTGAGGATGGGCTGGTGGCCGGAAGGACCCACCCTGGCCGGTGTGCCGGGGTAGAAGAGGGTGCCGTCGCCGTTGCCTCCGAACTCGAAGACGTCCTTCCAGGGGTCCTTCTTCGTGTTGTAGGCGAAGACGGTGTCGAAATAGAGCTCGCCGTCCACGCCGGAGGCGAAGGCGAGCACGCCCATGGCGCGGTTGAGCGGAGCGGGGTGGTCCACCATGTACGACGCCCACCCGCTGTAGGCCGCGTCCACCGCCTTGTCGGCCGGCGGGCCGCCGTTGCAGCCGTGCGAATTGCAGCTCTGGTACCACCACACCCGGGTGGCATCCGCCAACCGCTTGCGCAACGCGTTGGCCTCCACCACGCTCTTGCACGTCTGCGGTCCGGGGCGGGGATAGAAGCAGTTGAGCGTGGGCGTGAGGATGTCCGCCGAGCCGTTCAGCGCGTCATCCAGCGGACTGGTGACGAGCACCGGAACCCCGCCCGCCGCGCGCACGCGCGAGGACTGCGCCTTCACCAGCGGCACGTCCTCCGGCTTGGGTTCGTCCTTGGCGTAGAAGAAGAGCTGCGCCGGCCAGCCCTTCTGGCGGTAGTGCTCCGCGAAGGCGCGGTAGTACGCCGTCTTCTCCGCGTCCGTCTTCGCCTGCTTGTTGTCGCGCACGTCGGAACTGGTGAAGCGCGCGCCGGAGGGCAGCAGGCTGCCGTCCAGGAAGGGCGCCATCTCCGCGTCGTAGGCGCTCCAGTCCACCACCGCGCGGCCCTTCTCGAAACGCACCGGGGGCGGGTTCATGCTCATGCCGTGGGCGCTCACCCGGTGCTCCAGCAGCGCGCGGCCGTAGTCGCGGAGCAGCTTGCGCGCCTCCGCCGACTCCGGGGTCACGCCGTGCCCGCGGCAGATGCTGTACAGCGACACGCCGAAGCTGTTGGGCAGCGAGGACGTGGCGGGCAGGGCGAAGGGCTGCACCTCCGCGGTGAAGGACACCGGCGTGGGCTTCGCGTCCCCCGCCTTCACGAGGAGCTTGCCCTTGTACGTCCCCGGCTCCTGCTTCTCCGGGGCGCACACCTCCACGTAGAAGACGGTGGGCAGCTTCGAGTCATGTCCCGGCGCATCCACCGGCACCAGCGCGTCCGGCCACGGGCCCGTGCGGCCCTGGCCATTGGACGGCGTCTTCACGTCGATGAAGACCTCGCGCCAGACGCTGGCCTTCATCGACGCGCCCGGCCCCTTCAGCGACAGCGGCTCCACGGAGGGGCGCTCCACCCGTCCGGGCAGCGCCACCTGCACTGCCTCGCACTCACCCCGCGCGAGGCTGAGCCGGGCCTCCCTGCGTCCCTTCACGGCTTCGCCCGGCCGGACCTTCACCAGGGGCGACACCACCTGAGGCTCCTGCGTGGCGGACATCGCCGCCGCCACCACCGCCCACGCCCATCCCGCTCCCATCCGCCCCTTCGCTCTCCGGCGGGGTGCTACCCGCCATTCTCGGCACGGGCCACCGTCATGTTCCGGCCCGGCTTGTAGTCGGTCAATTCCGCGACGATGGTGCCCAGCGCGAACTCCGCCTCCACCCGCACCGGCACGTGGCTCGGGTCCGTGGTGAAGTAGACGAACATGTCCCGCTTCGAGGCGAGGTTGCCGCCGAACTCCGTCTTCACGCTGAGCTTGAAGACCTCCTTGTCGCCCAGCACGGTGTCCATGACTTCTCGCCCTTCCACCTTCGCGCGGAGGGTGAACGCCTTGCTCCCGGTGAACACGGGATAGGCATACTCCTGCCCCACGACCAGGTCCCGGTTGCGCAGCGCGAACGTCGCCCCCGTCATGTCCAGCGTGCCTTCGGCCAGCTCACGCGTGGACTCCCTTGGGGACTCTCCTTCCTTCTGCTTCACGACGAAGGCCGTCTTGCCGTCCGCCTCTATCTTGATGCGCTGACGGCGGCGCGAGCCGTTCTCGTCCGCGTGCAAGTCACTGCCCACCACCCGCTGGCTCTCCGGCTGCCAGTAGGACACGAACTTGTCCTTGATGGGCCACACGCCCAGCATGTCGTTGGAGCGTGCCACCGCGACGATGGGCCAGACATCATGGCCCCATTGCTTCATGTGGGCGCCCACCGTCACCTGCGCCGTACCCGCGGTGATGCCCAGGTACCTGACGCGGTAGGAGCTCTGCTCCCCAGGGCCGAACGCCGGGTTCACGGACTCCTGGGCCATGGCCGTCGCCGACCAGACCAGGCCCGCGAGCGCCGCGAACCCCCACTTGAGCGTCGTTTGCATCGGGTGAGCTCCCTCGCTTGGAAGTTAGGTAGCCTGGGCGCGATCTGCCAGACCCGGCTTGGAACCATTCCCGCCACCGGCCATTTCCACTGACGCGGCTGTTGACCAGCCATTCATTCAATGGCTGCTCCCTTCACGGGAGGGCACACTTTCCCACGTCAGGCGCGCCTTCGCCTCTTCCCGCCCGGGCCCGTTCGCCGGGCAGGCGGGAGTGCGGCACTGCGGCATGTCCACTCGCGGACACCGCTGGTAGCCTTCCGCATGGGGCAGCCCGCGGTGTCGGGCGCCATCCCGCAGGAGGGGCACATGTCTGGTGGTGGCGGTTCTTACGACTTCGACGACGACGCGGAGAAAGAGGCCGGCCGGGGCGGTGGCAAGGCGCAGAAGGACTTCGACTGTCCTTCGTGCAATGCCAACAACCCCCTGGATGAGCCGCCCGCCCAGGGGGATGAGGTGCGCTGCAACTACTGCGGCTCTGAGTTCAAGGTTTCGGTGAACTCGGAGGGGCGGGTGCGCTTCAAGGAGATTTGAGGTCGCGCTCGCCGAAGATGGCGGTGCCCACGCGGACGACGGTGGCGCCCTCCGCGATGGCCCACTCGAAGTCGTGGGTGGTGCCCATGGACAGGCCCGGCAGCCCGTGGGCTCGGGCCAGCTCGCGCACGGATTGGAAGTCCGCCCGGGCGCGGGCCTCGTCCTCGGTGGGGGGCGGCAGGGCCATCAGCCCCACCACCTGGAGGCCGGGGAGGGTGCGGGCCTCGTCCAGGAAGGCGCCGAGCGCGTCCGGTGCCAGGCCGCTCTTGGTGGCCTCGCCGCCCACGTTGACCTCGGCGTAGACGGGCAGGGGTGGTGCGCCTTCGCGGCGCTTCGATAGCTCGCGGGCGACCTCCAGCCGGTCCAACGCGTGGAAGGCCCCGGCCACCCGGGCCACGTACTTCACCTTGTTCGTCTGGAGCGCGCCAATGGCGTGCCAGCGCAGCCCTTCCAGGCCGGCCAGCTCCGCGGCCTTGTCCCGCAGCTCCTGCGCGTAGTTCTCCCCGAAGTCACGCTGGCCGGCGGCGTAGGCCTCGCGGATGAGGGCCGCGGGCTTCAGCTTGGACACCGCCACCAGCGTCACCGACTCCACTGGCCGGCCCGCCCGGGCACAGGCCGCCGCCACCCGCTCCCGCACGGCCGCCAGCCGCTCCGCGACCTGGGTGCTCATGAAGCCCTCCAGGGCACCGGCACGCCGGCCCGCTCCAGCAGGGCCACGGTTTCGCCCAGCGGCAGCCCCACGACGTTGGAGGTGCTGCCCTCCACGCCCGCCACCAGGAAGCCACCTTTGCCCTGAATGGCGTAGGCGCCCGCCTTGTCCAGGGGCTCGCCGGAGTTCGCGTACCAGGCCATCTCCGCGGCGCTCAGCGCGCGGAAGGTGACGCGGGTGTGAACCACCAGGGCCTCCTCGTGCCGGCCGGCCAGGGCCACGCCGGTGTAGACGTCATGCGTGCGTCCGGACAGGCGCGAGAGCATGGCCTGGGCCTCCTCCGCGTCCCGGGGCTTGCCCATCAGCTCGGTGCCCAGGGCGACGGTGGTGTCGGCGGCCAGCACCCAGGCGCCGGGGTGGCGGGCGGCCACCACGCGGGCCTTCTCCCGGGCCAGCCGGCCCACGTAGTCCATCGCCGCCTCGCCAACATGGGGCGTCTCGTCGATGTCCGCCGCGGAGACGGTGAACCGGATGTCCAGCTGTGACAGAAGTTCCCGGCGTCGCGGAGACGCCGAGGCCAGGACGAGCAACGTTTGATCTGCGTTCATGTGCATGTTACGGCTCGGTCCGGCCTTACCAGACTTGTGCCTCGGAGTGGACTCTACGGATGAATCCCGCGGACCTCCTGTCGGCCATGAAGCGGACGGTGGAGCAACTGGCCGCCTTCAACGAGATGGCCAAGGCCCTGACCTCGACGCTCGAGCTCCGCGAGGTGCTGGCGCTCGTGATGCAGAAGGTCAGCAGCCTCCTGCTGCCCCGCAACTGGTCGCTCATCCTCCAGGACGAGCGCACCGGAAAGCTCTACTTCGAAATCGCCGTGGGCGGCGGCGCGGACGTGCTCAAGGGCCTCCAGCTCAACCCGGGGGAGGGCATCGCTGGCGCCGTTTTCACGTCCGGCGCGGCGCGGCTCGTCCATGACGTGGGTGGAGACCCCAGCTTCTCCCCGCGCTTCGACGAGGCCTCCGCCTTCCACACCCGCTCCATCCTCGCGGTGCCCCTGCTGGCCCGGGGCCGGGTGCTGGGCATCATCGAGCTGGTGAACGGGCCCATGGACCCGCCCTTCACCAACGAAGACCTCACCATCCTCACGGCCATCGCGGACTACGCGGCCATCGCCATTGAGAACGCGCGCAACTTCCGGCGAGTGCAAGAGCTGACGATTACGGACGAGCACACCGGCTGCTACAACGCCCGGCACCTGCGCGCCCTGTTGGATCAGGAAGTGAAGCGCTCGGAGCGCTTTCGCCATCCGCTGTCGCTCGTCTTCCTGGACCTGGACCACTTCAAGAGCGTCAACGACACCCACGGGCACCTGGTGGGCAGCGCCACCTTGAAGGAGGTGGGCGACCTGTTGATTACGCTGGGCCGGCAGAACCTGGACGCCGTCTTCCGCTATGGCGGCGACGAGTTCGCCATGCTCCTGGTGGAGACGGACCAGGACGGCGCGGCCATCATCGGCCAGCGCGTGTGCGAGGCCTTCCGGGGCCGGGGCTTCCTCTTGGAGCAGGGCCTGGACGTGCGCCTCACCGCCAGCGTGGGCGTGGCCACCTACCCGGACCACGCCTCGTCCGCCCTGGACCTCATCCGCGCCGCGGACTTCGCCATGTACGCGGCCAAGGCCCGGGGCCGTGACGCGCTCTGCATCGCCGAGCCCACCGCGCCCAACGGGGGCAGCGGCTCCCATGAGTTCCCGGAGCGGTAGCCCGCAATGAGAGAGGGCCGGGGAGGGGAGTTCCCTCGGCCCGGCCCTCCAGGGGCGTCACGGATGGACGCGGGGAATCACCCGGTGCCCACCACGGAGTCGACGGCCGCCGTGTTCGTCACCACCGAGCCCTGCTCGCGCAGCGCCTTGAGGAAGGAGTCCGTCAGCTCAATCTGCTTGGCCTGACGGGCCTGGTTGCGCAGCTCCTCCTTGCGCTTGTCGAAGCCCTCGGTGTCCGGCTTCTGGCGCTCCACCACCTGCGCCACCACGAAGCCCTCACCCATGGGGAACACGCTGTCGAGCGCCTGCGGGGCGCTGACGGCGAAGGCCGCCTTCACCAGCTCGGGCGCGGGGCCCAGGTGCGGCACGGCCTCACCCTCGGCGGTGAAGCTGTCCGTCTCCACGGCCTCCGGGCGCGTCTCCGTCTCGAAGCGCAGCAGCGCGGGCTGCTCCTTCTCCGCGGGGAACAGCGTCTTCAGGGCCTGGCCCGACTTCACGCTGGCCAGCGCCTTCTCCGCCTCGGCCTGGGCCTGCTGCTTGGCGCGCTCCTGCTTGTAGAGCGTGGTGGCGATTTCGTCCTGGACGTCCTCGAGCTTCTTGTCCGCGGCCGCCTGCTTCTCCTCCACCTTCACCAGGTGCACGCCGAACTTCGTCTCCACCGGCTGCGTCACCTCGCCCTGCTTCAGCGCGAAGGCCGCGTCCGCCAGCGCCGGCTCCCAGCTGCCGCGCTCCACCCAGCCCAGGTCGCCACCGCGCGCCTTGCTGCCCGGGTCCTCGCTGCTGTCGCGCGCCACCTGGGCGAAGTCCTTGCCGCCCTCAATCTCCTTGCGCAGCGCCTGCGCCTTCTCCAGGGCCGCCGTCTTCTGCTCGGCGGTGGCCTCCGGGGGCAGCTTCACCAGCACCTGCCGCGCGCGGATGCGCTCCGGCTGCTGGTACACGAAGCGGTTGGCCTCGAAGTACTCCTTGATTTCCTTCTCGTGCGTCTTCTTCCACTCGGTGAGCTGCGCCGCGGTGGGGGCGGGAACCTTGTCGGCGTACATGGCCGGCAGGAAGCGCGCGAAGACGAGCTTGGCCTGGTTGCCTTCCTTCTCATACCGGGCGCGGACCTCGTCGTCCGACACCACGGCGTTGGCGCGCACCACCTCCATCATCTTCTGGGCGGCCAGCTGGCGGCGCAGCTCCGCCTCGAAGTCCTGCGGCGTCTTCCGGTAGAAGTCGCGCAGCACCTGCTGGTAGCGCTCGAAGTCGAACTGGCCCTCCTTCTGGAAGTCCGTGTTCTGGTGGATGAGCTTGCGCAGCTCGTCGTCGGACGGGGTGATGCCGTGGCGCTCGGCCGCCTGGGCGAGCAGCTCCGTGTTCACCAACCGGTCGAGCACCTGGTTGTGCATGCCGAACTGGCGGGCGAGCGACTCGGGAACGGGGCTCCCCTGCGACCGCAGGAAGCTCATCTGCTGGGCCCACGCCGCGGCGAAGTCGCGGAGCGGGATTTCCTTGCCGTTCACCGAGGCCACCGAGCCAGGCGCCGTCGTCCCACCCGTGGCTCCGAAGCCGGTACTGCCCGGGCCGAACTGGAGCGTGAACACCACCGCGATGCCGATGATGAACAGGAGCGAGGCAACCTTCCGGGGATTCAGACCGTCCATTGTCGTCACTTCTGGGGCAAACGCGCCGAGAAAAGCCGTGCGGAAGGACTCGCGACGCGGTGTTGTTGGTAGCCCGGCCGGTGGGTGGTGGACCAGGAACCGCCCCCCATGCAGGCCTTGACTGCCTAGGATAACGCACCGGAAAATGCAAGCGATTTAGAGCCCTTAGCCAGACCCTGCTCCCCCATTACACCCCCGGAAACTCCAGCCAGTGTGGTCGCTCCTCAAGCGGTATTACCGCCCTCTCACCGTGGGCTTCCTGCTCCTCGCCCCGCTCGTGGCCTTCCTGCTCGGCGGCCGGAAGGTCCGGGACCCCAACTTCGTCGACAGGGCGATCATCGCCGTGGCGTCGCCCGTGCAGCAGGGGCTGACGTCCGTCATCGAGGGCGGGGTGGCCGCGGTCCAGAACTACATGGACCTCCGCGGGGTGCGGCAGGAGAATGACGCGCTGCGGCTGGAGAACCTCCAGTTGCGCGCGGCGGTGCAGTCGTTGGGCGAGTCGCGGATGGAGAACGAGCGGCTGCGCAAGCTGCTCAACTACGCGGAGGCCGAAGCCGGGCCGGAAATCCCCGCGCGGGTGGTGGGCGTCAACCCGGTGGCGAAGTTGCTGTCGGTTCGCATCAGCAGTGGTGAACAGCAGGGTGTGTTTCGCGGCATGTCCGTGGTGACACCGGATGGAATCGTGGGACAGGTCATCCGGGCCACGGGCGGGTACGCGGACGTCGCGCTGGTGACGGACCCGCAGAGCCGGGTGGCGGTGCGGGTGCAGCGCTCCAGGGCCCGGGGCACGGCGGCCGGGACGGGAGGCGGGCCCCTGAAGCTGGAGAACATGCTGCGCACCGAGGATGTCGAGGACGGTGACCTCATCATCACCGCGGGCACGGACGGCATCTACCCGCCCGGCGTGGTGGTGGGGCGCGTGACGAACCTGGAGAAGAAGGAGCACGGCATGTTCCAGGGCGCGGACATCGTCCCGGCGGTGGATACGAGCAAGCTGGAAGAGGTGTTGGTGGTGGGCAGCCCCTACAGCGCCATGGCGCCGGGCAGCACCGCGGAGGGCGCATCGAAATGAAGTTCCTGGTGTCGGTGGCACTCGCACTGGCGTTGCTCACGCTGGAATCGGTCGTGGTGAAGCAGGCGGGCCTGGAGCTCGGCCGGATAGACGTCACCGTGGTATTGGTGGCGTTCCTGGCCCTGCGGGCGTCGCTGCTGGAAGGGGCCTTCTCCGCCTTCTCGGTGGGGTACCTGCTGGACTTGATGAGCGGGCAGCCCACCTGGCTCTACACCTTCCTGGCGGTGTTCATCTTCCTGGCCGGCCGGCTGGTGCCCACCTTCGTGGAGGTCCGGGGGGCGCTGCCCTTCGCCTTGTTCGCCATGGCGGCGGACGTGGGCCATTCGCTGCTCGCCACCTTCTTCACCTGGCTGACGGTGAAGGAGGACGGCCCGGGCTCGCAGCTGGCGGAGATGCCGCTGCAGGTGGCGCTCACGGGGCTGGCGGCGCTGGCGCTCTACCCGTTGCTGAAGCGCTTCGAGGCGTCCCAGGAACGGCCCGCGGGGTTGCTGCGGTGACGCCTCCCACCTTGGGCAACACGACGCCGGGGCGCGAGCTCAAGCGGCGCTTCCTGTGGCTGGGCCTGTCCATGGTGCTGGGCCTGGGGCTGATTTCCATCCAGCTCTACCGGCTGCAAATCACCCGGGGCGAGGAGTACGCCGCCAAGAGCGTGGCCAACTTCGTCAAGGAGGTGCGCCTGCGCGCCGACCGGGGCGTCATCAAGGACGCGCGCGGCACCATCCTGGTGGACAGCCGTCCGTCCTTCGACGCCTTCGTCACCCCGGCCTTCTGCACGGACTGCTACGAGCAGGTCATCCCCCGCCTGGCGGAGCTGCTCCAGTGGGACGCGGACCAGCGCAAGAAGGTGGAGGACATGGTCCGCATGGGGCGGCGCAACGCCCCCTTCCAGCCGGTGCCGGTGCGCGTGGACCTGACGCGTGACGAGTACGACCGGCTGGCCGCGCGCCGCGACATCCTGGACGGCGTGGAGGTGGCGCCCGTGCCGCACCGGCACTACCGCACCAACTCCGTGCTGTCGCACGTGCTGGGCTACATGAACGAAATCACCCAGGAGGAGCTGGAGCGCCTCAACGGCGACGGCGCCCGCTACGCCCTGGGGGACTACATTGGCCGGCGTGGCCTGGAGCGCTACTTCGAGCAGCGGCTGCGCGGCACCGACGGCGTGCGCAAGGAAGTGGTGAACGCGCGTGGCCAGACGATTGAGGAGCTGAACGACAAGCTGGGGGACAACTCCGTGGTGCCGCCGCGTCCTGGCAGCAACCTGGTGCTGTCCATCGACATGCGGCTGCAGGAGGAGGCGGAGCGGGCCTTCCCCGGCGTGACGGGCGCGGTGGTGGCCATCGACGTCAACACCGGCTTCATCCGCGCGCTGGTGTCGCGTCCGGGCTTCGACCCCAACCTGCTCACCGGCCGCGTGACGCCCCAGCAGATGGCGCTGCTGTCGCGCGACCCGCTGGACCCGATGATCAACCGCGTGGCCGCCGAGCACTACAGCCCGGGCTCCACCTTCAAGGTCATCACCGCGCTGGCCGCGTTCAAGTCCGGCGCCTTCCGTCCGGAGACGGTGGTGAACTGCCCCGGCGGCTACCGGCTGGGCGCGCGCACCTGGCGCTGCCACAAGGACGCGGGCCACGGGCACATGGATGGGCTTTCGGCGATGAAGACGTCGTGCGACACCTGGTTCTACAAGGTGGCGGACACCATCGGCCTGGACCCCATTGGTGAGATGGGCAAGTCCCTGGGCCTGGGCAGCCCCACGGGCGTCAATGTGGTGGCGGAGGTCCCCGGCATCATGCCGACCAGCGCCTATCACGACAAGGCGTCGCCCGGCGGCTACACCAAGGGCATGGCGCTCAACAGCTCCATTGGCCAGGGCGACAACAACGTCACGCCGCTCCAGTTGGCCCTGGTGTACGCGGCCATCGCCAATGGCGGCACGCTCTACAAGCCGCAGATGGTGAGCCGCCTGGAGAATCTGGACGGACAGACCATCGAGTCGTTCCAGCCGGAGGTGGTGCGCAAGGTGGACCTGCCCGCGCCGCACCTCAAGGCGGTCATCGACGGCCTGGTGAAGGTGGCGCACGAGCCGGGCGGCACCGCCTTCCGCGCGCGGATGAATCACATGCGCGACAAGGACATCCTCGTCGCGTCCAAGACGGGCACCGCGCAGGTGGCCCGCCTGGGCGCGATTCGCTTGAAGACGCACCAGATGAGCTTCTTCGAGCGCGACCACGCCTGGTACGCGGGCTTCGCGCCGGCGGACAAGCCAGAGTTGGCCATTGTCGTGCTCAACGAGCACGGCGGCCACGGTGGCTCGGACGCGGCGCCCACCGCGATGGCGGTGTTCCAGAAGTACTTCGACTTGAAGAAGCTGGACGCCACGGCGCCGCCGCCGCGTCCCAACCAGCCCTACACGCCGTCCTCCGTGACGCGCGCGCCCGGTCCCGACGAGGCGGCGCTGACGCGGGGCGTACGGCCACCGGCCCGGCTTCCGGGCGATGACGAGGAACGCGCGCGTGCAACTGCGGATTGAGCGGCGGATGGTGCCCCACATCCCCTGGGGCCTCATCTTCTCCGTGCTGGCGGTGTGCGCGCTGGGCATCTGGAACCTGGCCTCGGCGTCGCGGCCCCCTCATTCGCCGGTGTGGGGCTCGCAGATGCTGTACCTGGGGGTGAGCATCACCGCGGTGCTGGTGGTGTGCCTGGTGGACTACCGGTGGATTCAGCGCATGGCGGTGCCCATCTACGTCACCAACATCCTGCTGCTCATCGCGCTGCGCTTCTTCGGGCACACGGCCAAGGGCGCCGAAAGCTGGTTCGCCATTGGCCCCTTCCGCATGCAGCCCGCGGAGTTCATGAAGATTGGCGTCGTGTTGATGCTGGCCAAGGTCTACCACGACGACTTCCAGCCCAATGAGCCATCCTATGGCCTGACACGGCTGTGGAAGCCGGTGCTCGTCGTCATGGTGCCCTTCACCCTGGTGCTGGTGCAGCCGGACCTGGGCACGGCGCTGATGATTGGCCTGTCGTCGCTCACCATCATCCTCTTCGGCAAGGTGCGCTGGTACCTGGTGGCCACGCTGGTGGCGGGCGTGCTCGCCGCGGGCATCGTCATCTGGAACGACTACATCCGCGACGTGCCGGAGCCCCGGCCCACCATCGTCCGGCACCACCTGAAGAAGCACCAGAGCCAGCGCATCTCCGGCTGGTTGGACCCGGAGGCGGACCTGCGCGGCAGCGGCTACCACGCGGCGCAGTCCAAGATTGCCGTGGGCAGCGGCGGCGTGTCCGGCAAGGGCTGGCGCGAGGGCACCCAGACGGGCCTGCGCTTCCTGCCCGAGCAGCACACCGACTTCATCTTCTCCGTGTGGGCGGAGGAGCACGGCTTCGTGATGTGCCTCCTCCTGCTGGTGCTCTACGGCGCCATCTTCATCTTCGGCCTGGGCGTGGGCTTCAACGCGCGGGACAGGTTCGGCGCCTTCGTCGCCGTGGGCGTGGTGGCCATGCTCTTCTGGCAGGTGTTCGAGAACATCGGCATGGTGATTGGCCTGCTGCCGGTGACGGGAATCACCCTGCCGTTGATGAGTTACGGCGGCTCATCCCTGCTTTCCGTGATGCTCAGCATCGGCTTGCTGGTGAACATCAGCATGCGCCGTCACATGTTCTGAGAATTCCCGGAATTTATCCTCGCGAGACGGGCGCGTGCGTTTCTCGGCGCGCGGCATGGGGTGGTGTATGAATCACCCCACCAACGCAGGTGGAGGGTGTACCCCTCCCCGGGCAGATGAGGACGCGTCATGCAGAGGAAGGGTGGCCAGAAGGCAGTCGGGAGCACGCGGGTGGAGGCGCCGGTGCGCGCGCCCGTGCGAGCGCCAGCACCGCAGCCCGCGGCGGTGGCGAAGGAGGTCCGCCCCGCGGTGGTTCCGGCGCGTCCTGGTGTGGCGGCGGTGAGCCCCGAGCCGCGGCCCACCTTCTCCCCGCTGATTGAGATGAATCAGGGAGAGGCCGAGCACCGCCACTTTCCCCGGGCGCAGCTGGCCACGCGCTTCGAGGTCTGGGTGGACGACGAGGCGGGGGAGCGGCGCTTCGAGGCGAGCCTCGTCTCCGTCAACGTCAGCGTCAGCGGCGCCTTCCTGGAGAGCACCTTCTACCTGCCGCTGGGCACGGTGCTCGGGGTGCGCTTCGGGCTGGAGCCGGGCGCCGCGCCCGTGGAGGCGCGCGCGGAAATCGTGCGGGAGGAGCGGGAGAATGGGCCGGAGGGCCGCAGCGGCTTTGGCCTGCGCTTCCTCGACTTCAGCGGTCAGACGGAGGTTGCGCTGGCGCGGCTCTTCGTGGGGATGCGGCTGAGGGCCTTCGCGGAGGACTATCTCAAGTCCCAGCGGGCTCGCTCCCTGCCCAACGAAGTGGAACGCGTGGTGGACGTACTGGCGGCCTGGGAGCTGCTCAAGGCGACGTCGTCCGTCTCCGACCCCTGGCAGGGCTGATGCGTCGAACCGGCCATCGCCCAGGGCCGTGGGCGGGTGTCCGGTGTGCAGGCACTCAGGCCGACTTGCTGCTCGAAATCTGGCGGCGGCGTTCGGCCTGGTAGTGCGCGGAGCACAGACCCTTCGAGCGCTGCTCGCGAGTACAGCCTTCCATCGTGCAACGGCGGTCCAGTGAAACCAGGCTGGCGCCCGCCATCACCTTCGGGGGGCGGCCCCGGCGGCGGCCGGCGGTGAGCGCGGAGGTGCTTGGCGCGGTGCTGCCCAGCCGGGGCATTCCGTCGTTGAGCGCGCGCAGCATGCCGCGGCCAATGGCGTCTCCCAGAGCTTCGGCCCAGTTCACCATGGCCGGCGTCAGCGGGACGGAGGATAATTCTTTGCGTGGACGTGCCATGAATACTCCAAGTGAAAACAGTCAACCAACACAGACACTGCTATGTGCCTATTTGGCGGTTGAAGTCATCGCTGTCAATACAACCTTGGAGGGTCTGTCTTGACTCGTAAACGATCTCAGAAAATTGATGACAAGACTGCAAATGGATACGTGTTTCCCGTATGTCCTCACGGCACTGTGACACTCGCAGCGGTCGATCCGTCTGTCTCAGCGGGCGAAGACGCGAAATATGAGAAGACGCTCAAATCGCTCCAGGAGCGTGTCTTCGAGCTGCAGATACGCAACTACCTGGCGGGGCGGAAGGCGGTGGTCGTCTTCGAGGGCTGGGATGCCTCCGGAAAGGGCGGCGCCATTCGCAGGCTCACGACGTTGATGGACCCGCGTGGTTACAAGGTCTGGCCCATCTCCGCGCCCTCGGAAGAGGAGCTCCGGCACCACTATCTCTGGCGCTTCTGGCGCAAGATTCCCGGTGCGGGTGAGGTGTGCATGTTCGACCGGAGCTGGTACGGGCGGGTGCTGGTGGAGCGGGTGGAGGGCATCGCGAAGCCGGCGGAATGGCGCCGTGCCTACGATGAAATCAATGCTTTTGAACACATGCTCACCGCGGACGGTGTGCGGATGGTGAAGTTCTTCATCCACATCGACAAAAAGACGCAGTTGCAGCGCTTCCGCGAGCGCGAGGCGGACCCGTCCAAGCGCTACAAGCTGGGGCCGGAGGACTGGCGCAACCGGGCGAAGTGGAGGAAGTACGAAGCGGCCATCCAGGACATGCTGGACCGCACGCACCGTCCCGACGCGCCGTGGCATGTGGTGCCGGGCAACGACAAGCGCTACGCGCGCCTGGAGGTGCTTCGCCGCTGCGTGGAGCTGCTGTCGTGAGACAGCGGGCCGCGGAGGGTGCGCGGGGAGCCGGTGGCTCTCCCGCGCGCGCGTCCCCGCGGCGGTGAGGCTAGGTCAGGGCCTTCTTCACGGCGTCTTCGATGCGGGCCTTGGGCACCGCGCCGACAATCTGCTCCACCACGCGGCCGCCCTTGAAGACGAGCAGGGTGGGGATGGAGCGGATGCCGTACTCCTGCGGCGTGTCCTGGTTCTCATCGATGTTGAGCTTGGTGAACTTCACCTGGCCCTTGTACTGGCTGGCCAGCGCCTCGATGGAGGGGGCGATGGCGCGGCACGGCGCGCACCACGTCGCCCAGAAATCCACCAGCACGGGCTCCTGGGAGTCCAGGACCTGCTGCTTGAAATCGCCATCCCCGATGTTCGTCACGTCCGCGCCTGCCATGGTGTCTCCTCGTGCCCTTTCCAGGCACCTCCGCCGCGTCCTGTAGTACGCGCCCGGTGGGCCTGCAAGGATCGGCCGGCCATCAGCCAATCTGGCGGCTCAGATGCGGAGGGATGGCGCTTGTTTCAACCATTTCCCCCACGCGTCCCCCCTCGGACGGGGTGGCTGGTGTAAGCTGGCGGGCGTGACGAAGCTCTTCCTGCCCCAGACCCAGCTCGAGGAGTGGGCGCTGGCGGACAAAGCAGACCTGCGCGAAGGCCGGCTGGTGGTGATGGCGGAGGGCGGCACCGCCTTTCCCCTCACGCCCGCGGTGCACTTCGTCCAACTCGTGTCGGGTGAGGACACCCAGGGGCTGGTGTCCCGGGTGAAGACCGAGGAGCAACTTGCCCGACTGGGTGCCGAGCAGATGGCCGACTCGGTGCTGGTGGGGGACAACGCCTATGAGGTTGTTCCAGGGTATGTAGCGGAGGTCGCCGCTGGTGGCCCCCGGCCAGAGGGCTCGGAGAAGAAACCGGACTCCGAGGCGGACCTGCTGGCCGCGTTCATCCTCAACAAGATGGGCTGATTCGCCCGTCCTCCGTGGTTATGAGCTTGCCCCTATGAGCCACACGCTCGTCTCGCTCGCCTGCCACGCGTATGGCATCGCCGCCGTCGTCTACCTTGCCTACCTGGTGCGCCAATCCGAGGCGCTGGCCACGGCGGGGCGCATCCTGGTGGGCGGCGGGCTGGCATTGCACGGCGTGGCGCTCTTCGAGCTGCTCGGGGTGCAGAGCGGACGGCCGGTGGGCCTGGCGCAGGGCTTCTCCGCGCTGGCCTTCCTGCTGCTGGCCATCTTCCTCTTCCTGGACGTGCGCTACCGCCGCCCCGTCATCGGCGCGTTCCTCACCCCCCTGGCCCTGGCGGCGCTGCTGCCCGGGCTGTTGATGCAGGGCGGACAGGCGCCGCTGCCTCCCGGGGTGCGCCAGCCGCTGCTGCCCTTGCACATCACCCTGGCGCTCCTGGGGCTGGCCGCCTTCGCGGTGGCCGCGGGGGTGGGCGTCATGTACGTGCTCATGGAGCGGCAGGTGAAGGCGAAGCGCTTCGGGCTCTTGTTCGCCCGGCTGCCCTCCCTGGAGTTCCTGGACACGCTGAACCGGCGGCTGGTGGTGTGGGGCTTCCTGGCCCTGTCCATCACGCTGGCCACGGGGGCCTTCTTCGTGGGCACCGCGCCGGGCCCCTGGACCATGGATGGAAAGACGCTGGCCACCCTCGTCGCGTGGGCCGTCTTCGCCGCGCTGCTGGTGGCGCGCTCCGTCGCGGGCTGGCAGGGACGCCGCGTGGCCTTCCTCACCATGGCGGGCTTCTGCCTGGTCCTGGTGTCCTTCCTGTCCTCGTACGACTTGTCGTCGCCCACTGCGGCGGCCATGAGGATGCCGTGAGTATGGAGCTCATCTGCATCGGCCTGTCCCACCGGACGGCGCCTCTCGACGTCCGCGAGCGGCTGGCCTTGCCGGAGCCGCGCCAGTTGGCGGTGCTCCAGCGGCTGGCCCAGGCGCCCGTGGAGGCGCTGTGGGTGTCCACGTGCAACCGCGTGGAGGTGTACCTGGCCGCGCCGAGCGCCGAGATGGCCCGGCAGCGCGTCCTGGCGGAGCTGGAGTCCCTGGGGGGCGCGGCGGCGCTGGAGCACCTCTATGAGCACCAGGGCGAGGCGGCGCTGGTGCACCTGTTCCGCGTGGCGTGCAGCCTGGACTCCATGGTGCTGGGCGAGGCCCAGATTCTGGGCCAGGTGAAGGATGCCTTCGAGCGGGGCCAGGGCTCGGGCGCGGTGCGGGGCGAGCTGATGCGCGCGTGCGCGGCGGCGTTCAGTTGCGCCAAGCGCGTGCGCACGGAGACGGCCATTGGCCGCGCGCCACGTCCATGGCGGCCGCGGCGGTGCAACTGGCCAGCAAGGTGTTCGACGGCCTTGCGGGCAAGACGGTGCTGGTGGTGGGCGCGGGGGAGATGGGGGAGCTTGCGGCGCGTCACCTGAAGCAGGCGGGCGCGTCGAAGCTGTACGTCACCAACCGCACCCTGTCGCGAGCGGAGGCGCTGGCGGCGGAGGTGGGCGGACTGGCGCGGCCCTTCGAGGAGCTGCTGAGCCTGGTGGCCGCCGCGGACGTGGTGGTGTGCAGTACGGCTTCGCCGGTGCCGCTCTTCACGAAGGAGAACGTGGGGGCGCTGGGGCGCGGGCGCCGGGGCCGGCCGCTGTTCATGGTGGACCTGGCCGTGCCACGTGACATCGACCCGGCCGTGGGCACGCTGGACTGGGTGCACGCGTACGACGTGGACGACATCCAGAAGTTCGTCGCGGACAACGCCGCCGCGCGCGCGGAGGAGGCGCAGAAGGCCGGCGTGCTGGTGGCGCAGGAAGTGGCGCGGTTCGTCAAGGAGCGCGCGCTGCGCGAGGGCACGCCGGTGCTGGCGCGGCTGCGGCAGCGCGCGGAAGCCATTGCCCGCTCCGAGGTGGAGCGCACGCTGGGCGCCCTGGGCGACGGACTCAACGACAAGCAACGCAAGAGCATCGAGGCCATGGGCCGAGCCATCGTGAACAAGCTGCTGCATGAGCCCACCGCGCGGCTGCGCGCCGTGGGGCCGGAAGGGGAGGGCAACCGGCTGGCCGGTGCCGCCGCCGAGTTGTTCGGACTGCTGGAGGAAGAGGTCGGCGCCGCGGCCGCGGCCCCCTCCGTCCTGGCGCCGCAGGCCCAGGCCGCCACGGGAGGCAAGTGATGCCACACGTGCGCATCGCCACCCGGCAGAGCCCGCTGGCGCTCTGGCAGGCGCGTCACGTGGGCGCGCTGCTGACGTCGCATCATCCCGGCCTGGAGGTGTCCCTGGTGGAGATGACCACCGAGGGCGACCGCTTCCTGTCCGCGCCGCTGTCCGCGGTGGGCGGCAAGGGCCTGTTCGTGAAGGAAATCGAGCAGGCGCTGCTCGACGGACGCGCGGACATCGCCGTGCACAGCCTCAAGGACATGACGTCGGTGTTCCCGGAGGGGCTGATGCTGGCGGCGGTGCCGGAGCGCGAGGACCCTCGCGACGCCTTCTGTGGCCTGGGCGGGCTGACGCTGGACACGCTCCCGCAGGGCGCGCGCGTGGGCACGTCGTCGCTGCGCCGCAGCTGCATCCTGCGCTCGCGCCGGCCGGACGTGGACATCGTCAGCGTGCGGGGCAACGTGCAGACGCGCCTGGCGAGGACGCGTGAGCAGGGATTGGCGGGCGCGCTGCTGGCCTTCGCGGGCCTCAAGCGCCTGGGGCTGGAGGACGTCATCACCCAGGTGCTGCCGCCCGAGGTGAGCCTGCCCGCGGTGGGGCAGGGCGTGCTGGCCATCCAGTGCCGCACGGAGGATGCGCGCGTGCGTGAGTTGCTGGCGCCGCTGGAGCACCCCATCACGCGCATCGCCGTCACCGCCGAGCGCGCGCTGCTGGCGAAGCTGGAGGGCGGCTGCACCGTGCCCCTGGCCGGGCACGCCACCGTGTCCGGCGACAGCGTGTGGCTGCGCGGACTCGTGGGCCGTCCGGATGGCACACACGTGGTGCGGGGCGAGGTTCGCGGGCCCGTGTCCCAGGCGCAGGCGCTGGGGGAGGCCTTGGCGGACGACCTGCTGTCGCGTGGGGCGGCGGACATCTTGCGTGATTTCGCGCGCCGCGCCGACGCGCGGGAGTCCTAGACTGCCGCGCGCGTGGAACGGCGACTGGAAGGCAAGAGAGTCTTGGTGACGCGCCCGCGTGAGCGGGCCGAGGAGCTGTGCTTCCTGTTGGAGGACGAGGGCGCCGAGGTGCTCAGCGTGCCTCTGCTGGAGCTGCATCCTCCAGAGGACCCGCGTCCGCTGGCGTCCGCGGCGGAGCACATTCAACGCTACGCCTGGGTGGTGTTCGCGAGTCCGTCGGGCGTGGAGGCGCTGATGGAGGCGCTGCGCGAGGCGGGCACGCAGGACCGGATGCAGCGGGTGAAGGTGGCCACCGTGGGGCCGCGCACCACGCGCGCCGCGGAGGGCTATGGGCTGGACGTGGTGGCCGAGCCTTCCGAGGGCACGGGAGAGGCCCTGTTCAACCTCATCAAGGACGCGCTGCAGCCCGGGGATGAAGTCCTGCTCCCCGCCGCCGAGGAGGGCCGCCGCGAGCTGGAGGACGGGCTGCGGGAGCGAGGCGTGCTGGTGACGCGGGTGACGGCGTACCGCTCCACCTCCGCCGCCCTGCCGCCCGAGGCGCTGGCCTTGTTGGATGCGTCACCGCCGGACGTGGTGCTCTTCGCCTCGCCGCGCACGGCGGAGGCCTTCCTGGAGGAGGCCGGCCGCGAGCGCCTGTCCACCGCGCGCGTGGTGGCCATTGGCCCGACGACGGCGTCCGCCCTGGAGCGGCTGGGCGTGCCCGCGGCGGCCGTCGCCGAGCGGCCGACACCGGAGGCCCTGGTGGATGCCACGGTGCTCGCCGTGACGAGCACCGTGCACTGACGGTGGCGCGAAGCGGGGCCCGCACGGCCGTGTGACGGGCCTCACGGCGACTCCATGCCTGCCTGGTGGCGTGGAACGCTCATGCTTGTTTTCCGAGGGACACCCCGCCAGGGGTTGAGGCCTTGTCTGGTACGCTCTGGGGTCGCGCTCCGGCTGGGATGCCGGAGTGAAAGGAGACGCGCTTGGTACAGCCGATGAGCGGCGTGGGTGGCACTGCTCCGAAGAGCCGGGATGACTTCACCACGCAGTTCGTGCTGGAGGCGCTCGTCGCCCAGGGGCTGTTGCAGCCTCAGCAAGCGCAGGAAGTGCTGGCCCGCGAGGGCGCCGCGCGCGCCCGCGTGCTGAAGGCCCAGGGCGCCACCGGTGGTAAGGAGGCCGCGCGGTACGACGTGTCCCCGGTGGAAGTCGTGGCGGCGTTCCAGGTCCAATTGCCCAACGGCCGGGGCATGCTGGATGAGGACCGCGTCACCGAGTCCGCCGCGCGCGCCGCCGGCATGACGTACCGGAAGATTGACCCGCTCAAGCTGGACATGGCGCTGGCCACTCGCACCGTGTCCAGGCCCTATGCGCAGAAGCACGTGCTGCTTCCGCTGGAGCGCACGCCACAGGGCCGGCTGCTGGTGGCGGTGGCCAACCCCTTCGACCGCGAGCTCTTCGAGAGCTTCCACCGCCTCACCGGCCTGCCGGTGGAGCCCGTCCTCAGCGCGAAGGCGGACATCCTCAAGTCCATCAGCGACATCTACGGTTTCAAGAAGACGCTGGCGCGCGCCGCCGACGACTTCACCGCCGCCGCCGGGTCACAGGTCGCCAACTTCGAACAGCTCGTGTCGCTCAGCGGCACCCAGGAGCTGGAGGCGTCGGACCGGCCCGTGGTGCAGGCGGTGGACTACCTGCTGCGCTACGCCTTCGACAACCGCGCGTCCGATATCCACATCGAGCCCAAGCGCACCACCAGCGTGGTGCGGCTGCGCATCGACGGCGTGTTGCACCCGGTGCACACGTTGCCGGCGCCGGTGCATCCGCCCATCGTCTCGCGCGTGAAGATGCTGGCGCGCATCGACATCTCCGAGCGCCGCAAGCCACAGGACGGCCGCATCAAGACGGAGCGTGACGGCCGCGAGGTGGAGCTCCGCGTGTCCACGCTGCCCACCGCCTTCGGCGAGAAGGTCGTCATCCGTATCTTCGACCCGGAGACACTGGTGCAGGACATCGCCCAGCTCGGCTTCGAGCAGGATGAGAAGAGCGCCTTCGAGTCCTGGATTGACCAGCCGCACGGCCTCATCCTCGTCACGGGCCCCACGGGCAGCGGGAAGACGACGACGCTCTACTCCGCGCTCAAGGCGCTGGCGGGCCCCGACGTCAACGTCACCACGATTGAGGACCCCATCGAAATGGTGTGGGACGCCTTCAACCAGGTGCAGGTGCAGCCCAAGGTGGGGCTCGACTTCGCCGGGGCGTTGCGCCACATCCTCCGCCAGGACCCGGACGTCATCATGGTGGGCGAGATTCGCGACCCGGAGACGGCGGAGAACGCGATTCAGTCCGCGCTCACCGGCCACCTGGTGCTGTCCACGCTGCACACCAACGACGCGCTGGGCGCGGTGGCGCGCATGCGCGATTTGGGCGTGCCGTCCTTCCTGCTGGCCCAGAGCCTCCTGGGCGTCATGGCCCAGCGGCTGCTGCGCCGGGTGTGCAGCCACTGCGCGCAGGAGACGACGCTCACACCGGACGAGCTGCTCGCGCTTCAAGCGCCGCTGCCATTGCTGCCGAGCGGCGTGCGGCTGCTCAAGGGGGCGGGGTGCGTGCGTTGCCGGGGCACTGGCTTCGTGGGCCGCACCGGCGTCTTCGAAATCGTCACCGCCGCGGGCGAGCTGAGAGACCTCATCGCCCGCGAGGCGTCTTATTCGCAGCTGGTGGACGCGGCCCGTCGCTCGGGCATGCGGACGCTGCGCGAGGCCGCGGTGCGCAAGCTGGCCCAGGGGCTCACCGCCTTCGACGAGGTGGTGCGGATGACGACCGTCTGACGCACGACGGCCCGGCCTCCCACGAAGAGAGACCGGGCCGCGGTACCTTCAGGCTGCCCCGGTGGGGCAGGGGAGCGGATTAGAAGCGCGCCTGGAGCAGGGTGTTGAAGCCCAGCGCGTGCGGACGCTCGAAGCTCGGCTGCGCCACGCCCGTCACGTCGTCCCGGAACGTGGTCCGGTTGGTGTCGTACGTGTAGTAGACCTCGCCGACGGCGGCGACGGAGTCCGACAGGTCCCAGCGGAAGGTGGCCTTCGCGGAGTAGATGGGCTCCGCCTTGCACGCCGCGTTGCCGCGGCCGCACGTCTCCGGAAGGATGCTGAGCTGGTTCACGTCACGCACCACGACGGTGCGCGTGCCGATGAGGCTCACCGGCGGGTTGTTGCCGCCGAGCACCGGCGTGGGGCTGCGGAACGAGGCCGGCTGCTGCACGCCGAGGATGAAGCCCGGCGTGATGTGCAGCTTCGGCAGGTGGTAGTCCGCGCCCACCGCGAGGAACATCTCCGGCTTCAGCTCCGTGCCCTCGGGGAAGTCCTGGAACGGCGGGAAGCCCGGCACCTCGAACTGGATGAAGGACAGGCTGCGGTACAGGCCGAGGAGGCTGACGCGGAGCAGGTCGTACTTCGCGCGCGCCTGGAGGGCCACGGCGGTGGCGCCCTGCGGCTTGGTGGCGCCGAAGTCGTTGGGCTTCTCCAGTGTCTGCGACAGGTAGCTGCCTTCGAGCGAGACGGTGTACGACAGGCCGCCCGGGTACTGCTCTGGCGCGAAGAAGCGCTGATAGATGTCCGGGTCGTTCTTGTAGAGCCGGAAGTCCACGCTGGTGCCGACGGGCACACCCACGTGGTAGACGATTTGGCCGGACAGGCCCGCGGCGTTCACCGGCGCTTCCACGCCGAGCGTCGCCAGGCCGGGCACCAGGCCCTTCTGGAAGTAGCCGCCGCCCGCTTCGACGCGCAGCGTCTCCAGGATGTCCCAGCCCGCGCCGGCCATGAGGCCGTACTTGGTCTCTTCCTCGCGGATGAGCTCGTTCTGCATCAGCGCCGTCTTGCCGCCGACGTACGCGTACCAGTTGTCGCGGGTGATCTGCAGCTTGCCGCCGGGCACGCCGTTGGCGGCGGCGCGGGTGGTGAACACGCCGCTGCCACCCCAGGAGATGCGGTACGCATAGCCCAGACGGAAACGGTCCGCGGACACCGGGAAGCCGACGAGCGAGATGCCTTCCTTCTCGCTCCAGCCCGGCGGCTGGTAGTTGAGGCGGATGTAGCTGGAGTTGTCGCGGATGTCGACGCCGCCTGACGGACGCTCCAGCACCACCAGCGTCAGCGCCGCTTCGGTCGTCAAGCCCTCGAAGAAGGCCGGCGCCCGCTTGTAGAGCGCCACGTTCGACAGGGACTCGAAGCCGGAGAACCGGGTGTTGAAGTTGTCGTAGAACTGCGTGTTCTGGTTGCCGGCGCCGAACCGTGCATTGGGGCTGTTCGGCGTCGTCTCACCAGAACCCGCGAGCACGTTGTCGTCCGCGAAGACGAACGACAAGCGGGTATCCACGAAGTCACTGGCCCAGGTGGGCGCACTCAGGGAGATCAGGCCGGTCAGGGCCAGCTTCTGCAACGTTTTCAATGTCCCTCTCCACGGAGTGGTCTGGGGGGACCACTCCTCCCTGCTTCCCGTCACCGGGTCGCGAGAATCATCAAAAGACTACGGATTGACGCAAGGCCGGATCGGCTGCGGGCACTCCATGCCCGGGCCGGGGTAGCAGCAGATGTCGTCCAGGTCGCGAGGCAGCACATTCCACCGCGGGCGGGCGGCGCTCACCTGCCGCAGATGGCCCACGACGTCGAAGCTGGCCGCGTGCAGAGAGCGGCACTGCTGCGCCGCCTCCGCGTTCGGGTCATCCTCGCTGCAGTCGGGCACCAGCTCCGGCACCGCGTCCTTGGTGACCAGATTGATGCGCGTGCGCGCGTCCGCCGCCACCTTGCAGGTGAGGGTGCCGTCCTCGCGGTTCTGGACGGAGGCGTACACGATGCCCTCGCCCGAGGCCATGGTGTGCTGGAGAGGGGTGTTGGCGGCCAGCGCCACCGGCGTGCCGTTGACGCCGAAGCGCACGTTGGCGGGCTTGTCGCAGGACACGTTGACGCGCTGATCCCTGCTGAACGTGTCTGACTGGGCCCAGTTGACGACGGTGGGGTCCACATTGACGTCGGCGGTGAAGGTCTGGATGCGGTTGGGGACGGACTCGTCGAGCCCGGCGGCGGCGGCGCCCGTGGGGTTCATCTCCACCACGAACTGGCCGAAGCCGTTGTACGTGTTGCGCTCGGAGCAGTGGACGCCGGCGAACTGGCCGATGCCCAGCGTGCAGTCGATGTTGCACTGCCGCTCGGCGAGCTCCGGCTCGTTCGGGTTGTCCGTGCCGCAGCTGCCCCACGTTCCCGCGCGGGTGTTGGGACAGAAGAAGGGGACGGTGCCGTTGCCGTTGGCGTCGCAGTTGTGGAAGACGCGCGGGAACTTCACCCGGGTCAGCTTCACCAGCGACGACTCCAGGCTCTCCATCTTGTAGTTGCCGTAGCTGTAACCGCACAGCGGGTCCGTCATGTAGAGCGAGCCGCTGTAGCCGCACAGCCGGCCGTTGATGTCCACCGGCGGCGACAGCTTCAGGTACTTGTCCCACTCCGACTGGGGCAGCAGCCGGACGCGCTCGCGCACCGTCCACGCGGGGAAGGTGAGCTGCGTGGTGGCGGTGAACTCCTGCACGGAGCCAGACACCGACCACAGCAGGTCACCCGGGTCGAGCCCTTCGGGGAACGAGTAGTTGTAGATGTAGAGCGAGTTGAAGCGGCCAGGGTAGTAGCCGTCCGGCTCACCCGTCTGGATGTTCGCGCCGGGGACGCTGTCCTCGCGCACGCGGCAGGCCGTCATGTCCGTGACGAAGAAGCCGCCCGGGTCCGTGCCCGTCACCAGCAGCGTCACCGCCTGCTTGTCGTTCGGGTCGCCCTCCGGGCAGTTCTGCAGCAGCGGTGGTCCGGCCTCCGGGTTGCGCCCGATGCGCATGTACGTCCCGGCGTACGCGGTGAGCTGATCGCTGTTCTGCGGAACCTGGACCGTGGCGATGGTCGGCTCCTCGAACTTCACCATGCGAGACAGGCCGGTGGAGTTGCTGCGGGTGGCCGGCTCCTGGGGCAGCTCGCCGGGGACGATTTGTCCGTCGGCGTAGTCCACCTGAGGCGGCTCGTCCGCCACCCAGACGTGGGCGTCGCCGTAGAGCTGGCCGGAGCGGACCGTGCCGGTGCCCCTGCCGTTGGTGAGCTGGGCCCAGCGGTAGCGGTACTCGCCCATCAGGTTGCCCGGCACCGTGCGGAAGGACACCGGCCCGTTGAAGGACTCCATGGGCTGGCCCTTCGCGTCCAGGGCGAGGATCTCCACGTCGAAGTCCACCGGCGTGCGGGGCAGGGCCAGCCGGCACTCCTCCGTGCCGCGAACCTCCAGCGGCACCTGGTCCTGGCCACCGTGCGCGGTGGCGCACTCGTTCACCACCGGCAGCGGCGTGCGCGTGCCACCGGTGTAGACGCCCGTGAGGTTGACCCGGAAGGAGGCGACGCCGTCTGGCTGAGGCGTCTCCTGGGTGTAACAGCCGGCCGTCGCCAGGGCCGACAGGAAGAGCAGGCGCTTCATTTACTTCACCCTCCGGCCGATACGGGAATCCTCGACCGCGTCCGCGATGGACACGGAGGTGGGGTTCTCGCAGAAGTTACGCAGCTGGTTCGTCACCGTGCCGCAGATGGGGTTGTTGCCCGCCAGCACGTCCCGGCAGCTGCAGCGGCCGGTGTACGGGCCATCCGGCACGTTGCACTGGTTCTGGATGTCCTCGGCCGTCAGGCCCGGCACGCCGCAGCGCTCCGCTGCGTCCGAGGGGAGCGACAGCAGGTCCTTGCAGGCGCAGCTCCCCACCTGCTTGTCCAGCGCGGCCTTGAAGTCGGCGGCGGCGCGGCACGAGCCCACCACCTGCTCGTTCACCGTCCAGCGGCCGTTGATGAGGTTGCCGCAGTAGTGGCCCGACTTGGACGTCTGGTTGCCGGCGAGGATGTCCTCACAGGTGCAGAAGCCCTGCATGTAGCCGATGAGCGAGTCGCGCAGGGAGATGCCCGTCTCGATGCGGGTGGTATTGCGCTTGAGGACGTTGAAGCCCGAGCCACCCTTGGCGATGTAGTCGTTGACGGCGATCTTGTACGTGCCGGTGATGTCCAGCGGCTTGCCGTTGATCTGGATGTCGGTGCCCGGGTGCGCGTAGCAGCGGCCCACGCTGGCGTCGTTGCTCTGGTCCACCAGGCACTGCCACGGCGCATGGCCCTGGCGGTCCTGGTTGGGGCAGTCCGTGCCGTTGAGCGCGGGGTCGCAGGCCGTCTGCAGGGCGTTCACCTGCACCTGGGCGCAGTCCATGGTGAAGCGGGCGCCGGAGATCTGCGCCTGGCTGACGCAGCCACGCTCGGCGGAGCGCTCGGTGACGAAGTCGAACAGCTCCTGCATCTCCTTGCCGGAGAGGTACATGATGTTGATGGTGTTCTCGAACGGGAACACGTTGAACATCGACTCCTGGCTCACCACGCCCGCGTAGAGGTTGTCGCGGATGCCCAGCGAGTTGGTGAGCGCCATCTCCGCCTCGACGCGGCGGCGCTTGCGCATGGAGTCCGCAGCGATGTTGCCCAGCGGCGAGTCACCACCCGTGGAGTTGTTGCGGCGCTGCACGTCGCGCGGCGCGTAGGAGAAGATGGACGTCAGCTGGTAGTTGAAGTCCATGCCCAGGATGTACGGCTGGAGCAGATGCGTGGTCATCCGGTCCTCCTGGTTCCTGCACGCCTCGATGGCCTGACGGACGCGCTCGTCGCGGAGGAACTGGCCCTCCTCCCAGAACACGTTGGAGTCGTGGCGGAAGCGGCGCATGGCGTCGTCGCACCACAGGGCGTCCAGGGGGAACACGCGGAAGTCCTGGCTGATGATTTCGCCGCCCTCGCCGGTGCCAGGCACGTCCGGCATCTTCACCACCAGCTCCAGCCGGCCCACGTACTTGGCGAACGCGCCGGAGTGCGCGAGCACCACCTTGCGGCCCGCGGGGTCGGTGAGCAACTGCGGCGGGTTGAGCACGACGTGCAGGTGGCCGCCCATCACCGCGTCCACGCCCACCACGCCGGGGATGCGTACGCGCACCACGGACTTGTCGTCCCCTTCGGGGCCGAACCACTCCAGCACCTGCCAGGGCTCCTTCGCGCGCTGCACGTAGGCCTTGGCGCGCTCGTACTCGTAATAGGCCTCGTAGCCCTGGATGACGTCCTGGTCCTCATGGAGGCCCAGGTGGCTGACCAGCACGATGAGGTCGGTGACGGGGCGCAGCAGGTCCACGTAGGCGCGCGCCACCTCGTTCTGCTCCAGCGGCGTCACCTGGAGGCTGTTGCCACCTTCGACGATGGAGTTGAGCGAGGAGATGTTGGCCATGCCGATGATGGCCACCCGCAGGCCCTTCACGTTGCGGATGGTGTACGGCTCCACTTCCAGGGCAGTCTGGTGGTTGCCGTTCCCCCGCCAGTCGTCCCAGAAGTAGTTGGCCGCCAGCAGCGGGAACATCGCGTGCTGCTGCGCCATCTGGGTGAAGTTGAGGAGGCCCGCGTCGAACTCGTGGTTGCCCACGACGGCAGCGTCGAGCCGCGCCTCGGAGAGGAACTTGAACTCCACCTCACCGGTGTTGAGGTTGAAGATGGGCGCGCCCTGGAAGCAGTCGCCCGAGTCCACGTGCAGCACGCGCTCGCCCTGGGCGCGCTCGCGCTTGAGCAGCGCCCCCATGCGCGTGGCGCCACCGAAGGGGCCCGCTTCCGGGATGGTCCCCAGGTCCACGTCCGTCTTCAACGGCGTGAAGTCATAGGGGATGAGGCGCGAATGAATGTCCGAGGTATGAAGGAGCGTCAGACGCACCTCCTGCCCCTCGAGGTTGTAATCCTGGCCTTCCAACACCGGCATGCACGAAGCAGAGGCCAGGGCGCAGCAGAGGCCGAGCAGGAGGCGACGCATCAAGAGAATTCCGTGTTTCGGGGGGTGGACAGCGGTAAAGCGGGCGCAAGGTACGGGATCGAGCTTTGTCGAGCAAGCAACGCCACCATGGCGGGCCGGGTTCCGGTCATTGGCGTCCCTACTCCCCAGGAGAGCAGGCGGACATGCGGCAACGTCATTCCAGTGTGACTGACATCGAGATCATCGAGGATTTCTCGTCTACCGCGAGATGCGACGAGGGCTTTCTCAGGGTTCGGAGGCTGCGCTGCCGCAACCGGCGCGCGGATGGTTCTTCCTCTCCCATGTACCGGGTGGACGTGGTGGATCGCCCCCGGTTGGACGCGGTGGCGGTGCTCGTGTACCGCCGCGGCGCGTCAGGTCTGGAGGTCCTGACGCGGATGAACCTCCGGCCCGCGGCGTATTTCCGGAAGGACAACCGCGACGCGATGACCGTTCCAGACCCCGCGTCTGGCTACTTGCGCGTGGAAGAAATCGTCGCGGGACTGCTGGAGCCGGAGGACAAGGGCGAGGAAGGCCTGCGACGGCGCGCCGCGGCGGAGGTCCACGAAGAGGCCGGCTACGCCGTGAAGCCGGAGGCCATCCAATTGTTGGGGGGCGCCTTCTTCCTGGCGCCGGGCATCCTGTCCGAAAAGGTGTTTCCCGCCGCGGTGGATGTCACGGACCTGGCACCGGAGGAGCCCGAAGGGGATGGCTCGCCGCTGGAGGAGGGCACGCAGTTGCACTGGCGCCCCGTTCAGGAGGTGTTGGATGCGTGCCGGCGCGGTGACATCCCGGATGCGAAGACGGAGGTCGCGTTGACGCGTCTGCTCGCCCTCCAGCCCTGAAGGGCGTGCATTGGTTTCGCGCCGCCGCGTGCCGGGGTAGGGTGCGCGGCGTTCCGAAATCCACCGCAGAGGTCGCTGCATGTCGTCGCTGCCCCCCTGGCTGGCCCAGTTCCTGCCCATCCTCATCCTCCTGGGGGCCATCGGCCTCGTCCTCGCGCGCCTGCCCAAGGTGGAGCTGGGACACTCGGAGGCTTTCAAGCGCCGCCGGCTCTTCAACTGGTTCCCGTTGGGCATGACGTACGCGTTCCTCTACATGGGACGCTACAACCTCAACGTGGCCACCAGCGCCATGGGGGACCGCACCTCCAATGCGGACTTCGGCACCATCTTCGCGTGGGGCACCGCCGTCTACGGCGTGGCCTTCCTCCTCAACGGCCCGCTGACGGACAAGCTCGGCGGCCGGAAGACCATCCTGATGTCGGCCGCGGGCTCGTCGCTGGCCAACGTGGCCATGGGCGGCGTGGTGTACGCGGTGCTGACGCACAACTGGGCGCCGCCGGGCGGCCTGGTGGCGACGCTGTCGTTCCTCTACGCCGTCAACATGTACTTCCAGAGCTTCGGCGCGGTCTCCATCGTCAAGGTGAACGCGGCGTGGTTCCACGTGCGCGAGCGCGGCCTGCTGGGCGGTGTGTTCGGCATCCTCATCTCGCTGGGCATCTACTTCGCCTACGACTGGAGCCGGCTCATCGTGAAGGCCGCGCCCACGTACTGGGCCTTCTTCGTTCCCGCGGCCATCCTCGCCGTGTTCCTGGTCATCGACTTCTTCGTCATCCGGGACACGCCGAGCCACGCGGGCCATCCGGACTTCGACACCGCGGACGCGTCCTCCGGAGAGACGGGGCCTCAGCTCGGCGTGCTGGCGGTGCTCAAGAAGATGCTGAGCAACCGCGCCATCATCATCATCCTCTGCATCGAGTTCTGCAGCGGCTTCATGCGCAACGCCATCATGCAGTGGTACCCCAAGTTCGCGAAGGCGACGGGCATTGGCGAGTCCTTCGTCGCGGCCAACTGGGGCATGCTGCTGTGCGTGGCGGGCATCACCGGTGGCATGTTCGCCGGCGTCATCAGCGACCGCGTCTTCGACTCGCGCCGAGGCCCCGTGTCCGCCGTGCTCTACGGCGGCATGTCGCTGGGCGCTGTCATCTCCGTCTTCGTGCTGGAGAACGCCGCCCTGGGCTGGACGGTCATCTTCATGTCCCTGTGCGTCATCGGCGTGCACGGCATGCTGTCCGGCACGGCCAGCATGGACTTCGGTGGGAAGAAGAACGCCGGCCTCGCGGTGGGCATCATCGACGGCGCGGTGTACGCGGGCACGGCCCTGCAATCCATCCTGCTGGGGTCCATCCTGCCGGCGGGCGACGAGGCGAAGCTCGCGGCCAACTGGAGCAACTGGCCCTACGCGATGCTGCCGCTGTCCTTCCTCGGCCTGCTGCTCGCCACCCGGGTGTGGAACGCTCGGCCCCAGCCGAAGTCCACGCCCGTGCCGGCCACCCTCCCGGTGCCCCCGGCGGCGCCCGCGAACCGGACTGGCACTGGCGGGTGATTTCCCTGTGGCCCCAACGATGTGTGACGTTGGGGTCACTCCCGCGTGACAGGGATGTAACGTAGACTCTGCTCGTGTCCCAGTTACCCGCACCCCTGCAGAGCCGCTTCGAGGTCCACGACCGGAAGCAGTTCGAAATCAAGCTCGAGTACCAGCCCTCCGGGGCGGACGAGACGCGCTACCTCGTGGAGGCGTATCTCTTCCTGCCCGGGAGCTTGAACATCGACGCGGAGACGTACCCGCGGGCGGACTTCTACGCGGACATCCACAACTACGTGCGCTTCAAGACGCCGGTGATGGCGGTGAACGAGCTGCTGGGCTCGGACACCTCGCCCCTGGTGCGCCTGGAGGCGTGGCTGCGCACGGGGATGGGGTCCGAGAAGGACGTCGTGTACCAGGCCAAGCTCCTGTCCTGCGTGCTGCGTGGAGCGCTGCGCCGCTTCGCCACGGGGGTGGAGTCACGGTGCGAGGGGCCCGTGTCGCTGCCCACGGACGCGTGCGCGGTGCTGGAGGCCGAAGTGGTCGCCATGCAGGCCGGCGTGACGCAGGTGCTGGAGCGCTTCCGCGTGTGGCTGCGCTCGGTGGGGGACCTGCACCTGCAGGAGCGCTCGCGGGCGTCGCTGAGGCTGGTGGACGAATACGTCAGCCTCCTGGTGGAGGGCGGCTTCCGGCGCGCGGTGGCGGACATGAAGGCCCTGCCGCACGGCGAGCCCTGGCATGGGCTGCGCAAGGGGCTGATGGAGGCGGTGCTGCGGGAGGAGGCCTACCGCAAGGAGCACCGGCTGCGCAGCGTGCTCAGCCCCAACGGGGACAACGAGGAGTACATCCTCCGGCTAGGCTTCCTGAAGAAGTTCTGCATGAACGTGCTCTTCCTGTCGTCGAAGCGGCGGCAGAAGCGGCAGGGCTGGGAGGAGATGCTCTTCGCGCTGGCCGCGGGCGTGGCGATGACGGTCGCCACCGCGGTGGCCTTCTGGGCCCAGGAGCGCTACGCGCAGGCCAGCCTGAACTTCTTCCTCATCCTCGTGGTGGGGTACATGGTGAAGGACCGCATCAAGGAGGGCCTGCGTCGCATGCTCAGCCGGGTGGCGGCCATGCACCTGGCGGACCGGACCACGGACCTGGTGGACCCCGTCACCGGACGCGTCATTGGCGCATGTGAGGAGCGGGTGGATTACGGGCCCGCGCTGAAGGTGCCGGACACGGTGGCCGCGCTGCGCCAGCGGGATGACTTCCTCACCGCGACGCAGGGCGAGCTGTCCGAGACGGTCATCCGCTACCAGAAGCAGATTGTCCTGGATGCCCGGCACCTGCCGCGCACGCAGCGGGGCCTGACGGGCGTGACGGACATCCTCCGGCTCAACGTGGAGCGTTTCCTGCGCGACATGGACGAGCCGGAGCTGGCGCTGGAGTACGTGGACCTGGCGGACCTGTCCGTGGGCCACATCCGCGGCACCAAGCGCTATCCGGTGGACATGGTGTTCCGCTTCACCGTGGTGGAGGAGGAGACGGACCGCAGCCAGGACTCCGTCCAGTTCGTGCGGCTGGTGCTGGACCGCAACGGCATCCAGCGCATGCAGCGCTTCTCCGACCCGGGCCCCGGGACGCCGCCCAGCCGCTCCGGCTGGAAGTCCGCGGCGTGAAGCGGGGCCGACCTTCCAGGGCTTGCTCCCTGGAAGGTCGGGCCGGATTCACCGTGACTTTCGAGCGCTGAGCGCGGCCTCGAAGTCCTCCAGCGCTTGTCGCCATCGCGCCGCGGGAATCCGGTGGACCGAGCCGTCGTCGCGCAGGACGACGATGGGGCCGTTGCCCATCAGCCCGAGGGGTTTGCGCCCCTCGATGACGGAGCGGAGGTTGTAGAAGAAGACCCAGCCATATCCGGTCACGTACGACACGGCGTCGTTGATGACGATGGGGTCTTCCTCATCCGTCCAGCCCCGGCGGGCCTCCTCCAGGGCCAGCCGCCTGGCGTGTTCAAGACTGTCGATGGGCATGCGGGACCTCCTACGGGGCGTGGGTCACTATCACCGCGAAGTGCTTCCATCCATCCAACGTGACCTCGGTGGCGCTCTGGGCGTCGATGAATCGGACTTTTCCGCCCACGTTCACGACGTTGACGGCGTGGCCGACGGCCATGTCGTCCCCGACGGCGACGATACCTCGGGCGCCATCGCCCAGCGACTTCATCAGGCCTTTGATGTCGCCCCTGCTCATCGCGACGAATTTCGACCCGAAATACTCTTCCAGTGCTTTGGAACTCTGTGGCGTCATCGACCGCATTGCGCTGGCAGGCCTGCCGGCAGCCGTCGCGTCGTAGGCAATGGTGCAGTTGATGCAGTTGTCGGTGGTCCCTGGCACTGTTTTGTACCCCGGGTTGACTTGCGCAGAGGACGGCGCCGACTTTCCGCCCCCCTTCGAGGCGGCTCCCAGCGCCGTCTCCTGGCGAGCTGCGGCGCCGACGCGAGCTGTGGGCGTGGCGCTTCCCATGAGGGTCAGCTTCATGGGGAGGAATGTGGCGAGCGTCCGCACGGACCCGTTGAGTGCCTTGTCGTAGTCCCCCTCGATGAAGCCGGACGTGGCCAGCATGGGCCCGTTGTAGGCCTCGATAAGGAAGTTGCCGCCCATGCTGAGGATGACGGTGCCTTCATTGAGGAACCCGAGGAGTCCACCGATGGTGGCGAAGCCGTAGTTCCCTTCGTTCCAATTCTGCTCGGCGACGGCGTACATCTCGTTGCCCCGAGCGATGTTGGGACCCACGCAGTCGATGGTCATGTCCGCCAGCACCGCGCAGGTGCCTTGGGGGTCCACGAAGGTGGCGGGGTTGCCTCGAGCGTATGCGTAGAGGTTGCACTCCACCGGGCTCGACAGGCAGCGGTCCGGGGACTCGAGGAAGAGGGGATCCGCGGTGAGGAAGCGATTGGCGGCCGGGTCGTAGTCGCGGACGCCCATGCGGATGAGGCCGAGGTCCGCGTCGAAGCCCTGCCGGGCGTAGTCGATGGCCGCGGACACGGAGGGTCGCACGCTGCGCTCGCCGAAGGGCGAGGCCAACAGGAGTGGCCCCTGTTGCTCAGCGTAGACGGTTCCCCGTGTGTCCAGGGCCAGCAACTCGAAGACACCGTTGCGCAGGACGCCCACGGGACGGCCCGCGAACAACACGCGCTCCACCAACTCGTTCGCGTCGAGGAATCCTTCATCGAGGTAGGCCGTGACGGGGAACCCACCGTTGAGCTTGAGGAGCCGGTGGCCCGACTCGTCGTAGAGGAAGCTCCACTCGTCCGTGCCTCGCCGGGCGGTGGAGACCTGCCCATTGGGGCCATAGGTCAGCAGCAGGTCGTCCCGCTCCACCGTGCGTCCGAGCGCGTCGAAGCGGTACTGCGTGCCGCCCACGGTCAAGGTCCCATTGCCAGCGGTGAACGCCCGTGACTGGCCGTTGTGGCTGATGTGGGTGGGTAGGCCAAAGGTGTCGAAGCCATACCCATAGGTGTCTTGAGCGTCCTGCGCGTTGGTGAGGAACCCGGATGGCGAATACGCGTATTGCCTCACGCGCGTCTGTCCGCCCGCGTTGCTCGTCTCCGTATCGATGAGACCGCGGTTGTTGAGCTGCTGGTGGAAGGAGGCGCTCCACGAACCGGCTGACAGGGTTTCGCCCATGCGCCGTTGCGTCAGCCCGTCCAGAGTCAGGCTCACGTGCTCGCCGCCAGCGAAGGTGACGGATAGGAGCTGGTTGTTCGTGTCGTAGCCGTAGGTGGCGAACGAGGCCCCGTTGAGGCCCAGTCCACCTGGCCGGCCCCAGGCGTCGCGGAGGAACTCCTGGATGGAGCTGGTCAGCAGCGTGCCCTGGGCATCCAGGACGCGCACCGTTTGCTCCCGGACCTCGCCCGAGTCCAGCCGCAAGACTTCCGTTTCGATGGTGCGCCAGCCGGAAAGGGTCAGCCTCTTGAGGCGAAGCTGACCGTCTCGGCCGTAGCGCAGTTCCTTGACGTACCCCGTGCCCTCCACCGCGGTGAGCATGCCCGGGGTGTCGTTGGCGTTCGGCGTGCTCGGCGTGGCGCCATCATAATAGTAGCGGAAGCGCTGGGTGGCCGAGCTGGCTGTGTCGCCATGGACTTCTTCACGGATACGGCCCACGCCGTCGTAGGCCCACGCCACCGTCCGCGCGATGCCCCCCGCGGGCGTCCGGAAGTCCTTGCGCGTGAGCATGCCCGTGTCGGGGTCATAGTCGTAGTCGATGGTCGCGACGCCCGTCCGCTCCACGCGCGAGACGCGGCCATGCTCGTCGTAGGTCGTCCGGTGGGCCTGTCCGTCCGGGAGCAGGACCTCACGGAGTCGCCCGAGGCTGTCGTAGCGGTAGTCGTACCGGGTGTTCGCCTCGTCCACGAAGGCGACGGTGCGCAGCGCCGCGTCCATCGTGGTGCGCTTGGTGTGGAGTCCGTTCTCCACATCCGTTTCGAGGAGCCAGCCATCGTGGAGCTCCAGTGTGGACGCTGTCTGTCGCTCCAGGCCGGTTTGCAGGCGCAACCAGTCATGGGTGGCATGCCCGAGCCCGGAGGTGGTGGTGCGCGTCATGGCCTCCGCGCCCTGGAAGAGGGCCTCATGGCCGAGCGTCCCCGGATTCACGCCCGCGGACACCGAGGGACGAATGAGTCCTTCCTGCTGTCCCAGGTTCCGGTGGTGTCGGACCAGCTCGCCAAAGGCCCAGCCACCGGGCGTCCGGCTCGCGGTGGTGAGGGCTTCGCCCGCGGCGGTGGCCAGCTCCAGCGTCTCGTGGAAGATGCTCGAGGTGCCATCCACCAGGGCCACCACGCCGACGTGCCCCGGGTGGGTGTCCGTGGCGTATTGGTAGGTGAGTTGGTGAAGGGGGCTGCCCTGTGAGGAGCCGCCCAGGTCATCCCAGTCGCGCTCCAGCCGTTCCAGTCCGTCGTGCTGGAAGTACTGCTCCTGCACCAGCGTTCCGCGGGTGGTCCGCATCGTGATGACGGCATCGGTGAGTGGGTTTCTCGCCACCACCTCCTTCACCACGCCGTCCGGCATCTCCGTGCGGCGGAGCAGCCGAGTCACGGGGTCGTAGAAGAAGCGCTGAGTCCCTTTCCCGGGACTGGAGAGGCTCGTGACGGCATGGTCCGCGCCATACGACGCTTCCTGCACGACCATGGCGCCACCCGGACTCAGGCTTTCCACCTTGAGCGTGAGGCCCGCGGCATCGCGGGTGATGTGCGTCTCCTCCAGGAAGTCCAGCGAGGATTGGGCGTGCAACCCCGTCTGGGTGACATGCGTCTCCAGGCACGGCATGTGGAGCGCGTACTGGGGGCTTTGGTGGTACTGCTTCTCTACCAGGAGGACCCCGTGTGGGCCTGTCCGCTGCGTTCGTGACGGGCAGACCTCGTGGACGTACTCCAGGATTTCCGTGTGCTCTTCGACGGGGGGCTGGAGCGGGTGGGTGGGGTCCCGCCAGCCACTCCGGTGGCCCTCTGGCCGCTTCCAGGGCACGCCTTGGAAGACGGCATCGTCGTAGGTGCGCACCTCAAAGGACTCCAATCCGGAGACCTGCGGATCTCGCTTGCGGGTCTCCAGCACGAGCCCCGCGAAGCGGTCTTCGTGGAGGAAATCGATGGCGTTCCAGCTCCGCGGCGCCTCACGGGTGACGGTGCCGAATCCGAGCAGGAAGTGCCCCTCGCTGTGATGCGCGGGCGCGTCGTAGCGATAGTCATACGCCACCGTGTCGTAGCCGGAGGACTGCACGGTGAGACGGGCGAGCACGGCATTGCGTTGGCGGCCCCCCTCCACGGCGGGCGCGCGCTGATAGTCGAAGCGCAGCACCGTGCCCTTGCCGTCATCCGCGGCGCGCAGCAGCGCGGTTCCGGGCGTGTCCATGGCGAGGCGGTAGGCGCGCGTCACCAGTTGCTCCACCTTCGTATAGGACACCTCGACGTCGCCGCTGCCCGACAGGTCGGCGACCACCGGTCGGCTGATGGCTGTCCCGAGCGAGGAGAGTCCCGGGACGGCGACCTCCTGGAAGCGGCTCCCGGCGTTGACGACCAGATGCGCGGCGGGGCTGGAGACACGGGTGAGGAGGATGTCCGTCAGTCCATCCCGGTTGGTGTCCACGAAGTTGATCTGGAAGTCGGAGAGATTGGTGAGCGTCTGGCCCAGCAGCGTCCGGACCTCGAAGGACTGGCCCTGTGGCTTGAAGGTGAAGTTCCCCAAGCCGAACCACACCATGAGGCCTCCGCTGTAGCGGGACACGATGTCGGGGACGCCGTCGCCATTGAAGTCGTGAAGCCAGGACGTGTTCGCGACGATGGTGGGCTGGAGCGTGCCCTGCACCAATGTGCCGAAGGAGAACGTGGACGTGGTGCTGGTGTTGGGGAGGATGCGGTAGCTGCCGCTGTCCACGCGCACCAGGTCGGGCCGGTGGTCTCGGTCCACGTCCACCAGCTTGACGTTGGCCGCCAGCTCCCAGTCGCCAGTGAGCGTCTGGGTGGCCTGGGACTGCCCGGGCCGGTTGCACACGGTGAGCGTCGTTTGCGTCCGCAGGCTGGAGGCCCGGAGGCTCACGACCTGGACGTCGCCGTCGCCGCGCAGTTGCGCGAGGTTGCGGGGCAGGTTGAAGGAGGACTGGGGATTGCGGCACGCGAGGACGGCGTCGGCGGGCCTGGGGGGCAGGGGTTCGGCGGTGAAGCCCGCGTCGCCTTGCACCAGCATCGTGTTGGCCGCGTGGTGTTCGATGTCGGGCCGGCCGTCCTCGTCGATGTCGACGAGCGTCCCACGGTTGGGTTGGAGGGCATCCGAGGGGAACTGGGTGAAGAGCGCATCGAGTTTCGGTACGTGCTCGAGCTGCGTCGTCGCCAGGTGCTCTGACGCCAGCCGGTAGGTGTAGACGGTGGCCGGAGCCGTCTGTCCCGAGGCGAATCGCTGGAGCACGGACTGGAGATAGAACGCGGGCCCCAGGCCCTCCGCCTGCCAGGTCAGTTCGTGACGCCAGCGCTCCTCGAACGCGCCCGTCACCGCGTGCCGGCTCCGAGCCACCACCGTCGTCACCCGGCGGTCCAACGTCAGCTCCTGCCCGGAGCGGAAGTCGCGGAGGGGGTGGGTCAGCGGCTCGTAGTCCAGCACCACCTGGTGCTGGAAGTCGTCGCCGACGCCTCCGTAGGACACCGTCTTGAGGAAGAGCCGGCCCGAGGCGTTCGCCTCGTAATCGAAGCGCGTCTTGCGCCCCAGCGCGGTGACGACCTCCGCCAGGTGCCAGGACCACGTGCCACGCGAGGTGACGACGCGGCGACCCGTGCCACCAAACGTCCAGCGGCTTCCATCCGGGAGATACGCGATGAGCGTGTCCGCCTGTTGCTCGAGCCGGATGGGCGATGACAGGCCGTTGGGGTACCAGTAGCCGTCACTGCCGGGGACGAACTGGCCCCAGGGGCCCGTGAGCCCGTCGGTGAGGTAGTCGTGGCTGCCCTTGGCTCTCCACCGCGTGAAGGCCAGCGCGTTCTGCCACCCGGCGCCCCATTCGGAGAGCCCGCTGTCGGGGGAGTACACCGGGAAGAAGCGTCCCTGCGGGGCTCCTCGCTCGGTGGGAAAGGAGAAGGGGGACGGCAGGCTGAATGCCCCGCGACTGACGTCCGCCGGGCCGAAGGTGACGCTGGCGAGCTGTCCGGCGAGCGAGCCGCGCTGGGGTGCGCTCAGCTCTGGGGCCTGGACCTTGGCGTCCAGGGAGGTGGAGGTCTGGGCCAGCGCGCCTGTTGTGTGAAGCAGGGCGCAGAACAGCGAAGCGGTGAGAAGCCGCGGGTGATTCACGGAAGGCCTCGAAGTGGATGCGAAGAAGGGCCGGGGAGAGGGACGGTGCGCTGGCCCTCTCCCCGGGAGCTGCACTCAGGAAACGGGCGCCATCAGTGGATGCTCAGCTCGACGGGCGGCTCGGCCTCGGCGGTGAGCCCTGCCGAGGTGCGGCAGGTTCGAATCCACGTCATGGGCGAGGTGAGCTGCCGGGGTTCGACCTGGAACACGAGGACGAACTCCGTGGCCACGTCGATGATGGGCGACTCACCCGGGACGATGGGCTGCATCAACACCGTGCCATTGATGTCGAAGCGGGTGAACGGGGACAGCCCGTTGCCAGCCCGGTGAGGCAAGGCGTACTGGTTGAAGTGGCCCAGGGCGTCGAGTGGTCCGCCATAGGTGACGGGGATGCCGCCGCTCAGCCACTCCTCGTTGAGTTGCCGGTAGCTCTCCAGTCCCGACAGGGTGGGGAAGGCGAGCTGCGAGTCCATCCGGGTATAGGGGCGCGTGGCGAGCGCCCCACTGAGCGCGCCACCGTCCACGCCATTGACCAGCAGGAACAGGCCCATGGCGCGGATGACGGGAGTTCCTTCCTGGCAGAGCAGCAGCGCGTTGCCTCCCGTGGCGGCATAGAAGTCCTCGGGGAGGACGGTGAACGAGGCGATGTTGGTGGTGAGCAGGTGGTTCCACACCTGCGCCGCACGGGAGTCACTGACCTGGCGGTAGGGCGTCCGCGCGAGATGGCCCGGGCGCGGGAACGTCAGCGCCACGTACTTGGGCGTCAACGGGTTCGTGGGCAGTCGCGCCGCGGCGAGCTTGTCGCGGATGTCGGCCTCCACGTCGAGCACGCGCTCCGCCCGGTCCAGGGCAGGGGCCATCCAGTCCATGTTGACCAGCTCCAGCAGGTCGTCTCGGGACGCCGAGTCGTTCGCCAGCGCGGCGATGACGCTCGGGTAGCGCAGGTGGATGATGGGGTAGAGGTACTGGTTCAGGGTGGTGACGACGGTGCGCGTGCGGGCATCGAGCCGCGAGCCGTCCAGGTCCCGGAGGCTCCACAGCGGGAGCATCCGCACCCAGCGGGCCTCCGCTTGCGCCATGGCCAGGTCGTCCTTGAGGGCCTTGAGCTCCAGGAGCATCAGTGACTGCTCGCGCGTCACGGCGCGAATCTCCACCTGCCGCTGCAAGGTGGCCAGGTCATGCTCTATCCATGCGGAGAACAGGCCGTTGAACGTCGTGGGGATTTTCGACGCGTCGTTGACGTTGCAGGCGCACTCGGTCGCCAGTTGCGCGAACGCCTGGTTGCGCAGGGCCGAGAGGTCCTGGGGCAACAGCCGTCCCTGTCGCAGGTAGTCGGGGAAGGCGGCGCGGAGCTGGGCGCGGACCGTGGCCATGGCGCGGCCGACCTGCTGGAGGCTCGCCGCGAGCGGCCGGGAGTGCTTGACGTTCACCGTCAGGTTGCCCGCCGGCATGGTGCCGCAGCCCGTGCTGTCGTTGACGACGAGGTGCAGGTCTGCGTCGCGGTCCACGGCGATGGCGGTGTAGGGCGCCTGGAGCACGTGGACGTTGCGGACGTGAAGCCGCATGGCCTGGACCGGCGGCGTGGGGCGCGTGACCTCCAACAGCAGCAGGCTGCCAGCGGGAAGCTGGGGGAAGGGCGTGTTGGGGACCCGCAGGCCCGTGGTGAAGGCCGCGACGCTCCGGCTCTCCTCACCGTCGGAGTCGGCGTCGATGTCGGAGTCCGAGCTGCGCGTTCCCTTGTCCCACTGGAAGCAGGTCTCCGCGTTCGCATAGACCTTCACGGACGCGCCATAGACGCTTTCGAGCAGGCCGGGCGTCCCCGCGGAAGCTGACACGCCCGCGCAGATGGACTGCGCGCTGCTGTAGCTCTTGTAGGAACCGTTCTCCTTGACGGATTGCTTCGACTTCGCGTGGAAGGCGCTGTTCTGGTAGTCGAGCATGAAGCCCTCCGGGCCGGTGTAGACAGGGACCGTCTGCGGTCCGGTGGGGCCCTGCTCCGTCCGGGTGACGTGGATGGGCGCCATCGCGCCGCCCGTGCTGGGGAGGTGGTAGGTGCCCTGACTCATGGCGCACGTGGGCGACCACTGGCCGGTGACCTCGAGCGTGACGAAGTCGCCTGCCTGCACCGGGTAGACCCAGGGCGCGGTGCTCCCCACCCGAACGGCCATGTTGGAGAGCAGGTCTCCGGGGTACGCTTTGCCGCCGGGAAACACCGCGTTGCCGGCATGCACCGCGAAGGGAGGCACCGTGCTCTGCTGCACGAGCTGGTTCAGGTCCGTGGTGGCGATGAGGTCATCGAAGGCCTTCATGAAGTCACCCTGGCGGGCGTTGGCGACCTCCACGTTGTTGCGGAGCCCGGCGAGGTCCTCGGACAGCAGGCGCAGCCGTTCCACCTGGGACACGATGCGCGCGATGCCGGAGGCCTGGACCTGTTGGTTGCGGAGTTCCATCACCAGGTCCTGAACGAGCGACTCCCGGGTGAACGTGTAGTCCGAAATGTCCTGGGTCAGTTGGTTGCGGACGCGGTCCAACTCGCCGTCGAGCAACAGCTGTTCGTCGGGGCTGGTGTTCATTCCCCGGTGCAGGACGTTGCGCGCCACCGAGTCGAACAGACCGTGCTCTTCGTAGCTCGCCGTGCGGATGCGAGCCTCGCGCAGCAGTTGGGTGAAGCTCACGGCAATCTGCGGCATCTGCTCGGCGGCGAGCGTCTGCATGAAGGCCATGGTCGTGGGCGTGTAGTCGATGAGCACATCGCTGGCGGCACCATCCAGCCGTGAGTGCTGGTCCACGATGCGCTGGAACACCGTCCTCCACTCGCTGCGGACCTTGGTGGCGCCGTTGAGGGCGGCCTGGAGCGCGAACTTGTCGTCGAGCCGGCTGAGCAGCTTCCACAGCTCGCTCACCTCGGTGTTCAGCGTCCCCCCGGCACATGACAGGTAGCGGCAGCCCAGGTCATGCGAGGCGCTGGCAACGCGCAGCCGGTCCACCATGCCGCGGAACGCATCACTGATGATGGGCAACAGCAGGGCGGAGTCGACGGTGCCCTGGGCATCGAAGGCGGCCAGCAGCACATCCCGGTCGACCTTCATATAGGCCGCGGACAAGTCATCGAGGTCCTCGGGGGCCAGCGTCGAGCCAATCTGCTGTTCGCTGTCGTAGGCGCCCTTCCAGAATGCCCCCATCAAGCCGCTCAGTTCCTCCCAGAACCGAGGGTCCACGTCACGGTAGTCATCCGTGACGTAGAGCCGGTTGAGCGCGCGCGCCCGCCACTGCTCCAGGACCTCCAGGTTGGCCAGGAGGCGCTGCTGGCGCTCCGTGCCGCTTTCGCCCGAGGGCGCGGACAGCACCTTCTTCAGCAAGGTGAGCGAAATGTCCCGGTAGGGCTCGGCGTACGGCTGCAAGCCACAGAGGGGATCCACGGGCACGGTGTCGATGAACTCCAGGCAGCCCCCGAGCATCATCCGGGTGGTGGCGGGGTCCACGTGGTCGAGCGTCAAGGGATGGCACACGCCCTGGAGGAACGAGCGGTCATGCACGATGCTCGCGTCACACGCCGCGCTGATGGCGGGGAGTTGGAGGGTGTTCCCGCAGTCCGACTGGAAGCGCGGGTCCCGGTAGAAGTTCCGGGCGGCGACCTGTCGGGCCGGTGGCAGCAGGTGGCCCTTCACCTCGATGAGCCGGCGGAGCTGCGCGGCGGCCGTCTGGAGCTCCACCGTCGCACCGGAGGCCTGGAGTTGATTCACCCGCGCCTGGAGGCACTGGTACTTCAGGTTCACACCGGTGGCCGTCTGCATCGGCAGGTCGTCGCAGGTGGTGCACGACGGCGTCAGTTCAACGGCCGCTGCCGGATCGAACGACCCCTTCAGGCTGCTCAGGGACAGCCCTTGCGCGGAAAGCCGCGTCGCTCCGCCATCCGCGAGCCCGCACTCGCTCTCCGTGGGCGCGTTTCCGTGAGCCTCAGCCCGGCAGGCCCCGTAGATGGGGATGTCGCTGTCGCACTGGGCCCGGTGGGACTCAGGGCAGGGGGGCTCCGCCCGCTGGTGGTAGATGGGCAGGTCGTAGAGCGTGATGGTGCAGGTCTGGGTGAAGGGGCCGGACACGCCTGGCTGCGAGACGATGGGGCCTTCCGTCACCCAGGGGTAGACGCTCTGCGCCCAGCCACCGGGCTCCTGGTCCCGGACGGTCTCCACCGCCGAATAGCAGTCGTATCGGTTGTCGTACTCATATTCGACGACGTAGTGGCAGGGACTCCCGGGCATGCACTCCCAGCCCTCGTGTTTCCACCCCGTCACCGTGGGCGTCCGCACCACGTCGGCGTAGCGCTCGACGCCAAAGGCGGCGTGTCGGCATGACTGGTAGTAGATGCACTCCTTCTGCTCCCATCCGATGCGGGGGCAGGCGCTGGAGACCGTCTCCGCATAACAGGGCCGCACGTAGGCCTGGTACTCCCAGGGCCCCGCGCAGGCCTTCTGGTCATCGGGCCGGGTCGTGTCGTGGTCCCATGCGACCTGGGCCACCGCACAGGTGCTCTCCGTGGCGAGCCCGAGGGGGGCCGCCCGTTGCGCCACGGGCTCGGGGGGCGCTTCGAGCGGCTGTTCGGTACCGCACGCGAGGATGAACAGGGCGGTCAATACACCCCAGGGGCGCGGACGCGCCCCGAGACGTCTCTTCATGGCAACGGACTCCTGGGTCTGGTCGGTGATCGCCTGCAGGGCGGGGCGGCCCCCCTTCGCTGCTCGTCACTGCAACGAGCGCTCGGGCCCTTCCCAGGGCGATGTGCCAGCCAGTTACTCCACCGGGCGTGATGGGAGCGTGACGGCCTGGCGGTGCGGATTCGGCGGCGACTTGGCGCGGGCGAGGGTAATCTCCCGGCGCACATGGCTTACGACGACTTCAAAACGCGCATCCGCGACGACTGGCGTGACACCCTGCGGTCCATCCTGGAGCGCGCCCGCTCCCTGGGCTCCTCCGCCGTGCTGGCGTTCGACCTGGACTCCACGCTGTTTGACAACCGGCCCCGGCAGGCCCGCATCCTCCGGGAGTACGGTGCCGCCCGCTCGCTGCCCGTGCTGGCCGCCTGTGAGCCGCGCCACTGGGTGACGGGCTGGGACATGAAGGAGGCCATGCGCGCCTGCGGCATGGAGGACGCGCTGGTGGAGGCCCACTTCGCGGACGCCCGCAGCTTCTGGGCCGAGCGCTTCTTCACCAGCGACTACTGCGTGGATGACGAGGCCATCGACGGCGCGGCCCACTTCACCCACCAGGTGGTGGCCACCGGCGCGCGGCTCGTCTACGTCACCGGCCGCCACGAGGGCATGCGGGAGGGCTCCGTGTCCTGCATGCGCCGCCACGGCCTGGCGCTGCCGGATGAGGGGCGCGTGCTCCTCCTGATGAAGCCCACGCTGGCCGAGGACGATGACGCCTTCAAGCGGGAGGCGCACGCGCGGCTGGGCCGGCTGGGGAGCGTGGTGGCTGCCTTCGACAACGAGCCCACGCACGCGAACGACTACCGGCGGAAGTTTCCAGAGGCCACCGTCATCCATCTGGCCACGGACCACTCGGGCCGGCCGGTGGAGCTGCTGGACGGCGTCATCTCCGTCCCGCACTTCGCGCTGGGGTCCTGACGCACCGCGCCTGAAAAGGCGTGTCGTTGAAGGGGTTTGAAAGGCTTTGAAGTCCCCCTGCCGCGCGCTATTGAGTCGCTCGGCGTTCGCCGCCCCGGGAGCCCCGGGGGCGGCCTGCATGGAGGCATTCCGCGGTGGCCAGCCCGTACTCGAAAGAACTGCTGTTGGACATGTACCGGAAGATGTACCTCATCCGTCGCTTCGAGGAGCGCGCGGGTCAGCAGTACACGCTGGGGAAGATTGCCGGGTTCTGCCACCTCTACATCGGCCAGGAGGCCGTGGCGGTGGGACCCGCGGAGGCCCTGCGTCCGGACGACTACATGCTCAGTGCGTACCGTGACCACGGCCAGCCGCTGGCCCGTGGCAGCGACGCGGGCATGGTCATGGCCGAGCTGATGGGCCGGGGCACCGGCTACAGCAAGGGCAAGGGCGGCTCGATGCACATCTTCGACATCGAGCATCACTTCTACGGCGGCTACGGCATCGTCGGCGGCCAGATTCCCCTGGCGGCGGGCATGGCCTTCGCCAGCCGCTATCGCAACGAGGACCGCGTCACGCTCTGCTACTTCGGCGACGCGGCCGCCAACCAGGGCTCCCTCCACGAGACGTTCAACATGGCGTCCAAGTGGAAGCTCCCGGTCATCTACATCTGCGAGAACAACCGCTACGGCATGGGCACGGCCATTGCCCGCACGGCGGCGGTGCCGGAAATCTACAAGCGCGCCAGCGCCTACGCCATGCGCGGCGAGCCGGTGGACGGCATGGACGTGCTGACCATGTACGAGGCCGTCAAGGACGCCGCCGAGTACTGCCGCGCCGGCAAGGGCCCCGTGCTGCTGGAGGCCAACACGTACCGCTTCCGCGGTCACTCCATGGCCGACCCCGCCACCTACCGCACCAAGCAGGAGGTGGAGGAGGAGCGCAAGGGTGACCCGATTCCGAAGCTGCGCGCCTACATCCAGAAGCAGGGGCTGGCCCAGGACGACGTCTTCGAGACCATCGAGGAAGAGGTCAAGGCGCTGGTGGACCAGGCGGTGAAGTTCGCCGACGAGTCGCCCGAGCCCAGCCTGGACGAGCTGTGGCGCGACACCATCGTGGAGGAGGGCGAGGAGGACGTGCGCCCCCGCGAGCGCGTGTTGGGTCAGAAGGTGAACTGGCCGACGTACCCCAGTGGCCAGGAGCTGAAGGTGACGTGGGACCTGGAGCCGCGCGAGCAGGCCGAGGCGGCCGACAAGAAGGCGGGCCTCATCCGCTAGGCGCCGCGCTGACCTGTCTACCAACCTTTATTTCGATTTCGAGTCGGAGCCGACGATGCCCGAGTTGATGTACCGCGAGGCGCTGAACCAGGCGCTCGCCGAGGAAATGGAGCGCGACGCCAACGTCTATCTGATTGGCGAGGAAGTGGGCCGCTACAACGGCGCCTTCAAGGTGTCGCAGGGACTGCTGGACAAGTTCGGGAGCGCGCGCATCATCGACGCGCCCATCGCCGAGCTGGGCTTCACCGGTCTGAGCGTGGGCGCGGCCATGGTGGGCTTGCGCCCCGTGGTGGAGATGATGACCTGGAACTTCGCGATTCTCGCGATGGACCAGATCGTCAACAACGCCGCCAAGCTGCGGCACATGTCCGGTGGCCAGCTGCGCTGCCCCATCGTGTTCCGCGGTCCTGGCGGTGCCGGCGGCCGTCTGTCCAGCCAGCACAGCCAGGCGCTGGAGGCCAACTACGCGCACTTCCCGGGCCTGAAGGTGATTGCGCCCGCCACGCCCGCGGATGCCAAGGGCATGCTCAAGGCGGCCATCCGGGATGACAACCCGGTGGTGATGTTCGAGGGCGAGCGGCTCTACGCCATCAAGGGTGAGGTGCCGGAAGGCGAGCACGTCGTGCCGCTCGGCAAGGCGGACGTGAAGCGCGAGGGCACGGACGTCACCATCATCACCTGGAGCCGCATGTATTACTTCTGCATGCAGGCGGCCGAGGCGTTGGCGAAGGAGGGCATCAGCGTGGAGGTCCTGGACCTGCGCACGCTGCGGCCCCTGGATGAGGAGGCCATCCTGGCGAGCGTGCGCAAGACGAACCGCGCCGTCGTCGTGGAGGAGGGCTGGGTGCTCGCCGGCGTGGGCGCCTCCGTGGTGGACATCATCCAGTCGAAGGCGTTCGACGACCTGGACGCGCCGGTGGAGCGCGTCACGGGCCTGGACGTCAACATGTCCTATGCAGCGAACCTGGAGAACGCGACCCAGCCGGACGCACCGAAGATCATCGCCGCGGTGAAGAAGGTGCTGTACCGCGAGGGAGCCTGAACGCGTATGGCCATTCCCATCCAGATGCCGAGCCTGTCCCCGACGATGACGGAGGGGAAGATCGTCAAGTGGCTCAAGAAGCAGGGGGACAAGGTGTCCTCCGGCGAGGCCGTGGCCGAGGTGGAGACGGACAAGTCCAACCTCGAAATCGAAGCCTACGACGACGGCACCCTGGAGGAGATCGTCGTCGGCGAGAACCAGATGGCGAAGGTGGGCTCGCCCATCGCGTACCTCGCGGGTAAGGGCGCCAAGGCGGCTCCGGCGGCGAAGCCCGCGGCGGCTCCGGTCCAGGGCGGTGGACGGCGTGTCCGCGCCAGCCCGGTGGCGAAGAAGATCGCGCGTGAGAAGGGCCTGGACCTCGCTCAGGTGAGTGGCTCGGGTCCGTCTGGCCGCGTGGTGAAGCGCGACATCGAAGCGGCGCTTTCGCGTGGACCGGCGGCGGCGCCCGCGGCCGCGAAGAAGGCTCCTGCCGCGCAGCCGGCTCCGGGCGTGCGTCCCGAGCCGACCGTGGTGCCCCTCACGTCCATGCGCAAGGTCATCGCGCAGCGGATGACGGAGGTGAAGCCCGGCGTGCCTCACTTCTACCTCACCATCGAGGTGGACATGGAGGCGGCGTCCAAGGTGCGCGAGGAGGCGAAGGCGCTGGACCTCAAGGTCTCCGTCAACGACCTCATCGTGAAGGCCGTGGCCATGGCGGTGCGCCGCTACCCGAAGATCAACGTCTCGCTGCAGGGCGACAAGGTCGTCCAGTTCCACAGCGTGGACGTGGGCATCGCGGTGGCGCTGGAGGAAGGCCTCATCACGCCCATCCTCCGGGACGCGGACCAGAAGGGGCTTCAGGCCATCGCCACGGGCGTGCGTGAGCTGGCCGAGCGCGCCCGCAAGCGCGCCCTCAAGCCGGAGGAGTACACCGGAGGCTCCATCACCGTCAGCAACCTGGGCATGTACGGCATCGACCAGTTCGTCGCCGTCATCAACCCGCCGCAGGCCTCCATCCTCGCGGTGGGCGCCGTCACGGAGAAGGCGGTGGTTCGCGACGGGCAGTTGGCGGTCCGGAAGATGATGACGGCCACGCTGTCGTGCGACCACCGCGTCATCGACGGGGCCATTGGCGCCGAGTTCCTGCGCGAGCTGCGCGGGCTGCTCGAGCACCCCACGCGGTTGCTGTTCTAGGTCCGCGGGCTGCCCCGCTCCGCGCCCCCGTCACCGCGCGCGAGGGCGGGGCAGGTGCCCGCCTGGGCCCTTGCTACTTGCGCGTCGGCTCCTTGCGGCCGTGCGCCTCTTGCTCCAGCTTGCGCTGGGTCTCCGTCACACCTGCCTGACGCTCGCGCGGCGTTCCGGTCGGCAGCTCGTTCTCCTCGTCGTCCGAGCGGCCGCGAATGCCGGGCCAGGGCTCTGGCCGGGTGCCCTCCACATGCTCGATGCGCTCCGCGTAGCCGTTATCTCCGGCCGCGTTGTGCTTCGTCTCCTCGGATTTACCCTTGTTGTCCGCCATGCTGTGCCCTCCCGAGCTGGTGCCATTCGGCACACTTCGTGGCGGTAACGGTGGGACGTGTGCCGCGCGCTGACCACCCACCGTCCGCCCGCGTGGCTCGGTGCCCTGCCTGCCCCCCGAGCTCGAAAAAAAGGACAGCGGCCGTCCTCGTTCGCTGCTTAACTTGTTCTCAATGAACGACGACATGACACGCGAACGGCTTGCCCAGGGTGTGTCGGAGTTGGAGTCACGCGTAGGCCAGCCGCTGCCCCTCGCGGAATCGCTGCACAAGGCGCTCGCTGGCGCTGTCTATCCGCTGTCCGCGCGGCAGCTGACCTGGGTGGCCCGTGAGAACGAGGCCCCCTCCCTGGTGCTCTCGCTCCTGGGCTCGCTTCCCCGGTCGACCTTCGATTCGGTGGACGCGGTGGCTCGGGCGCTGGAGGGCGACCTGGACGCCACGGCGCCGCAACCGTCGGCTCCCTCGCGCTGAGCCTGCCCTGAGAGGCGGGGTCCCACCCGGAGGTGCGACGCGTCAGTCGCTCGCCCTATCCTGGTGGTGCGCGCGGTACCCAGCAGATCGCGAAGGGGCGGAGGCGCTATCCTAGGCCTTACCAGCCTGGCCCCCTTCATGGGACGCTGGCCAGGAGGAGCGTCATGAACCCGTCTGAACTCCCCGCGGTCCTCTACGTCGACGACGACGCGCTGAACCTCCGGGTCTTCGACGCGAACTTCGGGACGCGCTTTCGCATCTTCCGCAGTTCCTCGCCCAGCGAGGCGTTGGCGCTCCTGGAGCAGCGCCGCGGCGAGATTGGCGTCATTCTCTCCGACCAGCGGATGCCAGGCATGACGGGCGTGGAGCTCCTGGAACGGGCGCGGACAATCGCGCCGGACGCCAAGCGCATGCTCGTCACGGCGTACGCGGACATGCAGGCCGTCATCGACGCCGTGAACCGCGGTCAGGTGACGCGGTACTTCGTCAAGCCGTGGGACCGGACGGAGCTCCAGGCCGCGCTTGATGACGCGCTGAAGATTGCCCGCCTGGAGCTGCGCATCCGCGAGGTGGAAGGGCGCATGATGAAGTCCGAGCGTCTGGCCACGCTGGGCCAGGTGACGGCGGGCATCGCGCACGAGCTGATGGGGCCGGTGGGCTACCTGTCACAGAACGTGGTGTCGCTGCAGCGCGACCTGGGCAGCGTCATCCAGTACGTGTCGCGGCACCTGCTGGAGGACCCCGACCCCGCGGTGGCGGAGACGGTGGAGGACCTGCCCGCCCTCATCAAGGACCTGGCGGACGGCGCGGAGCACCTGCGGCAGGTGGCGCTGGGGCTGCGAGCGCAGGCGCGCGGCGAGGACCTGGAGGCCACGGCGGACGTGGCCGAGGTGGTGTCCTTCGCGGTGAAGCTGGCGCGCGCCGAGGTGCGGGAGCGGGCGCGGCTGACGAGCAACGGCGAGCCCGTGCGCGTCACCTTCGGGCCGGTGAAGCTGTGCCAGGTGCTGCTCAACCTCATCGTCAACGCGGCGCAGGCCATGGGCAACACGGGCCGCGCCGGGCGCATCGAGGTCCGGTGGACGGCGCGTCAGGACGACGTGGTGCTCACCGTGGCGGACAACGGCTGCGGCATTCCCATGGAGCTTCAGGAGCGCGTCTTCCAGCCCATGTTCACCACGAAGCCGGTGGGTGTGGGCACCGGCCTGGGCCTGTCCATCTGCCGGGAGCTCGTCACGCAGTTCGGCGGCAGCCTGCGGTTGTCCTCCACGCAAGGGGAGGGCACCGAAATCGAAATCACCCTCCGGCGAGCCCCGCTCCCCTGAGTCCGAAGGCGTTGCTGAGCAGTCGCCACACGCGGTGCAGCGTCTCCGTCTCCGTCGGGCGGATGTGCTCCACCAGCACCGCGCGGCGCAGCGGGCCGTCCGCGTTGTCCGGCGCGTACTCCACCATCAGCGCGTAGACGGGCCCGGGGCGCTCCACCATGTGGACGGCGCGCACCGCGTCGAAAGGCACCAGCTCCGCCCGGGTGGCGCCGGGTGTCCATGCCAGCCGCTCCAGGCGAAGGGCCTCGGAGCGGAAGTGCAGGACGAAGCGCCGCCGGCCCAGGCGCGACTCCATCCTGAGCGCCAGCCCCACCAGGGCCGCCGCCAGCAGCCCCAGCGTGAAGGCCGGCGTCGCGCCTTCCCGGACGCCCACCAGGATGGCGGCGCCCACCGCGCACCCCAACCCCGCGCCAATGCACAGGCCAGGGAGGGTCCGCCACCCCCAGGAGGGCGGCAGGGATTCGCCCACCAGCCGGCCGCCGTCATAGCGCAGCCTCACATCGCCCAGCCGCCCGGGCACCCGGTTGTCCTGCAACGCGTTTTCGAAGCTCGCCACGGCCCCAGCATAGCGGGCCTCAATTGCGGGCTTCGTAGTTGGAACAGAGCTGTGCGAATCTGCGCGGCCATGGATCTCCCGTTCGAGTCCGGTGAGGGTGATGGAGGGGAAGGGGGGACGCTTGCCTCGACGGTGCTGGTGGTCGATGACGAGCCCGTCGTGCTGGACATCTGCGCCCGCCTCCTGGAGCGCGACGCCGACCTGGTGGTGACGCTGGCCGCGAGCGCCGAAGAGGCGCTCCCGCTGCTGCAAGAGCAACGCTTCGACGTCCTGGTGACGGACAAGAACCTGCCCGGCATGGGCGGGGTGGAGCTCATCGCCGAGGCGCGCCGTCTCCAGCCTTCCCTCGAAGCGGTGATGATTACCGGCTACGCCAGCTCGGAATCCGTCGTCGCCGCCTTCGCCGCGGGCGCCAGTGACTACATCCTCAAGCCCTTCGACGACTTGCGCGTGCTGCGCGCCAAGGTGCGGGCCGCCCTGGAGCGCAGGACGGCGGGCATTCGCGTGCGTGAGCAGGCGAGGGAGGTGGCCCGCGAAGCCGCGGCCCTCCTGGCCGCCGGACAGGACGCGCCGGAGCCCGCCCATGAAGCGCTGGTGGCGGAGCTCCGGGCCTACGAGGAGGCCGTGCGCCTGGGCTTGAATGGCCGGGTGGCCGTCGTGGGCAGCTTGAACACCGTCGCCGTCTTGAAGGACGCGGGGTTCGACGCGGTGGAGCTGCCGCCCTACGCGCCCGACCTGGAGCGGGTGGACGTCGTCATCGTGGAGACGGGGGACCCGCAGTGGCGCACCCTGGCCGAGCGACTCCAGCGCCGTCCGCCCGACGTGCTGCTGCTCGCCAGCCCGCAGGCCGACCTGGGCGACCTCCTGGAGGCGATTACGCTCCGCATGGACCTGGTGGGCTTCGGCACCAGCCAGGGCGCCATCGCGCTGCCGGAGAAGGTGCGCATGCTCCTGTTGCGTCGGGGCGTGCAGCGCGCCCAGGACCGGCTCGCCGCGGCACTGGCCGCCTTCCGGAAGAGCATCGCCGCGCCGCTTTCCTGAATCCATTCACGAGCGCAGGCCGGTCAGCCAGGGGCGCCTCGAAAGGGGCGCTCGCGCTGGCCTGTCGTGCGCCCGCACGTCGAAAGCAGGCTGGCCCGCAAAGCGAAACGCCCACCTTCTTTTCAGAAGGTGGGCGTCTCAGTGTGACCCTGCCGGGATTCGAACCCGAGTTTGAGCCGTGAGAGGGCTCCGTCCTAACCGCTAGACGACAGGGCCGATACTTGTTTCAACCGCTGCTAACTGCCCGCGCTTTCTACCTTTTTTCGTCCGCCCTCGTCAACCTTTTTGTTTCTTGCTACCAGGTTGCTTCGGACCAACGAGAACTGCAACTGCGGTACGGCGAGCTGGGGAACTAGGATTCGAACCTAGATAAGCAGAGTCAGAGTCTGCTGTCCTGCCGTTAGACGATTCCCCAAGGACCTGCTCGACTGCGGCGCTTCTCTACCAATACCACTTCGGGACTGCAACAACTTCGGTGAGGCGTTTACTTCTTCCTGCTCTTCGTCGTCTCGGGCTTCTTGGCGGGCTTGGCTGCCTGCTGGAGCGGGACGATGTAGATGCGAACTTCGTCGTTCGCCTCGTAAATGTTCAGCCCCGCGAAGTTCTTCCCCGAGGGGTTGGTGATGTGAATCGCCTTCACGCCCGGCTGGTTCACGATCTGTCGCCGGGGGTAACCGGTCGTCGAGTAGACCGCGCGGTAGTACTCCAGCGTGCCATCGAAGTCCCTGGGCGACCGGTAGCGATTCTCACCGACCCGCTTGGACCCATCCGGCAACTGCGCGCCATTGATGACCTCGGCGCCCGCTGAAACCGCCCAGAGCGCCACCAGCGCCGCTCCGAGCGGGCGCGCCTTATAGAAACCGCGTTTCAGGCTGTCAAGGGCACGCATCATGGGTCCGAAAGATAGGGGCCTGCGCTGCTTACGTCCACCGCTACCTGCGCCTGACAACTCAGGCGCGCGTCAGCGCCGCGTCGATGCGCCGCAGGGACTCGTCGCGGCCCACCAGCACCAGCGTTTCGCCGATGCCCGGGCTGGTGGTGTTGCCGGTGAGCGCCACGCGGATGGGCTGCGCCACCTTGCCCATGCCGACGCTGGAGGCCTCGCTCACCTGCTTCACCACGCCGTCCAGCGCCTCCACCGACCAGTCGGGGAGGGCGGCGAGCGTCTCGCGCACCTTGCGCAGCAGGTTGAGGGACTCACCGGACAGGTGCTTGGTGGCGGCCTTCTCGTCCAGGGTGATGCCGGAGCGGAAGTACACGTTGGCCGCGGTGGTCGCGATGTCCTCCAGGGTGTTGGAGCGCTCGCGCAGCGTGCGTACCAGCGTCTCCAGCCGCGGGTCGCCCTTGGCCTGGATGCCCTTTGCCTCCAGGAAGGGGAGCAGCCGCTCCACCACGGTCTCCACCGGCAGCTGCTTCATCCACTGCTGGTTGAGCCACAGGAGCTTCTCCGGGTTCCACACGCCGGAGGTGGTGCCCACGTCGCTGAAGTCGAACCACTCGAGCATCTGCTCGCGGCTGATGACCTCGTCGTTGCCGTGGCTCCAGCCCAGCCGGATGACGAAGTTGAGCAGGGCCTCCGGCATGATGCCGTTGCGCTTGTGCACCATGACGTCCGCTTCCGGGTGCTTGCGCTTGGACAGCTTCTCGCGGTCCGGGCCGAGGATGAGCGGCAGGTGGGCGAAGTCGGGCGGGGTCCACCCCAGCGCCTGGTACAGCATGAGCTGCGGGAAGGTGGAGTTGACGTGCTCCTGGCCGCGCGCGACCAGGGTGATGTCCATCAGGTGGTCATCAATGACGCACCCGAAGTTGTAAACGGGGATGCCGTCCGCCCGCATCATGACCCAGTCGTCCAGGTCGCTGTACATCTTGGTGATGGTCCCTAGCGCCTTGTCGGCGAAGGACACGGAGCCGTCGCCCGCGGGCATCTTGAAGCGGATGACGGCGTCCGCGGCGCTGCGGCCAGCGGGGGGCTCGGTGCGCTCCCGGCAGGTGCCCGGGTACTTGAACGCGCCGCCCGCCTTCTCCGCCACCTGCCGCTGCGCGTCGAGGTCTTCCTTGGTGCAGTAGCACCGGTAGGCCTTGCCCTCGGCGATGAGCTGGTCGGCGTGCTGGCGGTAGGTGTCCAGCCGCTGCATCTGGAAGTAGGGGGCATAGGGGCCTTCCTTACCAGGGCCCTCGTCCCAGTCGATGCCCAGCCAGTTCAGCCCATCCAGGATGGCTTGCACCGACTCTGGCGTGGAGCGGCCCTGGTCCGTGTCCTCCATGCGCAGCACGAAGGTGCCGCCCTGGCGCCGCGCCTGGAGGTAGTTCATCAGCGCGGTACGGGCACCGCCAATGTGAAGGTAGCCGGTAGGCGAGGGAGCGAAGCGGACGCGAAGGGCAGGAGGCATACGGGCGCGCGGATTAGCAGGGCGAGGATGGAGGGTCAACGCGGAGGGGCCTTCCTGGAGTAAGTTGGATGGCCAGGGAGAACTCGTATGTCGATTCGTCAGGTAGTTCGCACGTTGCTCCTGGCTGTCCTCCTGGTGGGCGTGCCCGCGAGCGCCACTACCCAGCTCCGCGTGGACCTGTCCGGGCTCGCGGTTGGCGCGGACACCGTGGTGCACGGGGTCGTCCGGCGCGTGGAGAGCCGCTGGAGCGGCGACAAGATGCGCATCCTCACCGACGTCGAAATCCAGGTGACGGAGTCCCTCAAGGGCCAGCCCGGGAGCACGGTGCTCGTCACCCAGCCGGGGGGCCGCATCGGAGACATTGGCCAGGTGGTGCACGGACTGGCGTCCTTCACCCAGGGCGAGGAGGTGGTCGTCTTCCTCCAGAAGCGAGGCCCGCGCGCCTTCCGCGTGTCCGACATGGCCCAGGGCAAGTTCCAGGTGAAGCGCGAGGGGAAGGAGGCGCTCGCCGTCCCCGAGCCCACCGAGTCCCAGCTGCTGGACCCCGCCACCCGCAAGCCGACCGCGTCCGCGCTCCAGTCCATGACGCTGGTGGAGCTGAAGGCCGCCATCCGTGAAGCCCTTGGGGAGCAGAAGCCGTGATGCCGCTCGCGCCCCTGATGCTGGCCCTGAGCCTGGGCCAGGCGGACCCCTACGTCCGCAGCCGTGTCGACGCGGGCGACACGCGCACCCAGTGCCTCTTCTGGACGTCCAACCGCGTCGTCTGGAACCAGAGCACCTTCGGCAACCCGGACACGGCGGGTGACACCGAGTTCGACGCGATTCGCGCCTCGTTCCAGAGCTGGCAGAACATCTTCGCCGAGTGCGGCAATCTCACGTTGGAGGAGGGCCCGCGCGTGGATGAGCGTCAGGTGGGGTACCGGCGCCAGGGCAGCAACACCAACCTGGTGCTGTTCCGCACCCGGGACTGCAACACGGTGGTGCCCGCGAACGACGCGTGCTGGGACGACGACACGTGCGCCAACACGTTCGACTGCTGGGACGATGACGACAACACCATCGCCATCACCCTCACCACGTATGATGAGCGCTCGGGCATCATCTACGACTCCGACATCTCCTTCAACGCGGCGCGCTTCTCCTTCACCACGGCGAATGGCGGCACGTGCTTCCCGCCTGTCACGACCAACTGTGTGGCCACCGACGTGCAGAACACCGCCACGCACGAGGTCGGCCACCTCATTGGCCTGGACCACACGCGCGCCTCGGGCTCCACGATGAACCCCAGCGCGCCGCCGGGCGAGGTGTCCAAGCGCGTCGTGGACCCGGGCTCGCGCGACTTCGTCTGTGCCGCCTACCCGAGGGGCCAGGCCAGTCAGGCGTGCCTCCACCCGGTGACGTCCACGGACCTGGGGCCCAAGGCCGGAGGCTGCGCCGCCGCGGGGCCGGGTGGGGCGTTGTCCCTGCTGGCCGTCTGGTCGTTGTGGCTGGCGCGTCGCCGCAAGGAGGCGGTCCGGTGAACAAGGCCCTGGTGCTCGCGGCCGCATGCCTGGCCTCCTCCGCGCAGGCGCAGGAACAGGAGCATTCCTACCGCCGCACCTTGGTGCCAGGGTACCCGCTGTGCCTGCTATGGCCGGTGCGCGAGTACGCCTATCACCTGGATGCCGCGGGCAGCGCGCGCACGCCTGGAGACTCCGAGATTGCGGCCATCGAGGCGTCCTTCGACTCGTGGCGGCGCGTCGCCGATGGGTGCAGTGACTACCGGTTCGTCCGGCGCGAGGACCGACAGGGGCCCATCCTCGTGGGCTACGACGAGACGCGACCCCGGGAGAACTACAACGTCGTCACGTTCCGGGAGCGGGCGTGCCACGAGGTCGCCCCCGCGGATGATGCGTGCTGGCTCGATGAGAGCTGCGGCAACGCCTATCAGTGCTGGGAGCACGGCTCTGGCACCATCGGCCTCACCACGTCCACGTTCTCCTATCGGGACGGGCGGGTGCTGGACTCGGACATCGAGCTGAACGCGTCCAATCCGGACGGGCGCTACGGCTTTCTCTTCACGACGGTCGACTCACCGGTGTGCGAAGCCGAGGCCTCGGTGGACTGCGTGGCCACGGACATCCAGAACACCATGACGCACGAGATTGGCCACGTGGTGGGGCTGGACCATGCCTTCACGCCGGGCTCCACCATGGAGGCCACCGCGCCGCCAGGGGAAACGCGCAAGCGCGTCATCGACCCGGGCTCGGTCGCCGGGTTCTGTGACATCTACCCGCGCCACCTGCCGCCCACGCAGTGCTTCGTCCGCGAGGGCGCGGGCCTGGCGTTGAAGGCGGACGGCCGGGGCAGCGGCTGCGCGGCGGC
>JBKGHI010000250.1:0-12872 GCA_046520405.1 Myxococcus sp. 1LA
GCCATGGACCGGTACGCGGACCTGGACGCACTGTTGGCCGCGCTCCAGCACGACCCGGCCGACCGCTGGAAGCGCTGGCTGCCGGCGGCGGGCGGCGCGGCGCTGCTGCTGACGGCGGTGGGCCTCACCCACGCGGTGCACTCGCGCCAGGCCCGGGCCTGTGAGAGCGCCGGCAAGGCCATGGCCTCGGTGTGGAGCCCGGAGGACCAACAGGCCATCGAGTCCGCCTTCCTCGCCACCGGCAAGCCCTTCGCGCCCGCGGCGTGGCAGCGGGTGCGGCGCACGCTGGATGCGTACACCGCGGAGTGGGTGACGATGCGGACCTCCGCCTGCGAGGCCACGCGCGTGCGGGGTGAACAACCCGAGCAGGTCCTCGCGCGGCGCATGCACTGTCTGGATGGGCGGCTGGCGGAGGTGGCCGCCCTCACGCAGCTCTTCACCCGGGCGGACGCGGGCACCGTGGAGCTGGCCGCGCGCGCGGCGGAGGCCTGCCCCCCCTGGCCCGGTGCTCGGACCTGGCGGCGTTGGCGGCGCGCGAGCCACAGCCCACGGACGAAGCCGCGACGGCACGGGCACGCACGCTGGTGCGGGTGCGCGCCCTGAAGGCGGCCGGCAAGTACTCGGAGGCGGTGGCGCTGCTGTCGCCCGTGGTGCAGGCGGCGAAGGACGCGGAGGACCGTCACGGCGGCGCGGACGCCTGCTGCTGCTGGCCCAGTTGCGAGAGGAGACGGGCCAGCCGCGCGAGGCGGAGGCCACCTACTTCGACGCGGTGTGGAACGCGGAGGCCGGGCGCAACGACGTGGCGGCCGCGCGCGCCTGGACGCGGCTGGTGCATGCCTCCGGCTACGTGCTGGACCAGCACGCGCTGGGACACCGGTGGCGCGAACGCGCGGAGGCCGCCATCGAACGGCTGGGCGGCGACGGCGTGCTGCGCGCGCAGCTCCAGCGCGCGTCGGCGCGCTCCTCTTCGCCCAGGGGCGCTACACGGAGGCGGCCGAGCAACAGGAGGCCGCCCTCGCGCGGCTGGAAGCCACCTACGGGCCGGACAGCCTGGAGGTCACCGACGTCCGGTTGGAGCTGGGCGCCACGCGCATGGCGCAGCTCCGCGCGGACGAGGCGATGCGGCTCTTCGAGCAGGCCTTGAGTACGCGCCGCGCGGCCTTGGGCCCCAGTCACCCGGACGTGGCGCGCGCCCAGTTGGAGCTGGCCTACGCGCACTGGCGCAGGGCGGAGGTCGAACAGGTGGAGGCCCTGGCGCGCGGCGCGCTGGAGGTCTTCGAGCACGCCCTCGGGCCCGAGCACCCCGACGTGGCCTCCGCCATCAATCCGCTGGCCGCCGCCCTCCAACGCATGGGCCGCTCCGACGAGGCCCTGCGGCTCCAGGAGCGCGCGCTGGACATCCTCCTCAAGGTGGAAGGCGAGGACGGCTCGGGCGCGCTCATCACGCTGGGCAACCTGGCCACGCTGATGGCGCGCGCTGGCCGCTCCGAGGAGGCCCTGTCGCGCTTCCGCGCGGTGCTCGTCCCGCTGGAGCAGCGGCTGGGGCCTCGGCATCCCTACGTGGCGCAGACGCTCCGGGCCACGGGCCGGTTGCTGATGTTGGACCAGCGCTACACGGAAGCCCTGCCCTACCTCGAACGCGCCCGCGTCCTCCTCGAGGCGCGCGAGGACGACGCCTACGGCTACCGGACCGGCACGCTGATGGACCTGGGCCGCACGCTGGTGGCGCTGCACCGGCACTTCAAGCGGCCGAGCTTCTGGAGCGCGCGGTGGCCAGCGGAGCGACCGCCACGCAGCCGAGCGAGGAGCAGGCCCGCGCGCGATTCCTCCTGGCGCAAGCGCTCTGGGACGCGAAGCGAGACCGGCCTCGCGCGCTGCGGCTGGCGGAGGAAGCCCGTGAGTCATTGGTGACGCTGGGCACCGCGGGACAGGAGGCGTTGGAGGAAGTGGATGCCTGGCGGGCCCGCCTGCCCAGGCCCTCACACATTCCCGCCGCGCGGGCGCCATGAACGCCTGACATCCGACAGAGGGTTTCCGGACGGACGCAAAGCGCATTAAAGGAGGAGCGGATGCGAACGCTCTTCATTGGAGACGTGCACGGGTGCGCGGAGGAACTGGACGCGCTGCTGACGCAGTGCGGCTGGCAGCCGGACGACCGCGTGGTGCTGGTGGGGGACCTGGTGGCGAAGGGCCCGGACTCCGCGGGCGTGGTGCGCCGTGCGCGTGAGCAGGGCTTCCTGGCGGTGCGGGGCAACCATGATGCCCACGTGCTGCGCTGGCACGCCGGCCGGGGGCCGCGCGGGAAGAAGCTGAAGCCCGAGCATCAACACGTCCTGGACACGCTGACGCCCGAGGACTGGGCCTGGCTGGAGTCCCAGCCGCTGTACCGCTGCTTCCCCGAGCTGAACGTGGTGGCCGTGCACGGCGGCCTGGTGCCGGGCGTGCCGCTGGAGGCCCAGAAGGAAGACGAGCTGCTCAACCTTCGCAGCATCATGCAGGACGGGACGCCGTCGAAGCGGGTGGACGCGGGCGCGCCGTGGGCCAGCCTGTGGCAGGGGCCGGAGCTGGTCATCTTCGGACATGACGCCATGCGCGGCCTCCAGCGCTACCCGCACGCGGTGGGACTCGACTCTGGCTGCGTGTACGGCGGCAAGCTCTCCGCCTATGTGATGCCGGAGGGCCGCCTCGTGTCCGTCCTGGCGAAGCGCGCCTACGTGGACGTGGACGCCTCCTAGGAAGGAAGCGTCCACCGCGCGCGCCGCGTCATGCCGCCGGAGGCCGCACCACCAGCACGGGCCGGTCCGTGCGCAGCAGCAGGGACTGTGTCACCGAGCCCAGCACCGCGCGCTTCAAGCCCGACCGTCCATGCGTGCCCATGACGATGGCGCTCACGCCCAGCCGCTCCGCCGTCTGCGCGAGCGTGGCTACCACGTCCTTGCCCCCGGGGATGACCTCCAGCCGCACGTGCCGGTCCTTCGCCCCCTTGGGGACGAGCGTCGAGAGCTGCTCGCGCATCTGGGCCGCCTCCTCGAGTGACGGCTTCGACTCGGTGGCATGCACCAGGTGCACGGTGCCGCCCGGGGCCGTCAGCGCGAAGGCATGGGCCACCGCGCGGTTGCCCGTCTCCGAGAAGTCCGTGGCCACCATCACCTCGCGGTACTCCGGCAGCGGCGTCTCGGCGCCCACCGCCATCGCCTGCACGGGCACGCACACCACGGACATGCGCGCCAGCCGCAGCGCATGGCGCGACACGCTCCACAGCCGTCCCAGCGCGCGCCGGTGGTGCGTGCCCACCACCAGCAGGTCCACGTGCTCCTGGTCCGCCAGCTCCACCAGGTGGTCGGCGATGCGCCCCACGCCCGCCTCCACGCGGGAGCGCACGGGGGCTCCGCCCTGCGCCAGCGGGGCCAGCAGCTCCGCGCTCTCGCGCTCCAGCGCCTGCTGCAGCTCGGGCGGGGCCTCACCGTAGGACATGGCCTGCCGCATCCCCAGGCGGCGGGCCTCCTCCTCGGGCCAGTAGACGCGTCCGCCCACCACCTCCACGCGGCCGCCCTTGCTCAGCGTCAGCACCCAGTCCCGCGCGGCCTCGAAGGGCAGGGAGCGGTCCACGCCCAGCAGCACCTTCAGCGGCCGCTCGCCCCGAGTCCACGCCTCCAGCGGCGCCGGGTCCCTCAGGGCCAGCAGCGGCACCGTCAGCGACTGCGCCATCCGGTCCACCGTGCCCCCCTCGCCGCCGAAGGGCGATTCATCCCCGCCCCGCGACGCCACCACCAACGAGGCGCCCTGCTCCCGGCAGAACTCCGCCACCATCACCGCCGGCTCGCCCTGGAGGAGCACCGGCTCCACCTTCGCGCCCAGCTTCTCCAGGCGCTTCGTCTCGTCGCTCAGCACCGCCTCGGCGGACCCCAGCAGGGCCTTGCCAAAGGCGCGCACGGAGTCGGGGTTGAGGACATGGACCAGCCACAAGGATGTGCCGGCCTTGCGAGCCAGCTCCGCGGCCAGCGTGGAGGCACGCCGCGCGGCGTCGGAAAAATTGGTGGCGCAGACAATGGACATGGCAGCTCCCGGTTCGAATGGGGCGTGGAAATCAACGCGCGCGGAGCACCTGCTCGGCGCGCACCTCGTTCAGCAGGGGCTCGCCCCGCTCGAAGGCCTGGATGCTCGCCAGCGTCGTCTCGGCGATGTTGGCGAGCGCCTCATGCGTGAGGAAGGCCTGATGCGACGTGATGAGCACGTTGGGAAAGGTGAGCAACCGCGCCAGCACGTCGTCCTGGAGCACCTGCCCGGAGAGGTCCTGGAAGAAGACGCCCTCCTCTTCTTCATACACATCCAACCCCGCGCCGCCGATGTGGCCGGCCTTGAGCGCGGCGACCAGGGCCTTGCTGTCGATGAGCGCGCCGCGGCCGGTGTTGATGAGCAGCACGCCCCGCTTCATCCGCGCCAGCGCCGCCGCGTCCACCAGGTGCCGCGTGCCCGGCGTCAGCGGGACATGCAGGGAGAGGATGTCCGACTCGGCGAAGAGCGTGTCCAGCGAGGCGTAGCGCACGCCCAGCTCGCGCTCGAAGGCCGCGTCCGGCGCCACGTCGTAGCAGAGCACGTTGCAGCCGAAGCCCTTGAAGATGCGCGCCGCCACGCGGCCGATGCGGCCCGTGCCCACGATGCCCACCGTCTTGCCGGCCAGGTCGAACCCCACCAGCCCGTCGAGCGAGAAGTTCCAGTCGCGCACGCGCGAGAAGGCGCGCGGGATGTGGCGGTTGAGGGACAGCACCAACGCCACCGCGTGCTCGGCCACCGCGTGGGGTGAGTACTCCGGCACGCGCGTCACGCGCATGTCCAGCCGCCGCGCCGCTTCGAGGTCCACGTGGTTGTAGCCCGCCGAGCGCGCCGCCACGAGCCGCACCCCGCCCTCGTGCAGCACCTCCAGCGTGGCCGCGTCCACCTTGTCATTGACGAAGGAGCACACGGCGGGGAACCCCTCCGCCAGCGGCGCCGTCTGGAGCGTCAGCCGGGGCTCGAAGTAGGTGAGCGCATGTCCGAAGCGCGCGTTGGCGGCATCCAGCGCGTCCCGGTCGTAGCGGTGTGTGTCGAAGACAGCCACCAGCATGTCTGCTCCCCTGCTCGATGAGTCCATTCCCGCGGCGTACGGCCAGCGTCAGTGCAAGGTCTGCTCCATGCAGCCCCCCAGGTCATCGGACCTCGACAGCCGCGCAAAAGATGCGCAGCCAGGGGGCGCGAGGCAAAAGCTGCGCACGAAGCGGACGCCTGCTCGCCAGGCCGCGGGGAGCACGCACCGGGGACAAGGCCTAGCTTGAACCTGAGGTGCCATCCCCTTCGAGCGGAGCCCCCGACATGGACCAGCCGGAAGACACCGCGCTGCTGACAGACCTCTACCAACTGACGATGACGGAGGCCTACCTCGAAGAAGGCATGTGGGACGAGGCGGTGTTCAGCCTCTTCGCGCGCAGGCTCCCGCCCCGGCGCAACTACCTGCTGGCGGCGGGGCTCGAGGATGCGCTGAGGTACCTGGAGCACCTGCGCTTCGGCGCGGAGGCCCTGGACTGGCTGGCGGCTCAAGGCCGCTTCTCGGACCGGCTGCTCGGATGGCTCGAACGCTTCCGCTTCAGCGGTGACGTGGACGCAGTCGCGGAGGGCACGCCCGTGTTCCCCGAGGAGCCGCTGCTGGAGGTGCGCGCGCCACTGCCGGAGGCGCAGCTCGTGGAGACGTACCTCCTCAACCAGGTGCACTTCCAGACGACGGTGGCCTCCAAGGCCGTGCGCGTGGTGACGGCCGCCGCGGGACGCCACGTCATGGAGTTCGGCTTGCGGCGCCACCACGGCACGGACGCCGGGCTGAAGGCGGCGCGCGCGACGTACCTGGCGGGCGTGGACTCCACCTCCAACGTGCTGGCGGGGAAGAGGTATGGGATTCCGCTCGCGGGCACCATGGCGCACAGCTACGTGCAGGCGCACGACGACGAACTGGAGGCCTTCCGCGCCTTCACGCGCGTCCACCCGAACGCCACGCTGCTGGTGGACACCTACGACACGCTGCGCGGCGTGCAGCACGTCATCCGGCTGGCGCGGGAGCTGGGCGAGGACTTCCAGGTGACCTCCATCCGCCTGGACTCGGGGGACTTGCTCGCGCTGTCGAAGGCGGCGCGGGAGATGCTCGACGAGGCCGGACTGGAGCAGGTGCGCGTGTACGCGAGCGGCGGGCTGGACGAGGACGCGGTAGCGAGGCTGGTGGCGCGCGGGGCCCCCATCGACAGCTTCGGCGTGGGCACGGCCATGGGCGTGTCGTCGGACGCGCCCGCGTTGGACATGGCCTACAAGCTGGTGGCGTACGCGGGCGCCCCCGGGTGAAGCTGTCCTCGGGGAAGCTGCTGCTTCCAGGCGCGAAGCAAATCTATCGGCGGGAGGTGGACGGCGTGGCGCGCGGTGACGTGCTCACGTGCAAGGGCGACGTCGCGCCCGGAAGACCGCTCCTCCAACCCGTGATGCGCGGAGGGCAGCGGCTGCCGGGGGCCTCCCCGACGCTCGAGGACATCCGCGAACACGCACGGCGTGAGGTGGCACGGCTGCCGCCCGAGATTCGCGCACTGGCCCCCGCCCGGCCGCCCTACCCCATGGAATTGGGGCAGGCGTTGCAGCGGGCTCGCGAGCACGAAGTGGAGCTGTGGTCCGTGGCGCCGTGAGCCGCTTGCCGGCACGCGCCCGAGGCGGTAGGCAACGCCATGGCGAGCAAGAGCAAGAAGACCGCGCCTTCACGCGCCGCCGCGGCGCCTGTCCCCATCGAGACGGCGTGGCAGGACCTGGAAGCGAAGCTGAAGGACACCTTGGGGGAGAACGCCGTAGGCCAGTATCCGGCGGAGCTCGAACCCATGCACATGACCTTCGAGCATGAGCCCGACCTGAGCGCGCTCCTTCCAGAGGCGTATCAGCGCTTCGTCGAAGCCCTGGGCTACCGCTGGGTCACCACCGGGAAGAAAGGTCTGGGCTTCCTCCCTCCGCGCTGGCGCATCCAGGCCTCGCAGGGCATGGGCGAGCCCGGCCGGCAGTGGACGACGGTGCGGGAAGAACGCGAGGCGGGCCAGCATGACTACCGCTTCGTGATGTTCGCGTCCGAGGACCTCAATGACGTCAACGGCTACTGCTTCGGCAGGAGCACGAGCGGCGACGCCTGCGTCGTCTGGTCGGTGGAGGACAGCCTGCCCACGCTGGAGCTGGGGCCCTTCGCGCCGTGGCTCAAGAAGAAGCTCGCGGCGCTGAGCAAGGGCGCCGCGCCGAAGCCGGCAGGCAAGAAGGCCCCTGCGCTGGGTGACCCGCTGGGCCTGGTGCAGGAGTCGCTCGGTGAAGCCGCCGCGAAGGCCCGCGACCAGGGCGCCGCCGCCATCCTGGAGACCTTTCCCCGCGACACGAAGGACCTCTTCCTCATGGGACGGAGGCTCGGCGTCATCCCGGAGCTGATCGGCGAGTTCTCCGAACTGGAGCGCCTGACGGTGAAGCACGCGCACCTGCTCCAGGTGTCCGGCGCGCTGAGCCGGCTCACGAAGCTGAAGCAGCTCGACCTCGCCTGGAATCCGAAGCTGGAGACGCTGCCTCCCGAGCTGGGGCAACTGGAAGGCCTGGAGTCCCTCAACCTGGACAACACCGGCGTCCGCGCACTCCCAGAGACGCTGGGGCAGCTCACCCGCTTGAAGTACCTGGGCCTCAAGGCCACGCCCATGACGACGCTGCCGCCCTGGCTGTCGCGGCTGAGCAGCCTCAAGCACCTGGACCTCCACCAGACCGACCTTCCTCCAGCGGAAGTCGAGGCCCTGCGACAAGCGCTCCCCGGCTGCAACGTGGGCTTCCGGACTTGACGCGCACGTCAACCAGGAGGGCAGGCGAGGAGGTCCAAACAACCCCGGCGCGCCTCGTGGGTACTCCTGGGGTGGCTTCCTCTGAGGCCCAACCATCTGCCATGGTGGAGGGCCGTTTTCTTCGTTGGAGCGCAACATGAGTCGCCGTCTCGGCCCCGCCGTCTTCCTTGGCTCGGCGCTGCTTCTGGGCAGCGCCTGCAAGCAGTCAGAGGCCCCCGCCCCCGAGGCGCCCGCCACGCCGCCCCCCGCGCCCACGGAGCCCGCGCCCCACTACAGCCTGTCCTTCCTCGAAGCCGCGTCTCCCTCCGGCTGTACCTGGATTCGCCATGAGTCGGCGGGCACACGCAAGCCGCTCGCCACCGTGGACGCGGTGTGTGAGCGGCTCAAGCTGGCCTGGGGGCCGAAGGGCCGGCAAGGCCTCATGGTGGACCGGGGCAACGGGGAGCTGCCCCCGCGCGCCTGGCAGGTGGACTTCGAGTCCGGCCAGAGCACCCGGCTGCTCCTGCCCGAGCTGGGCCACACGGACACGCTGGGCTTCGACGAAGCGGGCCACGTCGTGGCGCTGGTGTCGCAACTGGAAGACCTGCCGCGGAAGATGGACAGCGGCCGCGAGTACTTCCTCTTCGACGGCAAGCGCTTCCTCCTCCCGGAGGCGGAAGGCAGCCCGGGCCTGGCGCACGCGTACCGCCACGAGGCCGGCCAGTGGAAGCACCTGGAGACGGTGGCCACGCTGTATGAAATAGACGGCGCCCTGGGCACGGAGGCCCTGGCCACGGCCAGCCGGCTGACGTCCTCCACCTTCTCCAAGGACGCGGACCGGCTCGCGGAGTCGGAGCTGGAGGAAGGCAACGAGGACGCGGCCCGTCTGGACGCGGTGGTGAAGGACCGGGGCCACACGGCCTACGGCATGTGGATCTCCATGGAGACGCACCATGGCCCGCTCTACGCCTGGGAGGCCGCGGGCGAGCTGCCCACGCTCATGCTCCCCCTTCGCTGGGAGGTGAATGACCGGCTGGTGGAGCCGGAGAAGCTGGCGCTCTCGCCCACCTCGGCCGTGGCGCTGCGGATGCGCGGACACCTGCTGCTGGTCTCCGCGGAGCAGGCCGCCCGCGTCTACGACGCGAAGACGAAGAAGCGCATCGCCGCATTGGAGAACGTCCACGGCGCGCGCTTCTGGCCCCAGCAGCGCACTGTCACCGCGGCGGTCCCCACCAACACGGTGACGGCGCCGTAGCGCTGGCGCGCCGCCCTACCTGCCAGCACCAGCGGCAGCGCCCACCAGCCCCATCACCGCGTAGACACCGCAACACAGGCCGAGGGATAGCAGGGGAGCCGCCAGGGCGCCCAGCGCCGCGGTGCCCCAGCCCGTGCGGTGCAGGTTCCGGTACGCGATGACGCGCAACGCCAGGGCCCACATGGGCGCGACGTACATGCCGCAGAAGGGAATCAGCCCCAGCAGGTACGGCGCCAGCGACAAGGAGTTGGCGCGCAGGGTGACTTCAAAGGACTGCCCCGTCCCCTCCAGCCGGAACACGATGTGGTCCAGCGCGGAGTTGATGAGCGCGACGAGCATGCCCATGACGGGCGCCGCCACCATCATCGCCCCTAACACGCCGGTGGCCATCAACCGGAACCCGCTCTGCGAGACGTTGTCGATTTCCATCATCTCCGCCGGGATGGCGAAGACGACGGCCAGATAGGCAAGCGCGGTGGTGAAGTAGGCGGCCAGGTTGGACAGCGCCGCGAAGCCCAGGGAGCTGCCCACCGAACCCTCCGGACGTGCGCGCTCGAAGGTGGCCGTGGGGCGCAGCGTCACCGCCAGGCACGTCTGCCAGTACGCGCGCAGCGTGCCCAGCTCCTCGCGCCGGTCCCACGGCAGGGCATCCGCGGGCACACGGTCATGGCACGCGGCGCACAGCGGCTCGTCCCGCGTCCCCTTCCGCAGGCACTGCGCGCACGCGAAGTTGCCACATCGGGAGCACGCCTGAAGGCTGAGCAGCTCCGGGTGGACGGCACACACAGGGTCGGCGGAGCCCGGCGTGGCCTCCTGGAGAAGCGACGTGCCGCACCACGAGCAGCTCTGCGCGCCGGGGACGACGAAGGCCTGACAACGGGGACACGGGATGCGCATATGTGTCGCCATCCTCGCATGGGTGCCCACCGGGAAACCCGCTCTTCGAATTCACGCTTTCCCCTGCCCCACCCACGATTTAGAGGAGGAACCATGCACAAGCCCGGTCTCGTGTCGCTCCTCCTGCTGTCCGCGCCCGTCCTGGCCGCCGAGCCCGCGGCGCAGCCTCAGGACCCAAAGGCTTTCGAAGCCGAGCTCCAGCACAACCTGGAGGCCCTCGACAAGAGGGTCGACAGCAACACCATCCTCCCCTGCGGCAACCCGCCGATGCGCCCCGAGCGAATCAGCGGGGAGGACCTCCAGTTCGACCCCAAGGCGCTCGCCCGCCTCTACGAGGACGAGACCACGTATATGCTCCGGTGCACCATCAAGGTGGACGGGAAAGCCACGGGCTGCGTGATGCTCAAGCCAGGGCTGGGCCTGGATGCGAAGAACGTCGAGACCATCAAGCAGTGGCGCTTCAAGCCGGCCATGTACAAGGACACGCCCGTCGCGACGGCCTGCATGCTCTCCGGCAAGCTGAAGCCCCGGCCGTCGAACTGAAGCCCGCAGCCGCCGGAGACACCTGCTCCGGCGGCACGGCTCACTTCCCCGCGGGCTCCAACCCGTGGTCGTCCGGCACCGCGCCACTGGCGCCTGCGGCCTCGGGGACGGCGGCTGCCGGCGCGATGACGGGCTTGGGCGCCTCACGCGCCCGCTTCGCCTCACGCTGGGCCGCGGTGGCCGCCGCCTTCCGGCCCAGCGACTGCTCCCGCTTCGCCAACGCCTCCCAGAGCTCTGGCGCGTCCGGATGCAGCGCCACGCCCGCGCGCAGCAGGCCCGCGGCCACCGCGGTGGACTCCACGTTGAAGAGCCGCTTCAGGAAGTTCTTGGGCGCGAGCGCCAGCGCCCCCTGCGGCGTGGCCACCGCCTCGCGCAGGTGCGGCAGCACCACCTCCTCCGGGTTCGCCGCGAGCAGCGCCTCGGACAGCGCCCAGCGCGCGTCCAGTCCCCGGGGCTGGAGCTCCACGGCCCGCTCCAACCAACGCAGCCGGGCCGCCTGCTGCTTGCGCCACGCATGGCCCTCCGCGATGCGCAGCAGCTCGTCCGAATAGTCCGGGTGGAACCCAGGCGACGCGGCCACCGACTTGCGCACCGCGGCCCAGTGCGACTCCGGGTTCTTCTCCTCGTCCAGGCGCACGCGCTGGAGCGCGGGGAGCTGCGTGCGCTTCCAACTGGCGGCCAGGCGGAGCACGTCCCCTCGCAGCGGCTCACCGAAGCGCTCCGGCTCGGGCACCTGCCCGGCGTCACACGCGGCCAGGTACTCCGCGAAGAAGGCCAGCGGCCCCTCGGCGGGATACGCCTGGAGACGCTCGGCGCCGTGCAGCTTCTCCAGCGTGCGGGCCATGTGCGCGCCCACGCGGATGAAGGCGGCGTTCATGCGTGGGTCGTGCCCGCTTCGAACGCGCTCCAGCGCCACCCGTGCGTCCCGGCCAATCTCCTTCCGGTTCAGCATCGCGGAGACGCTGGCGAAGGCGCCCGGCAGGTCCGTCTCCGGCGGCAGCGAGCCCGGACCTCGAGTGGCCCACTGGTGGTACGCCATCCCATAGCTGGTGACGCGGCTCAGCCCTTCGTACACCACCGCGTCCACCGGGTCCGCCACGTAGGCGTCGCGGCGGGTGACGGCGTCATCCACCAACTGCTCCATCAAGCGGTTGGACAGGCGGCGCATGCGCCGGGCCTCGCCCTCCACGTTGGTCGCCAGGGCAATCACCGTGTCCTCGGCGGGGAGCATCACCAACATCGTGCTCGTCTCGGGTTGGCCGCCCGCGTGAGCCACCACGTAGTGCCCGCGCACCGGATAGGTGGCGAAGCCCATGCCGTAGTCGGTGAGGCGGCCGTCCGTGGTGGCCATGGACGCCTGCATCCGGCCCATCGTCTCGCGAGTCACCAGCGTGTGAGACAGCACGGCGTTGCCAAAGCCCAGCATGTCCGTCACCGAGGCGCGCGTCCCGCCTCCCGCGAAGCGGCTGGTCACATCGAGGAAGCGCGAGGGCTTCAGCGCCATGCCCTGGATGCGGTAGCCCTTGGCCTGGTGCTGGTTGCGCGTGGCGATGATGTCCAGGTCGGCGGACGCCATGCTCGCGGGAGCGAAGATGTGCTCGCGCAGATAGTCGCGGTAGGACTGCCCGGAGGCCTTCTCCACCGCCGCGCCCAGCAGGTTGTAGCCCCACGTCGTGTACAGGTAGCGCGTACGCGGCTCGGAGACGAGCGGTTTGCCCGCGAAGACCGCGATGGCCGCCTCGGTGCTCATCGACTTCACGTTGCGGGTGGAGGCGGGCCCGTCGTAGGTGGGGACGCCGCTCAGGTGCCCCAGCAGGTCCCGCACGGTGACGGGCCACTGCTTGGAGGGATAGTTCGCCACCAGGGTGGAGATGTCCGCGTCCAGGTTCAGCTTCCCCTGCTCCACCAACTGAAGCACCGCCACCGCCGTGAAGGACTTGGTGACGGACGCCATGCGGTACGTCGTCTGCGGCGTCGCGGGCAGCTTGCGGGCCACGTCGCGAAGCCCATAAGCGCACACCCAGCGATACGGCCCCCGCGTGACGCCCACGGACAGGCCCGCGACAGGCCCCTGCGACAGCTCGGCGCGCACAATTGAATCCAGCGCGGCGCGCACCTCCGTGGGGAAGGCGCGCGGCGTGAGCGCTTCGTCGAGGGAGGCGGGCTCACACGCCGTCTCCAACGCGGCGCGTGGAGCGGCCCAGGAGGCGGGCCCCACCAGCGTCAGGAGGGCCACCGCGCCGTACTTCATCCACCGGTTCATGGCGTCACCTCCGCGGTCGGCGGGGCGGACGAGGCGGCGGCCGCGACACCGCGCGCGGGCGGCGGCGTCTCCA
>JBKGHI010000251.1:0-12859 GCA_046520405.1 Myxococcus sp. 1LA
GCCGGTGTTGCAGGTGCTGCGTGAGCTGGGCCTCCAGGCCCGCGGGCGTGTGCGCCCGCGGTGGGGCGGGGCGGGCGGGACGATGGCGCTTGGCGCGCAGATCCTTGATGACCAGCCGGGTGATGGCCTTGAGCGTGTCGAGCACCCCCCGGCCATTGGAGGCGGACGTCTCCAGCTCCGGGACGCCGCGGGGGTTGAGCTCCTTGCGGAGCACCTCCACCGGCAGCACGCCGTCCAGGTCCCGCTTGTTCCACTGCATCACCAGCGGGAAGCGGTCCAACCGGATGCCGTGCTCGAAGAGGTTCTCCTCCAGGTTGGCCAGGGACTCGCGGTTGGCGTCCATGGCCTCCGGCTGTGAGTCCGCCACGAACACGACGCCGTCGGCGCCCTGGAGCACCAGCTTGCGGGTGGCGTTGTAGAAGACCTGGCCGGGGACGGTGTAGAGCGCGAGCCGCACCGAGCAGTCGCCTACGCGCTCCACCTTCACCGGAAGGAAGTCGAAGAAGAGCGTCCGGTCTCCCTCCGTGGCGATGGACATCATCTCGCCGCGGTGTGCGGGGCGGACCGTCTCGTAGATCTTCCTCAGCGAGGTCGTCTTCCCGGACAAACCCGGTCCGTAGAAAACGATTTTCGCGGCCACTTCGCGGGCCATCAGATTGACGCTGCTCACGGTGTCAGCTTACCTAGTCCGACTTGACACCTCGCGCCAGTTGACGGCGAGACATTCACCTCGAGTCGCACGAGGTGCGGTGTCAGAGGTGAGGCCACGTGCTTCGGACCGGCGCGCCAGGATGCGTGCCCGCAAAGCGGCCGCGACGGCTCACACCGCTTCCACGAAAGGGAAAGACGGTACGAACCGCACGGCTGGCGGCCAATACGTCAATGCCACCGGTGAAGCACCGCGCTGCTCGAAAGCCAAGCAGGGCTGCGGTGTCCACACGGGATGAATCCGCTCGTGGAGGGCAGTCGCGGTGGTGAGACGCGCGTCATGCCCTCCCTCGAGCGAAAGGACCTCAAGCGGCCTTCGTCACCTTGCCCGCCTTGATGCAGCGGGTGCACGCGAGAACGCGCTGGTTGCTACCCTGCACACTGGCCCGGATCTTCTGGAGATTCGGCAGGGTCCGCTTCTTGGTCTTGTTGTTCGCGTGGCTGACGTTGTTACCCACCAGCGGACGCTTGCCACAGATGTCACACTTCCACGCCATGACCTCTAACTCCTTGAAAACTGGGGCGTTGGACGCCTGCCGATTAAAAGAGCGGCGGAACCTGCCAGATAACGGCCCGGAAATCCAGCCTTAGATCCAGGATCAGCCCTTGAGGGGATCCTTCTTCTTCAACATGTCCTGCACCATCCGGGCTGCCCGGATGCCCGCGAGCAGCTCGCCCTCCAGGCCCAGGCCGGGGAGGACCTCCCGGTTGGCGAGCAGGATGTTCTTCGCTGGCGTGCGCTGCGTCAAACCCGTAACGCCCAGGAAGGCTTCCGACTCGAAGCTGAACAATGGGTGCGGCATCAGCCGGCTGCCACGGACCCCGCCGGCGTCCAGGTAGGGGGCCGAGCGCAGCACACGGTGCTCGGCGGTGAAGGGCATCAGCGCGTCCAGGTGCTCGTCGATGCGCGCGGCCAGTCCCTGGAGGTGTTCCTCGCCCAGGTCGCGCGCCGAGGCCGGGACGAAGGCGCCCGCGCACACCACGCGGAGCCCTTCCGTCGCCTTGGCCTCCTTGCCGCCGTGTGCCGGGGCCGCGCGCGCCGGGTGCACCTGGATCAGCACGGGGCCCAGTTCAGCGTCGCCGGTGTCCAGCAGGGCCAGCTCGCCCAGGCCGCGAGGCAGCGCCGACTCCGGCACCACCCAGTTCACGGTGAAGAGCAGGGCCTTGGTGTTGGACTGGTCCAGGTGCTCCAGCAGGCCGCGGTGGTGCTTCTTGTCCGTCACCAGCCGCCGCAGCGCGCCCGCGTCCGTGGCCGCCACCAGGCAGGACGCGCGGTACATGGTGTCCGAGCGCATCAGCTTCAGGCCCGCGAACTTGCTGCCGTCGAAGGCCAGCTCCTCCACGATGAAGCCGGCGGGGTTGTCACGCCCCAGGACGTCACCGCCCAGCTCCGCCACGCGGCGGGCGAGCATCTCCCGCATGCCCTCGTGGCCTCCGGGGAAGTAGGACGGCGTGGACAGCACCTGGGAGATGGCCCGCGTCAGCGCCAGGGGCGACTCCGGCTGGTCCAGGTGGGTGACGAAGGGCAGCAGCCCCCGCACCAGGGACACGGACGCGGCGTCTCCGGCGAGCCGGGGCGGCGTGTCCAGGCCCGGGTGGGCCCGGATGAGCTTCTTCAGGCCCCACCCTTCGAAGAAGCCGTCCGGGGGCAGGGCGGGGCCCGCCTTGAAGAAGGCGTCACTGGCTTCGTGCTGCGCGGCGGTGCCGGCCAGGGCGCCCAGCAGGGCTTCGCCTTCCTCGCCCAGCTCCCGCGTCACCTCGGCCTTGCGGCGGGCGGCGTCGCCGTGGAGGTCCAGGCGGTTGCGCGGCATGAGCAGTTGCAGCTCCGGCGCATGAGGCCGCAGCGTGCGCTGGACGTTGGCGTTGAGGCCCAGCTCCGTGAGGGCCTCCTCCACCGCGGGCATGGCCTTGAGTGGCGGCGCGACGAAGGGAGCGTAGGGGAGCACGTAGCCGCCGTGCTCGTAGCCGGGCCCCATGCCGTCGTGCTCCACCAGGAGGACGCGGTGGTTGCGCTTCGCCAGCAGGGCCGCCGCGAGCGCACCGCCCAGCTGGCTGCCGAGCACGATGACGTCGTAGACATGCCGGGACGGCCCGGCGGGAAGCTTGAGCTTGGCAGAGGACGTCGCCATGAGGCGGGCAACACTACACAACGTGCCCGCCGCTGGCGCCCTTTTCACCAAGGGTCGCCCCGGGTGGGGGGCGGATCAGCGCGCCTGTGCGCCGAAGAGGCGCTGCTTCACCTCGGCGGGAAGCAGGGTGAAGTCCGGGACCACCCAGTGCGCGCCGGCCTGGCGGAGGTCGGCCTCCGGCGCGGCGGTGGTCAGCCCCACCACCGTCATGCCGGCCTCGCGGGCGGACTGGATGCCCAGCACGGCGTCCTCGAAGGCGAGGCAATCGGTGGGGTCCACGCCCAGCGCCTTGGCGGCGGCCAGGAAGATGTCCGGAGCGGGCTTGCCGCGAGTCACCTGTTCGGCGCCGACGATGTTCGCGAAGAGGGGGCGGATGCCCAGCCCGTCCAGCACCAGCTCGCGGTTGCCCTGGGGCGCGGCGGTGGCGATGGCCGCCGGGATGTGGGCCTCCTTCAGGCTCTGGATGAAGGCCGCGGCGCCCCGGTGAAGCTGGAGGTGGGGGCGGTACAGGGTGCGGTAGTGGTTCTCCTTCTCCTCGGCGATTCGCTCGATTTCGTCCGGCGCCACCGGGCGGCCGAGCAGCTCGGGGATGATCTCCTCGTTCTTCCTGCCGGCGAAGCGGCTCTGGAAGTCGTCCGCGGTCAGCGTCAGGCCGAGCTTCCGGGCGAGCGAGACCCAGGCCTCGTTGTGGAACAACATGTTGTCGACGAGGGTGCCGTCCATGTCGAAGACGACGGCACGCAGGGGCGCCAGTGCGGAGGTCATGCGTTCCCCATAGCGCGTCCGGGCTCGCGGTGGGCCAATGAATCCACCCAAGGGGCTGCTCGCCTGATATCCCCCGAGCCATGACGGACGACCTTCTGCTCGAGACGCGTGGTGCGGTAGGCGTGGTGACCCTGAACAGGCCCAAGGCGCTGAACGCGCTGAACCTGGCGATGTGCCGCAAGCTGCACCCGGCGCTCGACGCGTGGGCGGCGGACCCGGCCATCCAGGCCGTCGTCATCCAGGGCGCTGGCGACCGGGCCTTCTGCGCGGGCGGAGACGTGCGCGCGGTGGCGCTGTCCGTGGGTGACGCCTCTCGCGACGAGAAGGAGCGGGTGTCACGCGAGTTCTTCCGCGCCGAGTACGCGCTGAACCACCGCATCCACCACTTCGGCAAGCCGTTCATCGCGCTGGTGGACGGCGTCTGCATGGGCGGCGGGCTTGGCCTGTCGATTCATGGGACGCACCGGGTCGTGACGGAGAAGCTGGTGCTGGCCATGCCGGAGACGGCCATTGGCCTCTTCCCGGACGTGGGCGGCGGCTGGTTCCTGCCGCGCTTCCCCGGTGAGTCGGGCACGTACCTGGGCCTCACGGGCGCCCGGTGCAACGCGGCGGACGCGATGTGGCTGGGCTACGCCACGCACCACGTGGAGTCCGCGCGGCTGGAGGCGGTGCTGGACGCGCTGGTGGGCGCGCCCTGGGGCACCGGCGCGGCGAGCACGGTGGTGGATACGGTGCTCGCCGGCTTCCATGCCGAAACGGGGACGTCGCCGCTGAGCGTGCAGCACGCGGCCATCGACCGGTGCTTCGCGGCCGAGCGCGTGGACGACATCCAGCAGGCGTTGGAGGTGGAGGGTACGCCGTGGGCCCAGGAGACGTGGGCCACGCTGCTCCACATGTGCCCGGCCAGCCTGAAGGTGACGCTGCGGCAGCTCCGGATGGGGCGCACGCGGGACTACGACGAGATGGCCAACGTGGAGTACCGGCTCAGCCAATCGATGACGATGCGGCCGGACTTCCGCGAGGGCATCCGCGCGGTGCTGGTGGACAAGGACAACAAGCCGCACTGGAAGCCCGCCACACTGGGGGAGGTCACCGACGACGCGGTGGACGCGCTCTTCGCGCCGCTTCACGACGATTCATGGACGGTCCCGGCGCGCGGGTAGGTGTGCCTCCGCCTTTGAGGTTCCGACGACACGGTGACGGTGCTCGTCGCGCAGTTGCCCCATGACATGTGGGCGGTGGCGCCTGGGCATGGGACGCCGCTGCTTTAGAGGTCACGGTGACGCGGTGGGGGCGCTCCTCATGCCGCTGCCCGATGACACGTGAACCGTGCCGGCGCGCGGGGATGGGACGCCGTTGCGTTAGAGGTCCTCGTCACTGAGGACAGTGATTCCTTCGGCGCGCAGCAGCGCCGCGGTGATGCCTTCGCCCGCGCGGAGCTGGCCGGACTCGTACACACGCTGGCTGCCGCACGACGGGCTCTTCTCCTTCAGCAGCGCCACCGTCGCGCCGAAGCGCCGGGCCGCGTCGAGCGCGAGCCGGGCACCTCGTTGAAAGGCCTCCGTCCGGTCGATGCCCGCGGCGCGCTCCACCGCGACGGCCCGTCCGGCCCAGACGTCCACGCCCGTGCCTCCTCGCAGGTCCACGGGCGGGCGCGGGATGGGCAGGCCCGAGGCCACTTCCGGGCACACGGGGACGATGTCCTTGTCGGCGAGCGCGGCGAGGACTCGCTCGGAGCGCTGGGAGCGGCCGTCGTACCGGCAGGCCTCGCCCAGCAGACAGGCGCTGACCAGCACCACGCGGGCCTCCCGGAGCGCGGCGACCCGTTCCTCATGTGAGGGCAGGGTGGGGGCTCCTGGCTCGGTCCGAGCGTGCTCAGGACCGCTCGTGGAGGGGGGAGCCCGGGCGCTGTCGAGGGGCCCTTTCGCAGCCTCCTCTGTCGGAACGGCGCCCGCATTGTCGGTCGCGACGCCGGTGAGCGTCGGCTTCCGGTCGAACTCCTTCGGTCCGCTCACGCCGGGTCGACCGTCGCGCCAGGACTGCGCAGCGCCAGCTCCCCTACCGTGACCCGCGCCTCCACGCGCGTGCGTGCCGCGTCCTGGGTGACCTTGCCCGTCACCGCGAGTCGCACGGCCAGCGGGTAGAGCCGGTGCTCCTCCGCGAGAATCCGCGCGCTCAGCGCCTTCTCGTCGTCGTCTGGCAGCACCGGCACGGCGGCCTGCGCGATGATGGGTCCCGTGTCGGTGCCCGCGTCGACGAAGTGCACCGTGCACCCGGCCACCTTCACGCCGCGCTCCAGCGCCTGCCGCTGCGCATTCAGGCCCGGGAAGGCGGGCAGCAGCGACGGGTGGATGTTCAGCACCCGCCCCGCGTAGTGGCCCAGGAAGTCCGCGCTCAACAGCCGCATGAACCCCGCCAGGCACACCCACTCCACGTTGGCGGCGCGCAGCGTGTCCAGCAGGGCCTTCTCGAAGTCCGCCTTCGTCGCGTGGGCCTTGTGGTCCACCACAGTGGCCGTCACGCCGGCCTGCCGTGCCCGCTCCAGCGCGAACGCGGTGGGCACGTTGGACACCACGCAGGCCACCTGAGCAGGGAAGTCCTCCCGCGCGCAGGCATCCAGCAGCGCCTGGAGGTTGCTGCCGCTGCCCGATACGAGCACGCCCAGGCGGACCCGCTGGCCGCTCATGGGTCGATGACCGCCGTGGCCTCGCCCTGGCCCGCCTCCACGCGGCCCACCTCGAAGGCCTGGACGCCCCGGCCGCTCAGCACGCTCAGCGCCTGGGCGACGTCTTCCTTCGCCACGACGAGGATGAGCCCCAGGCCCATGTTGAACGTGCTGAACATCTCGTCGCGGGCCACGCTCCCCAGCCTGGCGATGAGGTCGAAGATGGGCGGCTTGGGCCACGTCTTCTCGCTCAGCACCGCGCGCGTGCCGTCCGGCAGGCAGCGGGGCAGGTTGCCCGGGATGCCGCTGCCGGTGATGTGCGCCAGGCCCTTCACCTTCACCGCCTGGAGCAGCGCCAGCACGTCCTTCACATAGATTCGCGTGGGCTCCAGCAGCGCGTCCACCAGCGGCCGGTCCAGGCCCTCGGGCGTCGCGTCCAGGGCCAGCTTCCCGTCGTCCAGCAGCACCTTGCGCGCCAGCGAGTAGCCGTTGCTGTGCAGTCCGGAGGAGGGCAGGCCGATGAGCGCGTCACCCGGCTTCACGCTCTTGCCATCAATGATGGCCGAGCGCTCCACCACGCCCACGCAGAAGCCCGCGAGGTCGTATTCGCCGCGTGCGTAGAAGCCCGGCATCTCGGCCGTCTCGCCGCCCAGCAGGGCGCAGCCGGCCTGCTCACAGCCCAGGGCGATGCCCTTCACCACCTCGGCGGCGTCGTCGACTTCCAGCCGGCCAGTGGCGAAGTAGTCGAGGAAGAAGAGGGGCTCGGCGCCGCAGGTGAGGATGTCGTTCACCGACATGGCCACTAGATCGATGCCCACCGTCCCATGGCGTCCGGCGGCGAAGGCCACCTTCAGCTTGGTGCCCACGCCGTCCGTCCCGGCTACCAGCACTGGCTGCTGGTACTTGCCTGGCGGCAGGGCGAACAGACCGCCGAATCCACCGACGCCGCCCATGACTTCAGGGCGCATGGTGCGTGCGGCATGGGGCTTGATGCGCTCGACGAACGCGTCGCCGGCCTCGATGTCCACTCCGGACTGCTTGTAGGTCGTTCCCACGGGCGGCCTTCTACCCGGCCACCGGGCCGGTGTCTCGCGTGGCGTGGTGGCTGTCCCACCGCTGCGCACAGAAAAGGGAATTTGACCGGGCGAGTGTGGGCTGATTGACTCCTTTGCAGGATGGGCGCCGAGGAAACCCTCTTTCAACGTTTCGGCAAGGAGTTCCCCCAGGGCACCGAGCTCTTCCGCGAGGGAGAAGCCGGCAGGGAGATGTTTGTCATCCAGGCAGGACGGGTGGCCATCTCCAAGCGGGTCCGTGACGTCGAGAAGGTTCTCGCCGTGCTGGGCCCCGGGGAGTTCTTCGGGGAGATGGCCATCATCTCCAACAAGCCGCGCAATGCTTCCGCCACCGTCAACGAGGACGCGCGGCTGCTGGTCATCGACCCCAAGACGTTCGAGGGGATGATCCGCGGCAACGCGGAGATCGCTGTCCGGATGATCAAGAAGCTGGCGGAGCGCCTCTCAGAGGCGGACGCGCAGATTGAAAACCTGCTGCACAACGACCCGGCCAGCCGGGTGGTGCACCACATCATCCAGACCTGCCAGGGCCGGGGCCGCCCGGTGGACGAGGGCGTGGAGATTGACTTCTCGGCGCGGGAGCTGCCGCGCGTGATTGGCGTGGGCGAGCCCGCCGTTCGCAGCGTGGTGGACCGGCTGGAGCGGTCCGGCCTGGTCGAGCGGAACGGGGACCGGATGACCGTGCCGGACACGGCCAGGCTGCACGACTTCCTCCAATACCTGGAGATGAAGTGGAAGTTCGGAGACCTCTAGCGTGAAGCTGCGAGTCCTCGGCTGCCACGGCGGCGAGCTACCCAACTGCAAGAGCACCTGCTTCCTCGTCGATGACGTGCTGGCGCTCGATGCGGGGGCGCTCACGGGGACGTTGTCGCTGGAGGAGCTGTGCCGGGTGGACCACGTCCTGGTGGGGCACAGCCACTTCGACCATGTGAAGGACCTGCCGCTGATGGCGGACCTGGTCATCGGCCGGCGCGACACGCCGGTCACCATCCACGCCTCGCGCGAGTGCGCCCGGGCCCTGCGCGAGAACATGTTCAACAACGCGCTCTGGCCGGACTTCACCCGCATCCCGACGAAGCGCCAGCCCGTGCTGCAGATCAAGACGTTCCGCGCCGGGCAGACCTTCCAGGTGGGGCCCTACACCGTGCGCAGCGTGCCGGTGAGCCACCCCGTGGAGTCGTGTGGCTTCATCGTCTCCAACGGCAAGAGCGCCCTCGCGATGAGCGGCGACACCGGGCCCACCGACAAGCTGTGGAAGGCCCTGAACGAGACGAAGAACCTCAAGGCGCTGCTGCTGGAGACGTCGTTCCCCAACAAGCTCCAGTCCCTGGCCGACATCTCCGGCCACCTCACGCCTCACACGCTGAGCCTGGAACTCCAGAAGTTCGAGCGTAACGGCGCCTCGGTGCTGCTGTATCACCTCAAGCCCGCCTTCGTGACGCAGCTCAAGAAGGAGCTGGCCGAGCTGCCGGTGGAAGTGCTGGAGCTGGGCGATACCTTCGAGCTGTAGACGCGCCGCGCCATACGGAGGGGTTGACGGCCGAAAGCGGCCGGATTAACCCCGCCCACCCCATGGCCTGGTTTTCGAAGAAGCCGCGCATCGCCGTCGACACCGAACCTCAAGCCGAGCCCCGCCCGTCCCGCATGGAGGGCCTGTGGGCGAAGTGCGAGACGTGCGACGAGATCATCTACCGCCAGGAGTTGGAGAAGAACTGGATGGTGTGTCCGCACTGCGAGCACCACCACTACTGGGCGGCGCGCGCGCGGCTGGCGGCGCTGTTGGACCCCGACAGCTTCGAGGAGTTCGACAAGGAGCTGGAGCCGCAGGACCCGCTCGGGTTCAGTGACTCGAAGAAGTACAAGGACCGGTTGAAGTCCACCCGGAAGAACCTGGGCGAGCCGGACGCCTTCATCTCTGGCGTGGGCCGCATCCAGGGCCACCAGGTGTCGGTGGGCTGCTTCGTGTTCGAGTTCATGGGCGGCTCCATGGGCTCGGTGGTGGGCGAGAAGGTGGCCCGCGTCTTCGAGCGCGCGCACGAGCTGAAGTGCTCCGCCATCGTCTTCTCCGCGTCCGGCGGCGCGCGCATGCAGGAGGGCATCTTCTCCCTCATGCAGATGGCCAAGACGTCGGCGGCCATCGCCCGCTTCCGCACCGGCACGCGGCCGTACATCTCCGTGCTGCTCAACCCCACCACCGGTGGCGTGGCCGCGTCCTTCTCGTGGCTGGGCGACGTCATCCTCGCCGAGCCCAAGGCCCTCATCGGCTTCGCCGGCCCGCGCGTCATCGAGCAGACCATCCGCCAGAAGCTGCCGGAGGGCTTCCAGCGCTCCGAGTTCCTGCTGGACCACGGCATGATTGACAGCATCGTCCACCGCAAGGACCTGCGGGCGAAGCTGGGCCAGATTCTGGGGCTGCTGGGCTGAGCGCGTGAGCGCGCCCCGGACACCGGAAGAAGCGCTGGCCTTCTTCTCGAGGCTCAACCCGTCCGGCATCAAGCTGGGGCTGGAGCGCGTGCAGGAGGCCCTGGCCGCGCTGGGCCATCCGGAGCGCCAGTACCCGGCGCTCCACGTCGCCGGGACGAACGGGAAGGGCAGCACCTGCGCCATGACGGCGGCCGCGCTCCATGCCGCCGGTCACCGCGTGGGCCTCTACACGTCGCCGCACCTGGTGCGCGTCAACGAGCGCATCCGGGTGGACAGCGAGGACATCTCCGACGCGGACTTCGGGCTGCGCATCCTGGAGGTGTTGGAGCGCTACCCCAGCGCCGTGTCCTCGCCCATGACGTACTTCGAGTTCGGCACCGTGGTGGCCCTGTGGCACTTCGCCCAGGTCCGCGTGGACGTGGCCGTGCTGGAGACGGGCCTGGGCGGCCGGCTGGACGCCACCACCGCCGCCAGCCCGGTGGTGACGGCGATTACGCCCGTGTCCTTCGACCACATGGAGTTCCTGGGCACCACGCTGGCGGCCATCGCGGGCGAGAAGGCGGGCATCCTCAAGCCCGGCGTGCCGTGTGTGGTGGCGCGGCAGGCCCCGGAGGCCCTGGAGGCCATCCTCCGCAAGGCGGAGGAGGTGGGGGCGCCGGTGCGGTTGGAGGGGCGTGACTTCGCCGGCGAACGTCAGCCAGATGGCCACCTGTCGTACCGCGGGGCGGCGTGGTCCCTGGACGGACTGTCCGTGGCGTTGCGGGGCCCTCACCAGCGGCAGAACGCGGTTGTGGCGCTCGCCTGTCTGGAGGCCTTGCAGGAGCGCCGTGTCACCGTGCCGCCCGAGGCCGCGCGCGCCGGCCTGGCGTCGGCGTGCTGGCCGGGGCGCCTGGAGGAGGTGGGGCAGCAGCCCGTGCTCCTGCTGGACGGCGCCCACAACCCGGCGGGCGTGGAGGTGCTGCTCGCGTCGCTGAGCGACCTCTACCCGGGGCGTCGCATCCACCTGGTTTTTGGCGTGGTGGGTGACAAGGACCGGGGGCCGATGATGCGGGCGCTGTTTCCCGCGTGTGCTTCGGTGCAACTCACGCCGTTGGAGACACCACGCTCGCTCGCCCCGGAGTCGTATCTGGCGGAGGCGCGCGCGCTGTGTCCGGACGTGACGGCCTGGCCCGACGCGGACACGGCGCTTGCCGCGGCGCGCAAGCGGGCAGCCGCGGACGACCTCGTCCTTTGTACAGGTTCACTGTTTCTTGTCGGGATGATGAAGGCTCGCTTGTATTGAAACCTTGGCGCGATGCAGCAGCCGCCGTAGATTCAAGACATGCGCCTGCCGGACTGGAGAGCCGCCGCGACACCGGGGCCGCCCATCCCCTCCATCGACGAAGTCGATTTCAGGGCGCTTTACTCGAAGACGAAGTACGTCGTGGAGACGGCGGACGGCTGGTCGCTGGTCATCACCCGCTACCGTCCAGTGAAGCAGCCTTTTCCGCAACCGTTGTTTGGCGAGCCCCTGCTGCTGGTGCACGGTTTCTCACAGAACCGGCACACCTGGACCAGCGGGCAGTTCGTCAAGAACCTGCTCTTCTTCGGGGTGGACATCCACATCCTGGAGCTGCGCGGTCACGGCAAGAGCTCCATCGCGTTCCAGAAGGAGCGCGCCGAGCGCTTCAAGCGCCCCCTGCCGCCGGACCTTGATTACGGCTGGGACATCGACAGCTACTTCCTCTACGACCTGCCGGCGGCGGTGTCCGGGGTGAAGCGCATCACCCGGCGCGAGCGCATCTTCTACTGCGGTCACTCCATGGGCGGGATGCTGGGGTACGGCTATGCCGGCATCCACAATGACTTCGAGGGCCTCATCACCATCGGCTCCCCCGCGGACCTGGGGCGCGGCTTCATGTTGCTTCGCCTGCTGGCGCACGGCGCGCCGATGCTGGCGGGGATGATTGACCTGACGCTCGCCAGCCTCAACGTGGGCGGGAAGGTGGAGGGCGTGGGCCGCACGCTGCTCGCGCGGGGCGCGGGCCTGGTGAACAAGGGCCTGGGCCGCCGGCTGACGCCTCAATCGCGCAAGACGCTGCGCTTCGACGCGGTGCCGGTAGACATCATCCTCAAGACGCTGGAGCGGCAGCTCGCGAAGGCGGAGGATTCGCGGCTGTATCAACAACTCACCACGCGGTTGAATCGGCTCATCAACCCGGAGCGGGTGAGCGCGGATGACATCCGCTGGCTGCTTCGCGAAGGTGGGGAGCGGGAGCCGCGCCGCGTGCTGGAGCAGTTCGCGCGGTGGATTCGGCGCGGTGAGATGGTCTGCTACCGCACCGGCTTTGATTTCAAGCGGGGCTTCGGGCGCATCGAGGTCCCCATGGCCATCATCTTCGGAGACCTGGACCCGCTCGCCTCGCTGGAGTCCACGCGCAGCGTGTATCGAGCCGCGAAGAGCGAATACCTGCTCTGGCGTCCGGTGAAGGGCAACAGCCACATCGAGCTGACGATGGGGCACGACATCCGGCAGATCTGCTACGACATCAAGAACCTCATCGAGTACGCGCGGACCCACCGGTATCGCACGCCGAGCCTGCCTCGGCTGCGCTAGACGCGTCTGGACGGAAAGTTGGAGGCATGCTGGCGCGTGTTAGCCTCCACGCTCTTCTGTCAACGTGAAGGGGTGTGGTCGATGAAGCCGTTTGCCGTGTGGCTGCTCGGTGTGGTGCTCGTGCCCTTCGTGGCGCTGGCGCAGGCGCCGGCCGCGAACGTGAACACCATCACCGCGGTGCAGGTGAACGGTGGGACGGTGACCATCATCGGCACGCAGAAGGCCAACTTCACCACGTTCACCATGACGGACCCGCCGCGGCTCGTCATCGACATCTCCGAGGCCGCCTTCTCCGGTGTGCCCGAGGAGATCCAGGTGGGCAATGGCACGGTGACGGGCATCCGCACCGCCAGCTACGGCTCCGAGGCGTCCTCCATCGCGCGTGTGCTCATCGGCTATGAGCGCGAGGTGGAGGCGGACATCCAGGCCAATGGCAACCAGCTCGTCGTCAGCGTCGCGGGCGGCGCGGGTCCGGCCGTGGCGCAGGCGCCGGGCACCG
>JBKGHI010000252.1:0-12706 GCA_046520405.1 Myxococcus sp. 1LA
CCCACAGCTCCAGCAGGTCGCGCATGGCCTGCCGCGCGTCCGGGTTGTCCTCCACCAGCAGCACGCGCCGGCCGCGGCGCAGGTCCGCCCCATGGCGCGAGGGCGCGGGCTCGCCCATCGCGGCGTCCAGGGGCAGCTTCACCACGAACTCACTGCCCTGTCCCGGGCCGTCACTGCGCGCCAGCACCTCGCCGCCGTGGAGCTGCACCAGCTTGCGCACCAGCGTCAGGCCAATGCCCAGGCCGCCCCGCGAGCGCTCCAGGGACGTATCCGCCTGGGCGAACAGCTCGAAGATGCGCGGCAGCACCCCCGGCGGGATGCCGATGCCGGTGTCCTTCACCCGCACCACCGCCCGGGCCGAGCCGTCCACGCCCTCCTGTGCCACGTGCAGGCTGACGCGGCCGGCGTCGGTGTACTTGATGGCGTTGTCGAGCAGGTTGGTGAAGACCTGCTCCAGCCGCGTGGCGTCCGCGTGCAGCCAGAGCGGGCCGGGCGGCAGGGAGACGTCCATGCCCAGCGCGCGCGCCTCCGCCATGGGCTGAACCACCTGGAGCACCTGCCGCAGCACGGGCACCAGGTCCACGCGGCCGGGCCGCAGCTCCACCTTGTCGCGGGTGATGCGGCTGACGTCGAGCAGGTCATCCACCAGCCGCGCCAGGTGGTTCGTCTGGCGCTGGATGATGCCGCGCATGCGCGCTTCCTTGTCACCGCTGGCGGGCCTGCGCTCCAGGATGCCAATGGCCGTCATGATGGCGGCCAGCGGGTTGCGCAGCTCGTGTCCCAGCATGGCCAGGAACTCGTCCTTGCGGCGGTCCATCTCCGCCAGCTCGTTGGCGCGGTGGCGCGCCACCTGCTCCGCGTGGCGCAGGCGCAGGAGCGACTTCACCGTGGCGATGAGCTCGGCGCCCTCGAAGGGCTGGGTGAGGTAGGCGTCCGCGCCGCCGTCCAGGCCGCGCACCTTCTTGTCCGACGTGACGAAGGTGGCGGAGGTGTGCAGCACCGCCATGGCGGCGGTGTTGGGGTCGGCGCGCAGGCGCTCGCAGACCTCGTAGCCGCTGATGTCCGGCAGCTTCACGTCCAGGATGACGACGTCCGGACGGTGCTGCTGCGCCATCCGCAGCGCGCCCATGCCGGTGGCCGCCTCCAGCACGTTGTAGCCCGCGAGCGCCAGGATGCGGTTGACGAGGTAGCGATTGGCGTCGTCGTCGTTGACGTTGAGGACGGTGGCCAGACGGGATTCAACCACGGCGGCTCCCTTCCGTCAGTGCCTGGGAGCCCAGGCCTGCCTTGGACAAGGCGTCACGGATGCGGCTGATGGCCACCTCGCGGCTCAGCGTGTGCTTGGCCAGGATGGCGGCCGTCTCCTTCGCCAGGCGCGTGCGCTCGGCTTCCTTCAGCTCATGCGAGGTGTGGAGGATGACGGGCACGTCGCGCGTGCGCGGGTCCGCCTTCAGTTCGTCCAGCACGTCGAAGGCGGTGATGTCCGGCAGCACGAAGTCCAGGAAGATGAGGTGCGGGGACTTCTCCCGCGCCAGCCGGACGCCGTCCTTGCCGCCGGCGGCCTCCAGCAGGACGTAGGGCATGTCCTTGAGGAGCTGCTTGAGCAGGTAGCGGTGCACGTCGTCGTCATCGACGATGAGGATGCGCTCCACCGGCCCGGTGCGCGCCATGGCCTGCAGCTTGCGTTGCAGCCGCGTCTCGTCCACCGGCTTGAGCCAGAACTCGTCGGCGCCCAGCGCGCGGGCCTTCTGCTCGCGGTCCGTCACCGTCACCACGAGGATGGGGATGTCGCGGGTGGCCTCGTTGTTCTTCATCTCCGCCAGGAAGCCCCAGCTCGTCTCGCCCTCCAGCATGACGTCCAGCACCATGGCGGCGGGCCGCACGCGCTCCAGCACGCGCCGGGCATCCTCCGTGCTGCGCACCGGCAGCACCTGGAAGCCGGAGCGCGCCAGGTACTTCTCGTAGAGGAAGAGCGTCTGCCGGTCGTCCTCCAGCACCAGCACCGGGGCCCGGCTGGGGTCCAGGTGCTCGCTGCGCTCCGTCATGCCGGTCATCTCCGCGACCTCCATGTGGACGCGCGGGAGGGTGAGGGTGAAGGCGGCGCCCTGGCCCAGCGCGCTCTTCACGGTGAGCGTGCCGCCCAACACCTCCGCCAGGCGGCGTGCCAGCGGCAGGCCCAGGCCGGTGCCCTTCGCCTTGCGTTGCAAGGGGCTCTCCACCTGGGAGAACTCCTCGAAGATGCGCTCGTGGTGCTCCGGCGCGATGCCAATGCCCGTGTCCCGCACGGTGAAGACCACCGTGTCCCGGGGACCGGGCGCCGCGGACACGGTGACGTGGCCGGACTCGGTGAACTTCAGCGCGTTGGACACCAGGTTGCGCAGCACCTGGCTCAGGCGGGACTCGTCCGTCTCCAGCTCCAGCGGCGCGTCCGGCTCCAGCAGGCGCAGCTCCACCGGCGAGCCGGGTGGCAGGAGCGGCTTCATCATGCCGCGCAGCGCGCTGAGCATGTCGCGCACCACGAAGCGGCTGTGGCGCAGCGTCGCCTTGCCGGCCTCCATCTTGGAGAGGTCCAGCAAGTCGTTCACCAGCTCGAAGAGCGCCTCCGCGGAGTTGCGGATGAACTGGACCTGCTTCTCCTGCTCGCCGCTCAAGGGCCCGTTGATGGGGTTGAGCAGCACCTTCGACAGGCCGAGGATGGAGTGCAGCGGGGTGCGGAACTCGTGGCTGACGTTGGCCACCACGCGGCCCTTGATTTCCGCGGCCAGCTGGAGGCTTTCGGCCTTCTCGTCCAGGGCGGCGTGGAGGCTGCGCACGCCGCGGTTGGACTCCTCCAGCTCGCTGTTGAGCCGGGCCAGCTCCTCCGCGCGGCGCTTGAGCTCGCGCTGCTGGCGCTCCGTCTCGCGGTGGAGCGCGGACAGCTCGCTCAGGGTGGTGCTCACCCGCTCGAGCGCGCTGCCGTAGTCCTCCGGCACCAGGCTGCCCACCAGCAGCACGCCGCCGTCATGGGGCCGGGCGCGGAAGGCGAACGTCGTGGGCACCTGGTCCCGGCAGAGGCTGAGCTCCCAGCCCTCCACCTTCTCGTCGCGGGCCTGGACCAGCAGCCGGTCCACCTTCTCCTCGGTGCCCTGGGCCGCCAGTCCGCGCAGGGCCTGTCCGGGCTCGGCGGCCAGGATGTTCCGGGCGCGGGCGTCCACCCAGGTGAGGGTGCCTCCCGCGTCGCAGGCCAGGGCGACCTCCCGGCTGAGGTCGTCGAAGAACGGTGGCTCGGCGGAGGCGGGGTGCCTCATGAACGGGTCTCCTCCCAGGACACCCCCGCTTCGGCGAGGAGCGCCCGTGCTTCGGGGTGACGTGAGCCCAGCACGGACTTCAACATGCCCAGCACACTGGGAAATGCCAGGAGGCCAAAACCGCGCCTTGGCCAGAAGCCGGCGTACCAGCGCACATGGTCGCCCAGCAGGTCGGGCTTCCCGGCGGCGAGCGCGTCGGCGACGTAGGACAACTGCAACTGGAGCTCTTCCTCCAGGCGAGGCCGGTCCTCGGGGATGATGTAGAGCGTGAGGCGGGCCGTGGCGGCGCGGGCGAGCTCGGGCGCCTCCTCTTCCAGCAGGCGGGCTGGCCCTTCCAGGTAGCGAAGGGCGCGGCGCGCGGCGCTCACGTAGTCATGGGGCTCGGTGCCCGGGCCCCAGCCTTCCGTTTCCAGCGCCGTGGCCAGTCCGGCGAAGTGCCGGTCCAGGTGCCGCGAGCACATGCCGCGGGACACCAGCAGGGTGCGCAGCCAGCGCGCGTAGCCCTCCATGACGGAGGGGCGGTGTTCGTCCAGGGCCTGCACGAGGTAGCGGACGTGGAAGCGCGCGTCCTCGTCGCCGAAGCGCTGCGCGCGCTCCAGGCCGTAGCGGGCGGCCCAGAAGGGGTCCTGGTAGAGCGCCTCCTGTGAGGCGATGGCCAGCCGGTCCGCCCGTCCTTCCACGCTCTTGCTCACGCTCTCCATGCGGTTCTCAGACTCCCAGGACCCGGCAGGCGGACGCGACGAACTCGCGCGCGTCCTTGCCGAAGAAGTGCACGCCCAGCTCTTCCTCCAGTCCGGGGGCCCAGTTGAAAGCCAGGCCGCCCACGGCGATGGGGACGTCAGGGAGTGTCTTGCGGACGTGCGCCACGGCTTCGCGGAGCGCGGGCAGGTGGTACGTCATCGTCACGGAAAGGGCGATCAGGTCCGGGCGAACCTCGTGGGTCATCCGGGCCAGGTGCTCCGATGGAACGTTGGCGCCCAGGAAGCGCACGTCGAAGCCGGCCATCTCCAGGAAGTCGCTGGCCATGCGCGCGCCCACCTCGTGCAGCTCGCCCTGGACGCAGGAGACAAGGACGACCTTGCCGTTGAACACGTCCCGGGGCAGGTGCCGATACAGGTGGGCGAGCGCGAGCTGCGAGACGGCGGTCGCCAGGTGCTCCTGGGCCACGGAGATGATGTTCTCCTGCCACAGCCGGCCGATTTCGTACTGCGCGGGCTGGATGACCTCCAGGTGCAGCGTCTGGAGGGGGACGCCTCGCAGCAGGCCCTCATCCACCAGCAGCCGCAGCGCCTCCCGCCGGTTGCCGGCGAGCTGCGCGGCCAGATACGCGTTCAGCAGCCCGGTCAGGGCGGAGTCAGTGGAGGTCAGCACGGGCGCCGTCGGGAGGGGGGCGAGGGGGAAGGTAGCGGGGATGTGTTTCTCAGTTACAGCGAACGCGCCCCGATTTCATCGCCAACCTGACAGTGGCCACGCCTTCTTTCGCGCGCTCGAATGCCTGGCTGCTTGTAGCTTTTACCGATTGAGTGGGCCGCATTGTACCTGGGTACAGTGCACGAGGCTTAAGGGCTCAAGGGCCCGGTAGCCGGAACTCCAATTGTTCAGGAGGGCCCACCTGGGAAACGTCCACTGCGCGGCAGGAGACGGGAAGCTGGCTCGCACCATCTCTCAGGCGCTGCGTTTGTGTCGGGTTGTCCAGGTCTCCCCGGACTGGAACCACGCAGAGCGTGTAGTGTCCGGCGGAAAGACGGGAGAGGCTCACGGGCTGCGCATTCAGCAAAAGCTGGACCCGAGTCTGCCCCTCGCCACGTGAGGCAAGCACGGTTTCGAGCTGCCCCAGGGTCGCGACTTGCAGGGCACCGGTGCTCAGGTAGAGCTGCCCGTTCAGCAGTCGCTGACCATCGTGTTCGAGGACGTGGATGGTGAGCGTCTGGCCGCCCAGGGTCACGTCGATATCGAGCGGGGTGTGCTGCTCGCCAATCCTGGCGAGCAAGCTCTGTTGAAGCTGACTCGTGGGCCCCTCTTGTAGCACCGCGGTCACTACGTGTTCGCCCTTGGAGAGCCGATCGAAGTGGTACCGGCCATCCGCGCGTGTGACGACCATGAAGCGGCCGGTGCTGCTTCCGAGTGGCGCCGCGACGACCGCCGCGTTTCCGACGGGCTGCCCCCCGCTCCTCACGGTCCCTTCAAGGCCGGCCAACGGACGAAGCTTCAACTCCAATGGTGTTGCCTGGGTTTCCACGGTGGAGACTACGGGAAGCGAGCGTCCAACGTCCGGATGCTCGGCCATCACCGTCAGTGGCTCCTGCCCGCCTCCTTCGAGGTGGAAGCGACCGTTGCTGTCGCTGCTTCCGCGAAGCGGGGCTGGCCCTGGCTGGCTGCCGCTGCCGAGCAACTGAGGGCCCGCGATGACCGATGCGCCAGGAACGGGCACCCCCTGGTCGTCGAGGACGATTCCATTGAGTGGCCGGCCGTCCGCCAGGGTGATGACGCCCAGGGCCTTGTCGTCGCCCGCCTCAATGGAGATGTCCTCCACCGTTTTCGGGGCGAGCCCCTGTGCGAGAACCGTCAGGACGTGTTGCCCAGGGGGGACGGCCGCCAGCACGAACGTGCCTTGCGTGCCCTGCATCTCCAGGGGGGGAGACATCGAAAGGGCGACCGAGAACCGCTCTGGCACCGTTCCATCTGAGCGCACCACTCGTCCGCGCAACGTCCCCGGTGATTGGAGCGTGAGTCGCACGTCTTCATCGCCCACGCTAGCCACCACCCCCGTGGTGAGCCAGAAGGCGGATGCCTGCGATGAATGCGTGAGAGAGCCGCGCAGTCGGTAGCGGCCCTGGGCAAGCCCCATCAGTCGGAAGCGACCGTGGCCGTCGCTGAGGTCGGACGCGTAGCGCCCCGACCGTGACGCAGACAGCGCGCTGCGTTCGATCCTGTCCTCAGGAATGGCCACGACCTGCGCTCCTGCGAGAGGGCTGCCGTCTGCTCCGACAACCACACCCGCGATGGTGCCTTCCACGTCCAGGCGGAGGCGCACGTTCGCCAAGCCGGGCTCAAGGTCGACGTCCACGGGCACGGCGGAGGCGCGGTCGCTCCTGGCCTCCACGCGGAGTCGGACGCGGGGAAGTCCGGTGATTCTGAAATGGCCGGTGGCGTCCGTGAACGCGCCGTGGCTCGCGCTGTTGTCCATTCCAAGGCCCGCGGGGCGCAGTTGCACGCGCACGAAGGGGGCGGGCGTTCCGGTGCGCTCTACCACCTCGCCCTCAAGAACAGCGCCCGCTTGAAGCACGATGGAAACGGCTGCCGGAGGGCGTTGACCATCCAGCTTCACCGGGTCGGAAAGTCCCGGCGCGAAACGGGCATGCTCCGCGGAGAAGCGGAACGTGCCTATGGGCAATGCGCCGAGAGACCACTGTCCATCTGGCCCTGTGCGGGTCTCGCCCACGAGGCCTCCTTCTCCCGGAAGGGCGGTGTTGACGTCCAGCGCACGTACGCTCGCGTTCGCGATCGCGTTTCCTTCTGCGTCTTCGACCCGGCCGTTTGCCTGTGCGCCAGGATGGAGCAGCATCCGCACCTGGGTGGGGCTGCTGGCACTGGCGTCATGGAAGACGGTAGCGCGTCCGGTGGCGCGTCCGGGGGCCATGGCTTGGATGAGATGCCGTCCTGAGGGGATCCCCTGGAGCTGCGCCTTGCCATCTTTGCTTGTCTGGGTGGTGACGTCGTCGTGCTGCTCCACCGTGATGGTCGCGCCTTCGACGGGCCCCTGGCCGTTCGCGTCCAGGACCAACACCTCGATGGCGGCGGCCATGCGGACCACGAGGATGACGGGCTCGGCCGTGGACGTCAGCCGTGCTTCCACGGGCTCCGCGACGAGCGCCCCGTGGCGAGCATGCAGTGAATAGGTCCGGGGAAGAAGGTGCTCGAAGGTGAAGGTGCCATTGGGCTCGGTGTGGACGGTGCGGGGTGGAACGGTGTTCAGCGTCACCCGGGCTCCCGCGACGGGGAGTTGTTCGGCATCAATGACCTGTCCCTCCAGACGGAGGGCTCCCTCTGGCTCATGGGGCTCCTGCCGTGGGAGGACTGGGGGTGGCGAAGGTGCGTGTGCCGAAGGCCCGCCGCGAGGCTGGGACGTCCTGGGGGAGGTGGCCTCGGGACTGGGGGGCGGTGCGTCGAGGCGTTCGTCCGAGGTGCTCAGCACGAGCCCTGCAATCGCCGTGGCAACGACCGCGATGAGGGTGACCGGCTTGCGGTTCATCTCACTCCTCGAAGTTTGGAATGGCCGCAGCGCGGAGCGGAGCGGCTTGGCGTCATCTGCCCCAAAGCAGGGACGCCATGAGGGCTCCGGTGAGCAACGCGAGTTGCGCTGCCACGCGGACCGTCCGGTGCGCGGCGAAATACGTAAAGGGGACCAGCGCGCTGGCTCCAATGACACTGAGGAGCCAGGCCTTGCGCTCCCAGCCCACCAGCATGCAGAGCACTGCTCCGGGCACGAGCGCCGCGGTGCCCCACTGGAGCAGCATTCGTGTCCGGAGAAGGAAGCCGCGGGGCGCCAGCCGCAGCCGGTCCGGTGTCATCAGCTCCGGTTCGAGGAGGCGGTCTAGCACCATGGCCACGCATTGGACGGCCAGCAATGCGCAAAGCACGGTTCGAAGCTCGGGCCGGTCGAGCGCAACCGCCAGCACGGGAACGAGTCCCAGGATGGCGAGTATCCACGGTGAGCGAAGCGCGAGTCGGCCCCAGCCGGGGGACCCCCACGCGGGTTCGGGCGCGGTGCGCGGCGTCTGGGTGCCCTGGAGGACATCAATGAAGCCATGGAGGGTGCGCTCCCAGAGGCCAGGCAGGAGCAGGGGCGTCAACGCAAGGAACAGCACCAGGACAGCCGTCCCCAGCTCCCGCCGGACCAGCGCGCCGAATGCCATCATCGACAGGAATGCCAGCCAGCCGGAGACTGCGGCCAGCACGCGTGCGCCTCGCTCGCGGCCGAAGCGCCGGCCGATGAAGGTCGCGCAGGCGACGGCCGCGAGCACCGCCCACCCCAGTGCACAGGCGCCCGCGATGAGCATGCTGGTGGCAACGAGCGGCGCCAGGCGCGCGGCTAGCAACGCGAAGGGGAGCCCGATGAGCGTCACGGGACAGAGCGCGGCGAACAGCGTGGGGGCCAGCGCGATTTTCAGCGCGGCTCTGGGGGGCAGCGGTGACAGGGACAGCAATCCAAGGGCTTCGGGGCGGCCGAGCAGCCGGGACAGGGCCAGGCCCGCCGCGCCTGTCGCCAACATCAAATTGAACCCCACGAAACCGCCGACCACCCCAATCTCCAGTGGACGCGGAGAGGGGGGGGCAAGGAAGAGGACAAACACGAACAGCCAGGCTTCGAGCCCGAGAATGAGGGCGACCAACAGCCTCCTGGCCCAGCGCCAGGGCAGGAGTTGACGGAAGGCGTGGCGGGTCTCCCACGCGGCCGCGGCAACCAGGCTCAAGCGCTCTGCTCCTGCTCTTTGCCTGCGTGCAGCGCCTGCGGTCCGCAGGTGGCTTGGAAGATTTCCGCCGAGCCTCCTCTTCGCGCCACTTCCGCTCGGTCGAGGACCTCCACAAGCCCGCCGCGGTGAAGGATGGCGAGGCGGTCCGAGAGGGCATCGAGCGCTTCGGGTTGGTGGCTGCTGAGGAGAATGCAGTCGCCCGCGTCGGCGCGGCGACGCAGCAGGTTCCGGAGCCAGAGGGTCGCGCTCATGTCGAGCCCGTTGAAGGGTTCGTCCAGGACCAGGACGGGGGGCTGATGGAGCAGCGCACAGGCCAGTGCGAGCTTCTGCCGCATTCCGCGAGAGAAACCCTCCACCCAGGTGTTGCGCTCCTCCCAGAGGCCCGTTTCGCGAAGCAGGGTCTCACTTCGGCCACGGGCTTCCGCGCCAGGGACGCCCCACAGCACCGCGAACTGGTTGAGGTTCTCCTGGGCGCTCATGCGCGGGTAGAGCAAGGGCTCATCGGGAACGAATCCGAGACGGCGACTGGCTTCTCGCCGGTCCACTGCCACGTCAATCCCCGCGACGCGGATGCTTCCAGTCCGGGGCTTGAGCAGTCCGGCGATGAGCCGGAAGAGCGTTGTCTTCCCGGCGCCATTCACGCCGAGCAGACCCAGGACTTCTCCAGGGCGTGCCGACAGGGACAGGTTGCTCAGGACGTCTGGCCCTTTCCCGTGGCGGAAGCCCAGGTCTGCCACGTCCACTCCAGGCATTCAGCGCTCCTCTGTCCTCAATGGGGTGGTCTGGGAACTCACCACCTCGGTGTAGGCCGGTGGTGTTACGGCGATCCGTTGATGTGACGCCAGATAATCGTTGAGTCGTTGGCCCTGGCCCGAGCGTTGGACGAGCGCCTGCACCGGTCGTGAACGCCAGAGCGCATGGAACCGGGGACTGCGCGTGCGCTGGTGCCAGTTGTTGAGCCAAGCGTATTCCTTGTCGGTGACGAGAAACAGCTCCAGGCCAATCATGGCCACCGAGAAGCAGATGAGCCCCATGAGCGTGGCGATGCCTAGGTGCATGAGGATGCCGAAGGCGAGCCAGAGCAGGCGTAGCCGTGTCAGAATCGCGATGGGGAACCAGAGCTGAAAGAAAAGTGTGCCATAGCTGGCCAGCGTGGTGAGGTACGGGTTCTGGAAGGGCGCACGCATCGCGGGGTGGGAGAACCATTCCACCTGGCTGATGAGGTACATGGCGGTGCCGTTGCTCCACTTGTCACCCGTGGCCTTGAGGAAGCCGGAGGTGAGGTAGAGCACGCCAATCTGGAACCCGATGGCGAGGATGGCGATGTTGTGCAGCCAGACTTCCAACGAGCCACGGCGTGGCTGGCGGTCCGCGGGCAAGGCGAACAGCATGTACGTCAGCACCAGCCGTGCAACGTTGTCTCCACCATCCCCCAGATCTGGAAGGCGGGAGGCCAGCGCGAGCGAGCTGAAGAGCGCACCTGCTGTCGCGATGCGCGTCGACCATCCGAAGATGAGGCAGATGGACGAGGCCCCCATGATGAGGACGAGCAACAGTGGGCCCTGCTCCAGGTGAAGAGCCTGTCCGCAATGGGCGCCAGGCGCGGGTGGAGGAAGTCAATGGTGGAGCCTGCTCCGATACCGTTCGGTCCCCAGAGATAGCTCGCGAAGCGGCCCTCTGTGCTGGCCCGGAAGAGGAGCATGAGGCCAAGGCATACCTGGAGCGCCCTCAGCCCTTGTCGCTGATGCGGCTCGTTGGCCAGCCAGTCCCATCTCTGGTGGAAGAGCTGTTTCATGTTCCCTCCGCTGCATAGATGCCGGGCAGGGCCACTGCTTCGTCGAGCTTGAAGACCCCGAGCTCGAAGTCTTCTTCCTTGGGCTGCCCTCCATGCCGTTCGGACCAGGGCACTGCATTGCGTTCGCGAAAGCGGAGCGCGACGGCGCCGAATTCCTTCTCAGGAAAGGCCTCGCGGCAGAAGGCGGAGCCGATAAGGCGGAACATGCGTGCGGCCTGCTCACGGCGTGGCTGGAGGGCGGTGGCCCTTACCTGGCACGCCTCTGCATCGCCTTTCCGGCACGCATCGTGGAAGGGGTACAGGTCGGGCCCGCCGTGCAGGTACTGCCGCAGGGAGTTTTGCAGGGGGCGTACCAGGCGCTCATAAGAGGAGAGTCGGTGCCGTTGGGCCTGGACGAAATGCGCGGAGGACACATCCTCCCAGCCCTCCGACGGGAGGCCGTTGGATTCGGCGGATGGAATCTCTTCGGCGGACAAGCAGCGCACGAGGAGGGCCTGCGTGGTCTGAACAGGTGCCGGGGCGAACAGGCTCCAGTTTTGCGGAAAGTAGGTGCCGATGGTGAGGCTGGTCAGGAGGCCCAGCTCCATCTTCACCGGGTTGAGCGGAAACACGTAGAGGAGCGTCAACGCGAAGTGGATGACGAGCCCCGCGAGCGTCAGGACACGAAGGGTGTATCCGAGATAGGTGAGCGGCCGGCGCATGCGCATGGGAGACACGCTGAAATAAAGGGGGACCGGCCGGTCTGTAGCGCAGGCCAGCCGGTCCCTTGTTCCGTTGGAGTTCGGCTCAGTCGAGCGCGGTCAGCGGAGCGATGGACGGCATCGGCTGGCCCTGGACGCCAATCATGTAGTTCCAGGCCTGCGTGCCGGCGTAGTACGCGCCGCCGGACACCGCGCCAGCGACTCCGCCAACCGCCGCACCGCAGGCCGCGCCAACGGGCGACCCCACCAGCGCGGACGTCACTGCGCCGCCTGCCGCTCCGCCAGCGGCCCAGCCGACGACCTGGCCACCGAAGTCCGCCCAAGTCCAGACCTCGTCACGCATCTGCTTGTTCGTGATGGCTGAAGCCTCCTTGGAGACCGTGGGATGCGCGCGCACGGTGGTGGAGGAGAACCCAAGCCCAACGACACCCACGACGGCGACCACTTTGATTGCGATGTTCATGCTGCTTCCCCCTCATCATCGGCTCCCCAATGAGCCGATGGAGACTGCTGTCGAATGGTCAGGGAAGAAGGCGCAGTCGCCCTGCTTGGCGCAGTCGAGCAACTTGCGATGTCCCCCCTCATGATGCTGATGCCACGCCAGAGGGCCGTTCTGTGCGGGCATCTGCTTTTCGACGTGTACTCCCTGTACGTTCCTGCCGTTGGCATGTCAGCAGGATGGCTGGCGGTGCGGCAGGTGTTTGCGCCGCGGTGTCAATCGGCAGAGTTGTCCTGGACGGTGGATGCCCGCAGGTCCTGAAAACCCGGTTGCGAAATGCGGGACTGAAAAGTCCGGGTGACAGTTCCCGGGCCCCGCGGTGTTCCCCTGTTCGCGGCAAGCGAGGGAGGCGTGAGACCGGTGTCAATCGATGTGGAGGCCTACTACCGGCGTTACGGCCCCCAGGTGCTCCGGCGCTGCCGCTTCCTCCTGCGTGACGAGGAGAAGGCCGTGGACGCCATGCACGACGTGTTCGTCCAGTTGCTCCGCAACCAGGGCGCGCTGAAGGACGCCGCGCCCTCCAGCTTGCTGCACCGCATCGCCACCACGGTGTGCCTCAACAAGCTGCGCGGGGCGAAGCGGCGTCCCGAGGACCGGGAGGATGAGCTGGTGCTGCAGATTGCCTCGGCCGACGACACCGAGTCCCGCACCGCCGCGCGCGGCCTGCTGGACCGCCTCTTCGGCCGGGTGCCCGCGTCCAGTCAGGACATCGCGGTGCTGCACCTGGTGGATGGAATGACGCTGGAGGAGACGGCCCGCGAGGTGGGGCTGTCCGTGTCGGGCGTGCGCAAGCGCCTGCGCGCGCTGTCCGCCGTGTTGCAAGAGCTGGAGCTGGAGGCCGCATGACATCCCCTCACCGCACCCCGGATTGGCTGCTGGAACGAATCGCCCTGGGGGAGCTGTCGCCCGGAGAGCTGGCCGCCGCCCGCGCCGGCTCGCCGAGGACGCCG
>JBKGHI010000253.1:0-12360 GCA_046520405.1 Myxococcus sp. 1LA
GGACGCGACGAGGAGAAGGACCTCGACGAGGAAGAGAAGGACCTCGACGAGGACGAGGACACCGATGACCTCGACGAGGACGAGCAGGATGGCGCCGAGGACGACGAGGAGCAGGATGGCGTCGAGGACGAGGAGGAAGCCAGCCTCGACGAGGACGAGGAGGAAGCCAGCCTCGACGAGGACGAGGAGAAGGACGGCTCCGAGGAGATGCCCCCCGCCAAGGCCAAGGCGCTGCGCGTGCGTCTCGTGAAGCGGGCTGGCTTCACCCCCGCCCAGGCGAAGGCGCTGAGCCACGGCGACCTGCGCCGAATGGTGGCGCTGCTGTGCCCCGCGTAGCCGCCACCCCTTCTTCCCAATCGCACGGCTCGCTACCGACCGCTGGAGACCCCATGAAGACCAAGCCCAAGAGCAGCACGAAGAACAAGCACGCCACCTCGCCGCGCCCCGCCGCCCCGGCAGCCCTCCCGCAGGTGATGGAGACGGCCATCAGCAAGGCCGCCACCATCGCCGTCGAGGCCGCCATGGCCAGCCGCCCCGCCCCTGCCGCCGCGCATGCGCCCATCACCGGCAAGGACCTGCAGCTCGACCTGTCCCAGGACACCCGTCAGAAGCGGCTGTATGCGGCGCTCGGGCTTCGGCTCAAGTCCGCGTACCTCGGGATGGCCGGTAACTTCGGGCTCGCGAAGGAGGAGAAGTACAAGCGCCTGGGTGCGTTCCTGGAGCGGACGAAGGCCGCCGGTCAGTTCGTCTCCATCTTCGACCAGTTCGGAGCCTTCGCGCGGGAGACGGTGTCGTCCGAGTTGGTCGAGTTGTGCAGGCCCAACTCCATCCTCATGGCCGCGGGGATTCGGACCGTCTCGGACTACGGCGCCCAGTTGACGATGGGCACCATCGACGAGGGCGTGAAGGTGCACTGGGTCGGCGAGGGTGACGGGCCGCCGGTGGCCACGATGAAGGGGGGGCGCCTCGTCCTTCAGTCACACAAGCTGTCGGCAACGGGCCGCCTCTCCAATGACCTGCTCCGGCTGGGGACCATCGACTCCGCCGCCGTTGTCGGCGAGGACATGGCCGCCGCCATCTCTCTGGAGATTGACACCGTTGGACTCAAGGGAGACGGCGTCGCAAAGCCGAAGGGCGTCCGGGGGCAGATGGACGGCGGGCAGCGCAAGCCCACGGCGGGCAACACGACGGCCAACAAGATTGCCGACACGGACGGGCTGCTCGCGGACGTCTCCAAGGCCAACATCCCTGGCGGGGTCCGCGCCAACCGTGGCTTCTACTACTCGGACACCGAGACGTTCCACGCGCTCAAGCAGACGCGGGATAGCGCGGGCTGGGTCTTCCCCGAGCTGCGCGACTCGGAGACGCCGACCATCAACGGGCGCCCCTACTTCTACTCGGAGACGCTCGCCGGCGATGACGTCCTCGGGTTCGGACTCGCGGCCCAGCTCATCCTGGGCATCGCCACTCCGCTCGAAGTGGCCATGGGCGAGAACGGCACCGACTTCTCCGCTGACATGATCACCATGCGCGGCATCACCCTCGTGGACTTCCTGCTCCGCTACAAGAAGGCGTTCGCCGAGCGAACCGACATGCCGTACTGACGCGCGCCCTGGACGCGTGCCGGCACCGCTCCCGTCGGTGCGCGCCCTCTCCTCCCCTTTCTCTTCACCGGAGTACGCATGCACCCCGACAGAACCGATATCGGATACCGCTACAAGGCAGACACCCAGGTGCTGCCCCCCGCCATCCAGTCCGCTGGCACCCGGAACGGCGTGGCCATCGACATCACCGACTACGGCTCCGGCACGCTGGTGGCGAACGTGGGCGCCATCGGCGGTACGCCGACGTCCACGACCATCACCTATGCCCTCCAGACGAGTGAGGACGGCACGGATGGCTGGGTGCCGCTGACCGACCTCGACGGAGACCAGTTCTCCACCGCGGCCATCACCACCGGCGATACCTGCGTCGAGATGGACTTCACCCTCCAGTACATCACGCGGACACACCGCTTCCTGCGCGTCGTGGAGACGGTGGCCTTCACCGGGGGCACCAACCCGGACGTCATCGCCGGCGCGACGCTGGTGCTCGGCGGCGGTCAGCGCCTGCCCCTGTGAGGTGACCGCCCGTGCCCGCGCCTCAAGACCTCGTGACGCCTGAGCTGCTCCCGGCCACCGCGCGCACCGCGGTGGAGCCGGCGCGGCTCGGGGTCTTCATCACCGCCGTCTCAGATGCCCTCGCGGCCTACGTGGGGTACCCCCTGCACCAGCGGCTGGGCGTGGTGGAGACGGTGGTGGGCACGGGCGCGCCGCACCTCTGGCTGCGTGGTGGTGCCGTGCGCCAGGTGGTGCGGGTGGAGGTGCGAGGCGTGGCACTGGAGCCCGACGCCTACGCGCTCGATTCGGCCCTGATGGGCCGCCTGGTGGCGAGGAAGCACCGGTGGCCATTCACCGGCACCTGGTCCCCGGGAGTGTCCAGCACGCCGATGGAGGCCGAGGACACCGGCGAAGTCGTAGTCACCTACGACGCGGGCTGGGTGACGCCAGGCCAGCGCGCGTTGGACCTGTCGTTGGAGGTGGACCTGCCCGCCGCCATCCAGCTTGCCGCCATGGAAGCCTGCACCGCGGCCGTCTCGCGCGACGGCAAGCCCGGCGACGTCGCCAGCGAGTCCATCGGCGGCACGTCAATGAGCTACTTCGCGGGCCCGGATGGCGGGCGGGTCGCGTTCCCCACCACGCCCTCCAGATGCTCGGGCCCTACCGCAAGAGGAAACGCTGATGCTCATGGGCCATGCCATGCGGCAGGTGTTCCACCTGGCGCGCCTCGTGCGCACGACGGCCCGGGGAGACCACGAGTACTCCGAGCCGGAGGCGCACCCCTGTCGATACCAGGGAACGATGAAGCGCGTCGTCACCACCGACGGCGACGAGCGCCTGTCCGAGGGACTCATGTACTGCAAGGTCGAGGTGCGCCCCGAAGACAGGGTGTTCCCGCCAGGTGTGAGCACGGACGACGAGGACGCCAGCAAGCAGCCTCTGCACATCGCTCCGCAAATCAACCTCATGGGCGGCGTCGACCACTACGAGGTGTACCTGTGACGCCCAGGGACGTTGAGCTGGACCTGGCCACCTTCCTGGAGGCGGCCGGGCTGGACCTGTCCACCAGCACCAACCCGCCGACCCTCTACCCCGGGCCGTTCCCGGACAGCGCACCGTCGCGGATGGTGTGCCTCCGCCACACGGGCGGCGAGTCCGGGCTCTACCTCGGCACGGGGAGCGGCGTGGTGGCGGCCGACGTGCAGGTCATCGTGCGCGGGCCGAAGAAGAGCTACACGGACACGCGCGCCGTCGCCGTGCGGTGTTGGTCGGCACTGCACTTGGCGCGCATCCCCGGCTTCGTCGAAGTGCGCTGCGAGGGCGCTGGGCCCACCTTCATGGGTCCTGACGGCGAGGACCGCCCCCGCTTCGTGTTCAACCTCACGGCGCGCTACGCCGCGTAGGCGCCGCCCCTTCTCAGGGGCATGCCAGTTCGCGTCCAGCTCAAAGCCTCCGCCCTCGTCCGCTTGCGACAGCGGCCCAAGGACGTGCTCCAGGCGCTGGACTTCCCCCTGCGCGATTCGATGCGCCGGACGCTCGACCTCGCCACGTTCCTCGTGCCCCGGCGGATGCCTGGTGAGAGGCAGGAAACGCGCACGTCCCGGGAGGCCCGCCCGAGCCGCCGCTCGCCGACACCGGGTTCGTCTCCGGCCCCGAGCACGACATGCAGCGCCTCTCGGTGTCGTGGACGGCCGGGTTCGAGCACCCGGCGGCGGGCCCAATCCATGAGGGCTTCCACTGGGGAGACCAAATCATCCGGCCCCCGCCGCACTTCTTGAAGAAGGCCTTCCGGAAGTCGCGCTCCATCGCGCGCAAAGGCGTCGCGCAGGTGCTGACCGCGTTCCTCCAGAAGCAGTTCCCCCGTCGATAGGAGCACCTGCAATGGCAGACCCGGTTATCGCTTTCATCCACGCCATTCACCTTGTTGCGACGGCGACTGAAGCACCGTCCGAGAGCAACAAGATGGATGGCATCACCGACGCGCCGGTCAACATGACGGCGGACTCGGTAGACATCGGCTACCTCGGCCAGGACGGCGGATGGAAGCGCTCGATGACGACGGCCAAGAGCTTCCAGATTCCGCTCTCGGGCCACCTGATGCGCAACGACGCGACGCACGTCCTGCTGCGTAATGCCTTCCTGGAGAACGAGACGGTCTACCTGCTCATCGTCGAGGACGCGGACGCCGCCCCGGGCAGCCAGGGCCACCGCTACCCGGTGAAGGTGTCCTCCTACGAGGAGGGCCGCACCTCCACGGACGTCGTCACCGTCTCCGCCACCCTCACCGGACAGGGCGCACCCAGCGCGCTCTGAGCCACCACCACGTCACACTGAAGGAGCCAGCGCCATGGAACAGGAAGGACTCACCCTCAAGCAGCGCCTCGCCCAGAAGGACCGGAAGTTGGTCAAGACCGTCGACGTGGGCGGAGACGCCGTGGACCTCCGGCGGCCGACGCACAAGGAACGGCTTCACGCCGTGAAGCTCGCCGAGACGGCGGGGGAAATCGACGCCTCCAACAAGCCCACGACGGCGGAGGGAGGGCTGCGCTTCGTCGCGCGCGTCGTCGCCACCGTCATGTACGACCCGAAATCCAAGCTGCGCCTCTACGACCCGGCTGACTCTGCGGACGTCGAGACCATCATGGGTGCGCCCTGGTTCGAGGACGTGACGAAGGACGCGCAGTCCGCGTTCAAGGGCAGCCTGAAAGAGGACATCGAGGAGGCCCGGGGAAACTCCTGAGCGACCCCTGGGAGGTGCTCGTCTTCGCCGCCGCGAAAGCACTGGGGCAACGCCCCAACGACGTGCGCACGTGGGACGAGGACGAGCTGCTCGGGCTGGTCGCCTACGGACAACTCGAAGCCGAGTCCATCAAGGGGCAACAGGAGACGCCGGGCAACTCCGCCGCGCCTCCGTCACGTCCACCTGTGCGAGGGCAGGCCACGCAAGCCACCCGCACCGTCATCTACCGCGTGGGCCCCCGGCCCACCAAACCGAAGGAGTAGCTCGTGTCCGGCGGCGGATTGAAGGTCGGCGACCTCTACGTGGTCGTGACGGCCAGCATCGGCGAGGCGCTCAAGTCGCTGGACACGCTCGTCGACGAGTTGAAGGAGGCCGCGGCGGAGGTGAAGTCGGTCGCCGAGCCCATCGGCGAGTTCGGCGCCGTCATCGCCGCGGGCATCGCGGGCGCTGTGGCGGTGGCCATGGAGTCCAACGAAGCCCTGAGCGACGAGGTCGGGCGGCTCAAGGAGCTCGTGTACACCATGGCCGCCGACATCGGCGACCTCTTCCTCCCGGTGGTGCGCCGGCTCGCCGACTTCTTTGAGCGCCTGGTCGTCACGTTCCAGCGAATGTCCCCCGCGATGAAGCGCAGCGCGGCGGACCTCGCGACGTGGGTGGCCGGCGTCGGGCTCGCCATCGGTTTCATAGGCAAGCTCGCAGGCGTGGTGGAGGGACTCGCCGGTGGCGTCGGCATGGTCATCAAGGTGCTGAGCAGCCTCCAGCAGTCCACCATGTTGGCGAGCCTGGGCCCCACCCTTGCGGCCGTCGCCGCGCCAGCAGCGGCCATCGCCGCCGCGGTGGCGGGGCTCACGCTGCTCGCAGGCAGCGTCTACGGGGCGTGGACCGACACCAGCACCGGCCTCCGCGACTCGGTGCTGTCCATCTTGTCCAGCATCGGCACCGTGGCGACGCGCGTCTGGGAGCTATTGACGTCCGTCTTCAAGGGACTCGCCGGCACGCTCCAGGGGATGGCAGCCCAGGCGCTCGACACCATGGCGTGGCTCATCCGCATGGCCGCCAAGGCCATGAGCCCCATGGTGAAGGCGCTGCCCAAGACGATGCAGATGGGCCGGTTGAACAAGGCGCTGGACACTGCGCAGCAGGTCACCGGCGCCTCGCTGCTGAAGGACCTCAAGGACGGTGCCTCGTTCCTGGAGGAGAAGGCTCTCGCGGGTGCCCAGGCCGTGTCCGACGCGCTCACGTCGCTCGGCACGTCGGTCGCCGGCATCGCCACTGACGTCGGCAAGGGCGTCGCCTTCGGCTTCTCAAAGTCGCTCGAAGGCACCCGGAAGCTCCTGGACGACCTGGGGCTGACGGGGCTGCTGGACTCTCTGATGGCGATGATGCCCAGCCTTGCCAGCGGGCAGGCCAACATCCGCCAGCCGGGCAACGACAACTCGGCGAAGAGCCTCGCCCAGCTCCAGCGCGAGGAAGGCGAGGCCACACGCCGCGAGGTGGCCAATGCGGACTATTTCGAGGGAGCGACAGCGGCCGCGGCATTCGCCCAGTTCGAGAAGGAGGTGCAGCAGTTCAAGGACGAGTCCTCCGCCAACCTGGAAATGGAGAAGGAAGCGCGGCAGGAGCTGCGCGATGCCGCCATCGCCGCGAACGAGGCCGGGCATGAGGCCTTCCGGAGGCTCTACGAGGACACGCGTCGATGGATGGATGAGACACGCCAGGTCATCGCCGCGGCCAAGGCCACGCTGGCCAGCAAGTTCGCGGGGGCCATGTCCCAAATCTCGTCCCTGGTCGACACCGCGATGACGGGCATGGCCGCTGGCGGCCCGATGGGCGCCATCGGCGCCGTCATCGGCGAGCTGCTCACCCAGTCCGAGGCCTTCGCGACGCTCATGGAGATGGTGGGCGTCGTCATCAAGCACGTCGCCGAGGCCCTCTCCGGAATCCTCGTGCCGCTGCAGCCCCTCGTGGGCGCCATCTTTCTGGTCATCGACGCCGTGGTGTCCACGCTGACGCCCATCTTCACCACGCTCGGCGAGCTGGTAGGGCCGCTTGTGCCACCGCTGGTGTTGCTGGGGGAGCTTGTGCAGGGGCTGGCACCGCTGCTCTCGGTACTGGCGCAGGCCTTCATGGCCATCATGGCGCCCCTCAACCTCATCGCCGGCCCCGTGCTGAAGGGCCTCTTTGGCGTGTTGAAGTTCATCGCCATGATCATCCTCGCCGTGGCGCAGGGACTCTCCCACGCGTGGAACAGCATCGTCGGCGCGATTCAGGCTGTCATCCGGGGCATCAGCAAGGCCGTGGAGTGGTTGGGCATCGACGCTCTGAAGAAGTTCGCCAACTCCATGGACCGCATGAAGGTCGACACCGACGCGATGGGCGAGTCGATGGAGGCGCTCCGCGACCTCACCTGGGACTCGGCGGAAGCCAAGGCGAAGGAAACTGCGGAGGTGCTGCGGAACACGGCCGCGCTCCAGAAGGCCACGGACGCCCTCACCAACGTGCCCACCGCGTGGAAGGTGGCCTTCCGCCGCTACCAGTCCCAGGACGCGCAGGACGGCCCGTCCACGGAGCCCACGCCGACGCCTCCTCCCACGCACTCCCAGTCCTCGGGTGGCTGGGCTCCGCCGCCGCCGGGGGACGACGGCATCCTGCGCAATGGCGGGGGCGAACCGTTGCCGGACTGGAAGCAACCCAACGACCCGTTTCGCCAGTACACGAAGGGGAGCAACGCTGCTGCCGACGCGGCGCCGTACTCCGTCACCATCGTCGGGTACGACCTGGACGAAGCCGTCGAGGCCGGCGCGCGCCTCGTTCGCCAAGAGGCCAAGCGCCGAGCGTTCCGCCGGAGCGGGCGCACCGAGGGACTCTAAACATGCCGCCCTTCCTCGCACTGAGCGGGATTCCCATTCCCGTCTCCAGCAATAGCTCCCTCCGGTACTCCCCCACGCTGCTGGGTGAGAAGCGCCGCAGCTTCAGCGGCATGCCGCGCTCGAGCGCGCGCCGCAAGCTCATGACCTACGAGGCAGGCACCGGCCCGCTCCCGCTCTCTGAGGCCGCGACGCTCCGCGCCCTCATCGACGGCGAGGGCAACTCGTGGGCCTTCGAGGGCACCATGGCGTCGAGCCGTGGCCTGTGGCCCTCCACTGAGGGGGCACCAGGGCTGCAGCCCTCCATGGGAAGGTATGAGGGCTACGCGCTGTCACTGCAGAGCGGAGCCGGCGTCACATGGGCCACGCAGCTCGGCACCCAGTGGACGGTGGGCTACTGGGGCCGTGTCTGGGGCGTGAGTGGAGAGCCGTGGCGCCACTACGCCCAGCGCTCGGACGGCTCATTCCACGTCGACGCGGCCGCACCCTCCCCGGTTGGGCACACCTGGACGTTTGAAACGAGCCTGACAAGCTCGCAGGGCCTTCCGGAGGCAGGCACCACCGGAACGGTGACCGCAGGGGTGGACGGCCCCGGGCGCTTCGGCCTGTGCGCGAGCATCACCGCGGGCGGCACCGTCCGCTACGCCACACAACTCGGCACGCAGTGGACGGTGGCTTACTGGGCACGCCTCACCACTACGGGAGTGTGGACGCACTACGTCCACCGGCCCGGCGTCAACATCAGCCGCAACGGGGTGGTAGGGAACAGCCCGCCCAACGCCGGGGCGCTGTACTCCTCCACCGGCAACTACACGCAGCTGCCGGCCGGTGCCGTCACCCTGCTGTGCCCCTCGGGGGTCGGCGGCGGCAACCCCAACAACGTCCCGCTTCTGGTGGATGACCTGGTGGTGTTGCCCTACACAGCGCCCGACTCGTGGGTGGCGCCCTGGTACGCGCGAGGCGCCCCATTCGCGCTGCCCGGCACCGTGGGGCTCGCTGCGGTGGACGAAAACGGCTCCCTCACCGTGCGCCACGTGCCCAGCGTGGCCGGAGGCCCCGTCGACCTCAGCAACAGCGCATTGCTGGTGAGTGATTTGGTGGCGCTGCCCTACCTCGCTCCGGACGCGTGGCTGGCCCCCTGGCGCGATGCTGGCGCCCCTTTTGGGCCATTGCCACGCCACCGGGCCACCGGGACGGGCCTGCACCACCCCAGCCTCGTGCTGGGCGACGCGGGCAGCGGAGAGGCCCTGGAGTGGTGGCAGGGCTCCGAGCGCGTCAGCGGCGAGGACTTCACCTACTCCCTGATGGAGTCACCTTGAGAGAGCTATCGCAGCAAGAGCGCGCCACCCTCCTCGCGGGGAACTACGGCACCCACCTGCGCGTCCGCGTGCACCGGACGGACGCGAGCACCGTGGACCTCGCAAGCTTCCTGGGCGCCGACTGGATGATGGGGGCCACCGTCAGCCAGAGCGTGGACACTCCCGTCGCGCAGGCCACTGTCTCCGTCCGGCGCAACGGGCCGGGCGGAGACGTCTCTCTCTCGCCGCTCGTGGACACCAGCCTCGCGAACCGCGGCCCGACGGGCCTGCTGGAGCCGCTCCTCCAGGAGGGGCGCATCTTCCGAATCGACGTGCAGTGCACGCCGGGCACGGCGCCCACGCCGGACGCCTGGCGCGAGGTGTTCATTGGCCGCATTGACGAGGTGGACGCCGCCGCCGAGGAGCTCACCTTCAGCGGGCGCGACCTGTCGAGCGCGTTCCAGGACAGCTTCATTGAGGTTGAGCGAAACTACGGCGACGCCACCGTGGGCGTGGCCGTGCAGGACGTCATGTCGCAAATCATCAGCGACAACGTCCCCAACGGATTCGGCCCTGGCTTCTACTGCCCCGTGGACCCCATGTGGCAGCTCGGCAAGTTCAAGCAGCAGCGGCAGTCGGTGCACGAGGCGCTGAACGCCCTGGCCGCGCAGTTGGGCTGGGAGGTGCGGCTCAGGTGGCGCGAGGGGCACGGCTGGTACCTCTACCTCCACAGCCCGGAGCGCCTCGGCGCGGGGCCCGTGTGGACCGTCGGCCCGGACGAGTACGGCGAGCTCGGCCAGGTGAGGCGGACACTGGAGCACATCCGCAACGCGGTGGAGGTGGTGTACTGGGACCGCAACGACCTCGACGCCACCGGCATGCCAAAGCGCAAGACGGTGACGAGCACCAACGCCACGAGCATCGCCACCTACGGGCGTCGCTTCATGCAGGTGGCGGAGGCGAGCGCGAGCAACATCAACACCGAGGTGGAGGCGCAGCGCCTGGCGGACGTGGCGATTGCCGACCTCTCGGACTCGGCGCTGGAGCTGGAAATCGACGTGCCGTACTGCTGGCCCCTCGAAATCCACGACGTCCTGCGCGTCCTGCCGGACGGCGTCGCGCTGAGCCAGGTGCAGGAGTTGGCCATCGTCGCGCTCGACGACTCCTTCGCGGAGGGCGTCGCGAGGACGAAGGTGAAGCTGTGCGGCCGCCCAGCCACCTCCCGTGTCGAATGGATGGCCCGGGAGGCAGTCCCCTCCACCGCGGCGTCCGCTGCCCTGCGCAGCATCCAGCCCCAAGCCTCGATGATGGGCCCCGACGCGCCCACCGACCTCGCGCCCACGGCCACCGTGAATGGGTTCGCTCTGGCCTTCAAGCCCGCGCCCTCGGGCCCCCCGTGGGACTCATACGAGTTGCACGTCAGCACCGCGCCCGGATTCACTCCGGGGTCGGCGACGCTCAAGGCCGCAGCGAGCGCTACCCGCTTCGAGGTGGCCGACCTCCCGCCAGGCACGACGCACTACGCGGTGGTGCGCGGACGCGATGCGCACGGGAACGTCGGGCCCGCGTCCAGCGAGGTGGCGCTGTCGCCCCGGTACGTGGAACCGCGATTTACAGCCCCCATGGTCACGTGGGGCACAGCGCCTCTGAATTACGACTTTGAATCCCAGGCGTCCCCCTCTGATCCTCCCGACAACTGGCGAGTCGAATCGGGCCAGTGGGGGGTTCATGTGGCGATGACGTCAGACGCCCTGAGCGGCAGCAAGGCACTCCAGCTTCAGGCCACTGACGCCGTAGTCGTCTCGCAAGCAATCTCGGTGCGCCCTGGAGTTCGATACTCCATCGACGCGTTCGCGAAGGGGACTGAGGGCGCGGTCCTGACGATGGCGCTTGAATGGCTCAATGCGGCCGGGGCGCCAATCTCCACAGAGAACTTTCACAAGATGTTCATGGCCGGAGAGCCGTGGACCCGATACGTGAACGCAGCACCGGCGCCAGCCGCCGCGCGCTTCGTCCGGGCGAGGCTGACGTCCACCATCGGTACGTTGGGGGGCTCGATACAGGTCGACTCTGTACAGGTGGACCTTGCTGACATCGTGCAGGAGCCAGCGCTCCCGCCGCCCGTGTTTCACGGAATCTGGGAGCCTTACACCCTCAATGGGCGCGGGCGCGCGACCTACTACAAGGACAGCACAGGACGCGTGCACCTTGAAGGCACCATCACTGGAGGGCCCATCGGGAGCAATGCCTTCACACTCCCAGTTACCTGCCGCCCGCCCTACACGCGCGATTTCGCGGTCGCCACATCGACTGGTTATGGGCGCGTGACGGTTTCGCCAGACGGGGTCGTCGTTGTCGCGTCAGGCTCTCCGGTATGGGTAAGCCTGAACGGAATATCCTTCCGTGCGACGTAGTCACTCCGCGCCAGTGCAGCGCATCCGGGCACCATTGGGCGCCGCAGCATCAGAGACAGTTGCAACGCACTTCGTGCCGGATGTGAACGGCGCGAAGTCGTAGCCATGACCTGAATCGATGAGCCCCCCAGCCTCACGCAGGACCTGCGCATTGGTCACGATTCTCGCCCCTCTCGCACCGTTGACGACCGCCGGGAAGCTCAGCGTTGCGTGCGGGTCGATTGTGACGACCTTCTCCCAGGACTCCATCACCCTAGTGACGCTGTTATTGCCGGTCCAAGGGCCGAGCACCGACACGTTCACCCGCGCTAACCGCGGCTCCGAGCCGGTGTTTTCGATTACGACGTCGATGGGAGCCGCAGCAGTCTGGGCGTTACCGCGCGCCCCAGATTGAGCACCCTCAGCGCCGACCTCGTCCATCCCGCCATTGCGCACGATGTTCCCGGTCTCCCGCTCGCCTGGATCGCAGGCAGCGAGGAGCAACAGAGCAGAGGCAGCGGCAAGCTGGCGAACCATGAGAACCCCCGGTGAGACGAAAGGCGTAGCACTGGGAATCTCGGTGGGGCAATGGGGTCAAGCTCGCCCCCCGCAGATACTTGTCATTTGGTGCAGGAGGGTGCGCAGGCCACGGTGTACGTCTTGCGGCGACGGACCTCCTTCACCGTGAGGTTCCCCTGCCCTGGGGGCACGTGGCGGCCACAGAGAGCACATGGGCCAGCGCGGCGGTTCGGTCGGGCACCGGCCGGCGCGTAGCGGCAGGCCTGCTCCAGGTGCCTCGTGCCGGTCGCCGTCTCAAACCAGCACAGCTCCCCCTTGTGGATGCGCCCGCCGCACCCTTCGGCCGTGCAGGTGCCGGCCTTGGCCGCGACGATTACGGGCACGGCGCCGAGGCCTCCAGCAGCCGGCGCAGCTTGCGCAGGCCAGCGTCGCGAAGCTGGCGCA
>JBKGHI010000254.1:0-4731 GCA_046520405.1 Myxococcus sp. 1LA
ACACCGCGCTGACGGACTGGGCCGGGGGCGCCGGCGGCTGCTGGTGCTGGTGGGCGTGGACCCTGGCTCGTCCACCACGGGCGCCGCGGTGGCCTTCCTGCGCGAGCTGCGCCGGGTGGGGCCGTGTGACGTGCTGGCCACCTACGTGTGCTCGCCCATGGATGAGCGGGAGCGGCTGGGCATCCACAGCCCCGTGCACGTGGAGCTGCTGGAGGCGGGGCTCCAGGGCATGGAGGCGTTGGACCCCATTGTGGAGCGCGTGCTGCAACGCGAGGTGCGCGAACAGGTGGGCGAGCTGCTGGGCGAGGGCGGCGTGGAGGTGGTGCTGGAGCCCGGCTTCGGCCGTCCGGCGGACCACCTGATGCACGTGGCGCACACGCGCGGCGTGGACCTGATGGTGGTGGGCACGCACCAGCGCAGCGGGGTGAAGCGGCTGTGGCACGGCTCGGTGTCCGCGGGGGTGCTGCGGCACGCGGCGCAGTCCGTGGTGTGCGTGCCGCCCATGGTGCAGGGCCGGCGCGCGGACCGTCCGCCGCGCAGCGTCCTGGTGCCCGTGGACTTCTCCGAGGCCAGCACGAAGGCCATCTCCCAGGCGCGCACGTTGGTGGGGCCCGGCGGCCGGGTGCACCTGCTGCACGTCCACCGCCGCAAGCTGGAGGACCGCGGCTTCATCGACCACTACGGTGTGCTGCCCGAGCCCGCGAGGGACAGGGACAGGGTGCTCCAGCGGCTGTGGGAGCTGGTGCCGCGCGATGAGAGCGCGCAGACGGTGCGCTGGAGCGTGGAGGGCGTCACCGGTGAGGATGTGACGCTGGCCATCTGCCAGGCCACGGAGCGCGAAGGGGTGGACCTGGTGTGCGTGGGGACGTCCCTGGAGCCCTCGCGGCTGCGGGACGCGCTGGAAGGAGAGGTGGCCCACGAGCTGGTGGCCCGCTGCCGCCGGCCCGTCATGGTGGTGCCCTCCGCGTAATCCGGATGTTTCAGTGACAGGGATACCTGTCATCACATGAAAGGATTATCAGGTGGCAGCGGCTCCGACGTGCCCGGCAGGGCACGTCTGCATTAGAATCTAGAAATCACGCATTTCCAGACGCAGGGGGGCCGCCGGTGACACCGAAGGGTTATCGTGAAGTGGAGCTCGTCTGTAACCGTTCCTCGCTGCTCCTGCACGGGGGCACGGAGGAGGAGCGGCGCTGCTGGGCGCAGGAAGCCGCGCGCAACTTCGACGTGGAGTTGGTGGAGGTGCGGCAGGTGGCGGAGTTGCCGCAGGCGCTCCGGCAGCCCAACGGCGTGGTGTTCATCGCGGATGTGGCGAAGCTGGGGCGGGACGCGCAGTTCGCCCTGCTGCGGTGCCTGCAGACGCAGGAAGAGCGGCCCAAGCTGGTGTTGGGCGTCTCCGGCTCCGCCGACGCGGCGCTGGCGCGGGGCACGCTGCGCGAGGACCTGCACTACCGCCTGCATCAGGCGCAGGTGGACCTCCAGAAGGACGGGCTGCGGGAGCTGTTGAAGCACCGCTGGGCCAAGCAGGCCGAGCAGCTCGCGCAGAAGGCCGCCGCGGCGAGGGCCGCCGAGGAGGCGGCTCGCCAGGCGGCCATCGCGCGGCTTCCGGGCACGGTGACGCGCATCGCGCCCCCGGCAGAAGTCGAAGACGGCGAGCGGCGGCGCTTCACGCGCGAAGGCCGTGTCACGGAACGCCGCACGCTGAAGTAGCGCCGGGCGAGGGCGCACGGGGCCAGCCCCGCGTCCTCGCGTCGACGCGGGCCTGCGCCTTCGCGTGAGGCGAAGCAGCGCCTCAGTGGCGGTGCTTCTGTCCGCGCTTCGCCTTGACGGGGCGCGCCTGCTTCGCGGTGCCGCGCTTGGCGGCGGCGGCCTGTCCAGGCACGGCCTTGCGCCCCACCTGCCGCTTCTCGCCGGCCGCCGAGGCCACCTTGCTGGCCGGTGACTTGCGCCGCGCAGGGGCCTTCGCGGGCTTGCCGCTCTCGATGACACCCCGGGCCGCCTTGGTGGTCGTTCGCCGCGCCTCGGTGGCCGCCGACTTCGCGCGGCTGCGCACCGGCGTACCGCGAATCTTCGCCTGGAGGTCGGCCACCCCCCGGGCTGTCACCACCGCCGTGCCCAGGAGGACCCGCGCGCCGCGCGTGCCGGCCTGGACGGCCACCTCCTTCACCCTGTCCACCAGCCCCCGCTTGGAAATCGCCATGGCGCGCCTCGTCTCTCTGGACTGTTCTTCGCTGCCGCCAAAGGTAGTCACGAGCACACGGGCGTGAAGCCGTCCTCCTCCCTCTCCCGCACCTGGGCCCCGGCCATTTCAGGGTGGGCGGGAATGTGTGAAGTGGGGAAACTGGGCTAGAGTTCTACGCACTGTCCCATTTTCTTCTCGGAGCAAGACATGTCCCAGGACAACGCTGGAAAGCCGAAGCGCGGCCTGAAGCGGCCCATCGAGGTCGTTCGCGCGGAGCTGCTCAAGGACCCGGAGACGAAGAAGATCGCCGAGGCCGTGAGCATGAAGCTCGAGGACTACGTGGAGCTGGTCCTCAAGTACGCCCAGGACAAGGACAAGGAGGCCGAGGTCGCCGTCATCTCCGACGAGGAGCTGCGCCGCAACGGCTTCAACCCCCTCTCCAGCGAAGAGGCCGCCAACATCCTCATCAAGGGCATGAAGGGCGAACTGCCCGGCTCACCCCCGGACTTCGAGGCCTCCAAGTTCACCCAGGACAAGGCCTCCACCGTCGGCAAGCCGTCCCTCACCGCGCCGCCCGTGGGCGGCGCCACCCCCACCGGTCCGCAAGATCCTGCCGCCCGCCAGGAGCTGATGGATCAGCTCAAGAAGGGCGGCAGCGGCGGTAACCGGCCGTAATCCCAGGGCTCGAGGGGGGACGTCGGAAAAGAAAATCCGACCGAAATGCTGGGAGGAAACAATTCCCCACACCCCCCGAGAATCCTCTCGAGTTTTCCTTCCGGCACAAATCTCCGCCTACCAGGCATCTAGAATCCAAGGGGTACGATCATGGGCGCTCTCAAGTCCGTTACGAACGTCATCAGCAAGGTTGCCAGCACGGTGAGCAAGATCGCCGGTGGCATCGCGAACATCGGCGGCAAGGCCATGGAGTTCCTCCAGAAGCCGCTGAGCTCGCTGGTGGACCCCATCGCCAAGTTCGTCGGTGAGAAGGTCGGCAAGCTGCCCCTGGTCGGCAAGTTCCTGGGCCCCACGGCGGAGAACCTGGTGAAGCAGGGCGCCTCGTCCTTCCTGGGTGAGGGCACGCTGGGCAGCCTGGGCTTCCTGTCCAAGATCGCCCCCAAGGTGCAGGACATCACCAACATCGCGCAGACGGTCAAGGGCGCGGCGGACAAGGTCGGCGCCTTCGCGGAGAACCCGCTGGGTCTGCAGAACTTCCAGAACATCATCGCGCAGAACCACGCCCGCTTCGTGGAGTGATGCGCCGCGCCCCCACGGGCGCGACCTGGTTGCGAGCCTGAGGGCCGGTCCCCCGCGAAACCGCGGGGCCGGCCCTTCGGCTTTGCGGGCTACGCGTTGAGCCGCCCCACCGAGGCGGCTCCGACAGACAGCGAGGCTCAGTGCCCCGTCTGGGCCAGGCGCCGGGTGTCCTGGATGAGGCGCTCGGTGGAGTCGCTGTCCGCGCTGTCGTAGTAGCCGCGAATCTGTCCGGCGTCGTCCACGAGCACGAAGTGCGTTCCGTGGAAGATGGAGAGCAGATCATCCTCGGGCGCGCCGGGCTCACGGCCCATGCTGACCTTGAAGCCCTGGACGATGGTCTCCTTGAGCTGCTCGTAGTCCCCGGTGAGGAAGCTCCAGCGGGAGAAGTCCGCGCCGTGGCGCTCGCCATACTCGGCGAGCCGCTCCGGGGTGTCGTACTTCGGATCCACGGAGAACGACACCAACTGGAGCCCGGCGCCGAAGGACGCCGTGGCCTTCTGCACGCCCACCATCTTCCGGGTGAACTCCGGGCAGATGGTGGGGCAGCGCGTGAAGATGAAGTTGGCCACGAAGGGCTTGCCCCGGAGCTGCGCGCTCCCGAAGGGCTGCCCGTCATGCCGCGTGAAGTGGAAGTCCGGCAGCGCGCCCAACTGGGGCAGCGGGCCATTCCGGGCACGGCCCTGGCCGCGGATCAGCATGGCTCCCGTCGTCGCGGTGACGCCAAGCGCGACCACGGCGATACCTGCCCAGAAGCCCGGGCGCTGCGTGAGACGGGCCCGAGGGGCCGGAAGGACGGAGTCAGCGGACATGGCCCCGGAGGTAACGGAACCCCCGGAGTCACACAAGCACGTCCACGGGGGTGCGACATCCTGGCTGCTCGAGGGATGATGTCCCGAGTCTGTAATGACCCATCTCCATGTCACAATTCAGTGATTTCAGTGATTTCAAATAAGTTTATGCATAAATAACAGCTCTTACGGGGAAACATCCTCTCAGTCGTTACGAAAATGTGGGTACGCCTCCTCTCTGTTTTCAGGAGTCTTCCCCCCGTGACGACCTACTCCGTTCGACGTGGCGACACCCTCAGCGCGTTGGCCCAGCGCTTCAACACCTCCGTGTCGTCTCTGGCGAAGAGCAACGGCATCTCCAACCCGAACCTCATCTACGCGGGTCAGAAGCTCCGCATCCCGGACGGCTTCGACGCGCCTCGGGCTTCTGGCGGTGGGCGCGCGGCGTCCAGCTACACGGTGAAGTCGGGTGACACGCTCAGCGGCATCGCGGGCCGGTACGGCACG
>JBKGHI010000254.1:4831-12223 GCA_046520405.1 Myxococcus sp. 1LA
TCGGTGAGCGCGCTGGCCAAGGCCAACAACATCTCCAACCCGAACCTCATCTACGTGGGCCAGCGGCTCACGATTCCGGGCGGGGGCGGTGCGGCGCCCACCCGGCCGACGCCGAACCAGCCGCCCGTGGGCGGCGTGGGCGGGCCGAAGCCGCCCACCGGTGGCTCCGCCGGCGTGTCGGTGCAGCAGCTCCGGGCGGTGATGCCCAACCTGTCGCAGGCGAAGGCGGAGCAGTACCTGCCCTACCTGAACCAGGCCATGGCGGAGGCGAACATCACCACGCCGATGCGCAAGGCGGCCTTCCTGGCGCAGCTCGCCCACGAGAGTGGCCAGCTCCGCTACATGGAGGAGATTGCCTCCGGCGCCGCCTACGAGGGCCGCCAGGACCTGGGCAACACGCAGCCGGGCGACGGCGTCCGGTACAAGGGCCGGGGCCCCATCCAGCTCACGGGCCGCGCCAACTACCGCGCCGCGGGCCGGGCGCTGGGCATCGACCTGGAGGGCAACCCCCAGCGCGCCAAGGACCCGGACGTCGCGTTCCGCATCGCCGGTTGGTACTGGTCCTCGCGCAACCTCAACACCTACGCCGACGCGGGCAACTTCCGCGAGGTCACCCGCCGCATCAACGGTGGCTACAACGGCATGGCGGACCGCGAGATGTACTACCGCCGCGCGCTGAACGTCTTCTGAGCCCGCGCGCCCAACGGGCGGTGCGGTGAAGCGGGGGCCGTGGGCCAGCAAGGCTCCGGCCCCCGTCGCGTTTCGGAATGCGAGCTTCCCACGCGCCCGGCGCGGTGGTGCGGGGCACATGGGCCAGCGAACTCCCGGTTGGCAATGCGTCTCAAGGGAGCTTCCGGTGCGCGGAGCGGCGACGCGATGCGGGGGCTGACGAGGCGCCGCCCTCCGCCGCCGTCCAAGCGGGCCCCATCCCGCCGGGGAGATGCCGCGTCCACCCGGGGCGACCACCGGACGTCCGGGCCCTGGGGAGACGCGATGGTGTGCCGGCTGCATCGGGCAGGCCGTTCCCTTCCGGAGCGCGTCCCATGCCTCGTATTGATCCGTCCGGCAGTTCCTCGCTTCCCACCATCGACCCCCCCCCAGAAACGGGCGCCCCGTCCCATCCGCGTGCCACGGAGCCCCGCGCTCAGGTGCCCGCCCGCCACAACGAGGTGCGCGCCTTCGATGGCTCCTCCGCGAAGACGTCGGAGCCCGCGCCCCGTGGATCCACGCCCGCCAGCGCGGGCCCCGCTCGGTCCGCGGGGGAACTCGCGGTGCTGGGGGGCTGGTCGCGCCCGGGCGCCTCGAACGCGAAGGAGCCGTCCACGGACGTCCTCGAGGACATCCGAGCGCGGCTGACGCGGAGCCTGGAGAACTGGACCGTCGGCGCCGATGACGTGCGGGCGGTGCACACCGCGTTGGGCAGCCTCCCGGCGGCCACCTACCGGGCCACGTTGGAACGCATGCAGCACGACGGCCTGCTGGGCGCATACGTGAAGGCCCAGGACGCGGGCGCGCGGCTCGCGTTCCTGGCGCAGGCGGAGTCAAAGGGCGTCCTCCAGCGGCGCAACGGAGAGGCGGGTCCGGTGGAGTCCCTGGGCTACCCCGCGGTGCCGGACGTCTTCGGCAATGACCGGCGCCTGCCGGAGGCGATGCGAGACGCGGTGAACGCGCACGCCATCGACGTGGGCGCGGACTTCTACCGGGCGCACGCGGAGTACCTCGGTCGCTATGCCCGCGCGGTGGACGGGGCCCAGAGCCTCCAGGAACTCGGGGCGCTCGGTCCGCCGCGCGCCGCGCACCTGCCGGAGTCCCTCCTGGGCCTCGAATGGAAGGACCCGGCCCGGCGGGACTACGAGGCCGCGTGGAAGGCGGGCATCGGCCAGCCGAAGACGCTCAACCTGACACTGCAACACGTCAGCGCCCGGCAGCGGGAACTCTCCGGGGAGCGCGCCGCGGGCTCAATGCAGCTTCACGGCAAGGTGGGCGTCAGCAGTGAGCGCGCCCAGTGGAGCGCGAAGGCGGCGCTGGACACCCGGGGGCACGGAGAGCTGAAGGGCGACGTGGGCGTCGCCGCGCGCGCGGGCCCCCTGGGCGTCGAGGTGTCACACGACAGCGCGGGCGACACGGAGGTGAAGCTCAAGGTGAACCTGGGCCTCGCGGAGCTCACCCTGGGCTCGGACGGCGAGCAGCGCGTCGCGGTGGGCGTCGGCACGCTGTTCCAGGTGCACGCGGCCCTCAACCCGAAGAAGGCCGAAGTCGGGGGCGGCGTGTCCGCGAAGTTCAAGGCGGAGGGGAGCCAGGCCAGTGTCGAGGCGGGCTTCTCCATGAAGGGCCTGACGGTGGAGCGGGCAGGGCAGGCCGTGGACCGCGAGCACCGGGGCGTCTTCCAGCCGCCGGCCGAACTGGCATCCCGCACCGCATGGGACGCACTGCCTGAGGCCACGCGAGCCGCCTACGCGAAGGAAGGGTGGAACCGGGAGGCGTGGACCCGCGCCCTGCCGCGATGAGCGCTCGGGCCACGGCCCCACGCTCAGGAAGCCGCTCCGGGTGCTTTGGGCTCCGGCAGGGAGGCGTCGGGTTCATGGGACTGCCGCCGGGGCCACATGAGGTAGGCGGTAATCAGGGGCAGGTACCAGGGCGCCAGCCACAGCAGAGGTATCCGCGTTCCCAGGTGCGTCATCAGGAAGACGGCCGTGAACCAGAACAGACCCTGAAGCCCCAGGCCCAGGCTCCCCAGGTACTGGAGCGGGCGGCCTTCAGGCCGATTCCAAGGATGCCCAGCAGCGCTGGAGTGCCGACGACAAGCAGGTACGGCAGCACCTCCGTGGTCATGTCGTCCAACGTCCTGGCCCGGACAAAGCTCACCATGAAGAGCTGCGCCAGCACGTTGAGGAGCGCGACGGAGCTCGCCACCGTGGGCGAGGGGGCGCGCCGCGGGCGGTCCACGTCAGTCGGGCGTCCCCGCTCCCGCCGGGCCCGCTCCAGCGCGTCCGGGGGGACTTCCAGCGCGTACGGGTAGCCCAGCTCCAGCAGGGCCTCCACCGCCGCGGTGCGCACCGTGATGCCGGCGCTGCCCGTCTGGAGGCTGGCGTCTCCCGGCAGCGTCATCAGGGACAGCAGGAAGTCCGTCCGCTCGCGCAGCGCTTCTTCGCCTTCGGGGCGCTGGGCCACCGCCGCGATGAGCGCGTCCACCTCCGAGGGGATGACGCCGGGCGAGCCCAAGGCGTCCCGCAGCGCCGTCAGCGGAGCGGGAGCCGGCAGGGGCGCCAGGGATTCCACGGAGGAATCACGCACGAGCGGGTTGGGACGGGTATGCGTGGAGGTCATGGCCGCGAAGCCGTGACGCTACCACCGGGCCCTGCGGCGAGTCCCCCGCAGGACTGTCCGCAGGGCAAGGGGCCGGGCCGTCCAGAGGGCCGGGCCCCCGGAGCGTGCGCACCCTTCCCCTGAGTGACTCTTTCACGAGGAGCGAGGCAGCGCATGGCGATGGAGCGAGCGCAGCGGTTCGTGGATGCACTGGCGAAGCTGGAGAAGGAAGGGGACCTGGAAGCCATCGTCTCCCTCTTCAGCGACGACGCCCAGGTGAGCAACGTGGCCTCGCCGCAGGTCTTCTCCGGCCAGGAGGGCGCCCGGCGGTTCTGGCGTGAGTACAAGGGCACCCTCCAGCGCGTGGAGTCCACCTTCCGGAACATGATTGAGGCCGGCTCCCGCGTCGCGCTCGAATGGGAGACGCAGGGCACCGCCCACAACGGCGCGGCGGTGGCCTACGAGGGCGTGTCCATCATCGAGTGGGACGGCGACCACATCCGCCGGTTCTACGCGTACTTTGATCCACACGCGCTCGGCCTGGAGCTGACCCAGGGCAGCGCGCCGCGCACCGAAGTCCCCGCCACCACCCCCGCGTGAGGCGTGAGGCCGCCCCGCCTCGGGGCGTCATGTCTTCCCCTTGGGCGTGAGCCGCCGGGCTGCCCTGCCCGGACGCGCTCCCCATCCCTGGCCGTTGCCCGACAGAGAGCCGTGACCTTCAGGCACCTCCCGCTTCCACGGCGCGGACGCTACCGTCAGCCGCCGCGCCCCCGGTGAGCGCCCGCTGTCCGGGTACGGGTTCGCGGAAAAAATTATGCCGGGCCCGCAGTGATTCAGGCGGTACCGTTCGACGCGGTGCGTTTCCCGGAAAGCCCGGGACGCGATAGCGTTCGTGTCGTCCTCGGGGAAGGTGGGTTGGTGATGGTGTGGCGGAGGACACGAGCTCGGATGACCGGCCCCGACCTGGCAGTTTGCTTTGCGTCTACACGGAAAAGCCTGATGACCCGCTTTGCTGCTTTCTTCGTCGTCCTGTCGTTGATTGCCGCACCACACACTGCCTGGGCCCAGCGGAGTCAGACTGAGTCCGCGAAGAAGACCCGGGCGGTGAAGTCCTCCTCCAAGGCCACGAAGACGAAAGCCACGAAGACGAAAGCCACGAAGGCCACCAAGGGCAAGACGACCAAGGCCGCGTCGAAGGCCAAGGCCGGGAAGAAGGCCACCACCCGGAAGAAGGCCGAGCCCGCCGTGGATTCGAAGCAGGTGGATGCCCCGGCGGTCCAGCCCGCCCAGCCCATGATGCAGGTGGAGCCCGCCAGGCCCCTGTCACCCTCGGACGACGCGCCCACGGTCCAGAAGCCCGGCGCCGCGCCTGGGGAAGGGGACGACTCGATGGACTTCGACCTGCTGGAGCCGGCCGAGGCCGCGACCGCGGCGCAGGTGGACCCGGACCTGGAGAAGCGCATTGGCCGGCGCCGCACCATGCTCAAGCTGCACCAGGGCCTGGGCTTCGCCATGGCCGCCGGCCTGGTGGGCACCACGGTGGTGGGCCAGCTCCAGTTCAACGACTCGTTCCGCGGCGGCGGCGATGACCGCAACCTGCTGGGCCTCCACCGGGGGCTCGCCATCGGGACGTCGGCGCTGTTCGCCACCGTCGGCCTCCTGGGCGTGCTGGCGCCGGAGCCCTTCGAGAAGGACTTTCAGTGGGACACCATCACCGTCCACAAAATCTTCATGGCGCTCGCCACCGTCGGCATGGTGGCGCAAATCGTCCTGGGCATCATGGCCACGGACCGCTTCGGCCGCCTGTCTGAAACGGACATGGCCACCGCGCACCAGATCTCCGGTTACGTGACGCTGGGCGCCGTGTCGGCCGGCGTGTTCACGCTGTTCTTCTGAAGCGCAACGCCTTTCGTAGTGGTTTCCCTGGAGGTTGACGTGATTGCTCGACGAATCGCCCTGATCGCCACCCTGGTGCTCGCGCTGCCCGCAGTCGCGCAGTCGCAGGCCCGCACGTATAACGTCAAGAAGGACGCCAGCTCCCTCACGTACAAGCTGAAGCACAAGCTGCACGAGGTGGTGGGCAAGGCGCCGCCCAGCGACGGCAAGGCCCGCCTGCTGCCGGATGGCACCCTCCAGGTGGCGGTGCGCGCCAACGTGAAGGACTTCGACTCCGGCAACGCCAACCGCGACGCGCACATGATGGAGACCACGGACGCGGCGAAGTTCCCCATCATCGACTTCAAGGGCGTGGCCACCGGCGTGAAGCCGCCCACCCGCTTCCCGGCGAAGGTGCCGGTGAAGGTGAAGGGCCAGCTCACCTTCCACGGCGTGAAGAAGACCGTGGAGATTCCGATGACGGTGGAGTTCAAGTCGGAGAAGGAGGCGGTGGCCGAGGGCACCTTCGACATCAGCCTGGATGCCTACAACGTCGACCGCCCCTCGCTGATGATGGTGAAGGTGGATGACGTCCTGGTGCTGGAGCCCAAGCTGGTGTTCGAGGTGGAGGGTACGTGAGTTCGACGCGACGAGGATTCCTCAAGGGCATTCTGGGAACCGGCGCGGCGAGCGCGGCGGCGTCCACGCTGCCGGGCTGCGCGCCGGACATCAACCCCGCTCCGGTGACGGACGTCACGGCCAGCGAGCTGGGAACGGTGGACATCCTGGTGTCGCGCTATCCGGATTTGGAGCCCGTGGGCGGCGCGCTGACGGTGCGCGTCCCGGGTGAGCAGGTGCCGCTGCTGGTGGTGCACTCCAAGAACGACGGCGCCCCCAACGACTTCTCCGTGCTGTCCTCCCTCTGCACGCACGTCGGCTGCCCGCTGGGCTTCGACGGCAAGGACGTCATCTGCCCCTGCCACCTGTCGCGCTTCAGCGCCACGGACGGCGCGGTGCTCCAGCGGCCGGCCACCGTGCCGCTGCAGACGTTCGCGGCGGAGTACAACCCGAACACCGGCGTGCTGCGCATCAACCTGCGCGCGGGCCAGAGCGACTTCCCGTCCGCGGTGAACGGCGAGGTGGTGCTGCCGCTCAGCCAGTTCCCTCAGTTGCGCGACGTGGGCGGCTCGGTGACGGGCGTGCCCTCCGGGTATGGCAAGCGCATCTTCGTGTTCCGGTTGCAGGACGGCTCGCTGTCGGCGGTGGACTCGGTGTGCACCCACGCCTTCTGCGAGGTGAACTACCGGGAGCAGGAGTCGGACCTGTTCTGCGCCTGCCACGCGTCCATCTTCACGCGCGAGGGCGCGGTGACGCAGGGCCCGGCCACCATCCCCCTCAAGAAGTTCACGGTGTCCGAGACGGGCGACTCCGTGGTGCTCACCGGCGTGGCGTGAGCGGTACCCCCAGGCGCGGGTGGGCCAGACACAGGGCCCGCCCGCGCCGGAAGGCAGCGCGGCCTTTCTCAGCCGAGCCGGCTCCAGAAGGAGCGCTTGGCGGAGATGCGCTCCAGGGCCTGTTGCAGCGCCTCGTCATGGTCCGCGCGCAGGGCGATATCGCCCAGCGAGATGATGCCGACGATGCAGTCGTCGCGCTCCACCACGGGGATGCGGCGGAGCTGGCGGCGCCCCATCAACCCGATGACGTCATGGAGCGTGTCGTCCTGCGTGACGGCCTCCACGTCATCCGTCATCACGTCGGACACGCGGAGCTGGTCCGGTGTGCGGCCTCCGGTGAAGGCGCGGACCACCAGGTCGCGGTCGGTGACGATGCCCACCAACCGCCCCCGCTCGTCGACGATGGGGACGGCGCCGCAGGACTCGTCCTTCATGATTTGCGCCACCTCCCGCAGGGGGCTCTCCGGACGGGCCGTGCGCACGTTGCGCGTCATCACCTCGCGGGCGGTGAGCGGTTCGTGCTGCCAGCGTCCACGGCGGGCACGGTCCTCCGCGCGCGCGTCCCGGCGGTACGGTGTGCTCGCCTCGGGGCGTCCCGCGACGGCGGTGTAGACGGTGCCCCCGCCGTCACGCCGCGAGCTGACGGTGGACGACGTGGCGTCCGCTCCGGGCCCGGGGCGAGGAACACCCGTACCAGAGCCGCGGTAGGTGCTCGCCTCGTCCCGGCCCAGGCTGGCGGCGTGCGCGTGGGTGCTGG
>JBKGHI010000255.1:0-12212 GCA_046520405.1 Myxococcus sp. 1LA
TCGCCCGCCCGGCCTCCCGGTCCACCCCTCGGGTCCCTGACGCAGTAGTGCTAAGTCAGCCGCGTTGTAGAGAAGGTCACCAGCGGCCTGATGGACGTGCTCAAGATTCAGGTGTGACGCCTCCAGGGGGCTCCTCAGGCACCGGGTCCAGCGGGACGATGAGCCGCGGCTGGCGGAAACCCTCCCAGGCGCGGACCTCGTCGATGCCGACAATGAGGAAGAAGAGGGACTCGCCGTCGAAGCGGTCCTCATCCAGGCGGCGGCACCAGTCCAGCACATCAATGAGAGATGGAACCGGAAGGGGCTCCGGGTGCGTGTGCCATTCGCCGAGGTACTGACACGTTCCTCCGGACTCTCTCCATCTCGCGTCGATGACCTGCTGGTGCCGTGCCTGGGCTCGGTGGAAGGTGGTGCGGGTCCGGCGGTCTCCCTCCAGGGGTGTGGTCACCTCGTCGATGACCACGTCCGCGCTGCCCAGGATGCGGCGGCCCAGCAGCACCCCGCCGGCCTCCGCGCGCTGGAACTCTGACTGCCTGAAACGCAGCACGTCCGAGAGCACCGCCGCGTCAAGCTTCACCACGGCACCGCCCGTGCGACGGAACAGGCGCCCACTCATGGAGTGGGGCCAAGCGCGCAAATGGGGCAGTCGTCGCGCCTGTAGTCGAGCCAAGTGGCTTCCAGCTTGCCCGACTCCTGCTCATAGCGCGGCGTGACAGTGAACTCTTGCTGTTGGAACTGACGGGCATCTCCCTTCCAGGACAGCATTGGCGCTTCGTGGGCTTCACGCCGGAGCGCTCTCAGCGCCAGCCGCGTGGCCAACTCGGCAGTGCGCTGGGCGTCGAGGTCCGCGAAAGGCATGAACCGGCTTCCACAGCCGAGCTCGTCCCGTGTGTACGTGCCACCGGGGTCGGCGAAGGCCGCGCGGTTTCCCTGGTCGCAGTCGTATAGGCACTCCAGACAGCCTCGTTTCGTTGCGTCCTCGCCTCGCACGTGGGTCAGCAAGGCATGCCCGCCCAGCCCGTAGGGCTCCAGCCAGGTGAAAAGGGCGGGTGGGTGCTCGGCGTTCGACCAGGCCCACTCGTTCAGATGGAGCTCAAGGGTGGGCTGGCCCAGCGCAGCAATCACTAGGTCGTGGCCACGGACCGTGTCCGGCTCGTCCTGGAGGAGCTTTTCGATCCGGCCGTCCATCGGCTGCACGGAGACATAGGGGATGCGACTCTCGATCTCCTTCTTGAGCCCGGTCACCTTGGGCTCGAGATGCCAGCGCATTCCACAAACGTGCCGGAAGGTGTTCTCCGGCATGAAGCGGTCTGGATCCACGAGCGTGAGTCCCCCGACACCCGCTCGCGCGAGGGCGAGTGCGATGTAGCCCCCGACGGAGCCACAGCCCGCGATGAGCACACGGCGCTCCCGGAGCCCGTGCTCCGCGCCGCCCCTGGGGAGCAGGTAGTCCGGGTCCCTCCGTACCAGCGCGATAGGCTCGACCTGCGCACCGGTACGGTCTTGCAGCAAGGGGTGGCCGTGCTCCAGCCGCTTGAGGTAGACGCCGACCACGGCTCGCTCTCCCTGTGGCCTCTCCAGGCCCAGCACCACCAAGTGCTCGCTCTCATCGAAGTGATGGAGCAGCCTGGCCAGGGCACTTTGGATTCCGTCGGGCATTCGTCGTACGTACTTGCGGAGGCCCTCGGGCGTCGTGAGCTCTTTCGGCATGAAGGAAGGGTTGCCGTTACCTGGGGCCAGCGGCAGGTAGAGGGCCTTCTTTGCGGTCAGGCCTTCGGCCTTTCTGTCTGACAATGAGTGTGCATAGGCGTTGGCGTCATCCGCCACCGCCTGCAACCCTGTTCCCCGATACAGGGCCGAGATGATGCGTGGGCAGTTGTTCGCGGTGACGGTGGAGTCGATGCAGTGTCCTTTGGAGATGGCGATGGCGAACCAGTAGGCCTGGATTTCCCGGAGGAACTCCCCACCACGGTCCCCCCGGAGCATGTCGCGGAGGAGGGTGCGGACCCGCTCGAGCGACTCATTCAGGATGGCCTCGGGCCGACGCCTGTCGAGCAAGCCTACGTCTGAAGCGAAGCACACCTCATTGTCATTGGTGAAGTGTGGCAGGACGGCCTCTGACTCCGTGCCCTCCACCGAGACAATGGGAAGGCACAGGGGAAACTCCCAAGGCAGACGGACGCGGAGCAAGAAGGTCTGCCCCTCCACGGTCATCCTCCCCGAGCACGTTGCCTCGTCGCGGGTGCCTGGCCGCTTTCCGGGGAGCCATATCGGGGGGCCGCAGTCCTCCAGCAGTCCGCTGTGGGCAAACTGCTGGAGCACCCGGATGTGCATTTCCTGCTGGGCGATGAGCGCGGCGGACATGCGTTCAGGCCGAGGTGGCGGCGGTGGTGATGGCTGGCGAGGCCTTCTTTCCCGTGCTCGACTTGTCGGGGACGGGGAACTCTGGGCCGAACTGGTCCCGCATCAGCTTACAGGCATCGACGGGGTCCGGCTGCTGCATCACCTTGTCGAGCTGGTCCCGGAGTTGGATGAGCCGGTCACGGAACGTCGTCATCTGCCCGTCCGTCATCTTCATGAAGATGTCCTTCCAGGGCGCGACGGGCACCTTCACCTCGAGCCGGTAGATCGCCGTCCCGTCTGGCTTTGACCCCACGTGATGGAATGCATTCACCAGCTTTGCGACGAAGCCCCGCATCGCCGTCAGGTCATCGGGCTTCTTCCTCGCGGCGAAAGCGTCACTGGTGATGATGTTTGGCTGGAACCACTGGCCCGCAGCCACCGTGAGCCCGATGCCCGATGGCGCGTTCTGGCCATCCGTCTTGAACTTCTCCGTCTTCCACCGCTTCAGCGCACGAATCACCCGCAGGAACTGCTCCTGCTCCCGGTCCTTGAAGCGTTGCTCCACCCAGAGCGCGAGGCCCTCCGGGTCCGACTCCTCCCAGTACCGCTCCTTCTCGCCCGAGCCGACCTTGCCCTTGGCGATGTAGAGGCGCTTCGCGGCGCTCTTGGGGTCGTCGTAGGTGTAGACGGCGAGGTCGACGTGGAAGGCCTGCTCGCCGTCGCGCTTGTATTTGATAGTGACACAGGAGCGCCGGACCTCGGTGCCGAGGTCCGTGTGGTTCTTCAGGGCGTCGGCCACCAGGGCCTTGAGCGTGACGGGGTTGGGGTAGTCCGCCTTGGCGGCGTTGAACGTCAGCCCCACATCGATGTCGTAGTCCTGCCCCTCGGCCGGGTGGATACCCGTGCCCATCTCGTAGCTGCCTTGGTTGATGAACGCGAAGAAGGGGATGTCCATGCTCTCTTCGTCGTCATCGCCCTCGCGCATCAGTTCGAAGCGCTCACGGAGCTTGTTCAGGATGATGTCGCGCTTCTCGATGAGTTCCTTGTTCTCCTTCAAACGCTTGAGGCGGATATTGTCGTCGAACTGCTCAATGTATGTCTGGATGTCAGCCATGATTGGAATTGCCCTCTTGAGAAGGTGAAGAGAAGATCGTGATGGACGGCTGCTCCGGGGCGGCTGCCTTTGCTGCCTTGAGGCTCAGGCGCCACTTGTACCGGGGCACGTCGTCGGCGTTGTAGTTGTAGGCAAAGCACTCCGGCAGGCCGGTGTAGGCGAGGGCCCGACCCAGGTGGAACGCGATGCTCACGGGCACGGCGGCGAAGACATGAATGCTGGTGAACTCAGGCTTGCCACCGATGTTCCGGTCGATGGCCTGGCGAATGGCCTGGGCGTACTCCAGCAACTGCGCCTCCCTCCTCACAATGCCGCGCTCGGGTGTGCTTAGCTGGAAGTGCAGGTCCAGCCGGACGTCAGAGTCCGGGAGGACCTGCGCGCAATCCTCGGGCCTGACCTCGTTGGAGATGGACACCCTCACCCGGGCCGCGGCCCCTGTCTCGCCATGCCGTGCCACCACCTCCAGCGACGGGTGAGCGGCCACCGCGTCCGTCTGCCAGGTGAAGCGCTGCCGCGTCCGGTCGTGCTCGAGCACGTGGACCGGGCGCGCGTCGGCGAGGTAGCCCGTGAGCATGGCCAGCGGGACATAGGGAAACCCGTAGTAGAGAATCTCGGTGTCGCGCTCGGCGAAGGCGGTCCGAAGCACCCCGTCCCTTGCCGCGAGCCGAGCCACCGCCATCTCCAGGTTCTCCCATCGGCGCTCGCCGATTGCCTGGTGCTGATCGATGAGGAGCTTCGGCCGGACGTGGCGATGGGCAAAGAGCTCCGGTGCGTCCGCTTCCGTCGGCGTCACGTGGGTCTGCTTGAGCGACTCGTGACAGATGAGGATCAGGTCCCCTCGGGCCGCCGGGGCGGTGGGAAGGGCGGGCGGGGCGCTGAAGGGCGTGAGCGCGGCCGGGCTGTCGGCGGGTGCGTAGAACTGCAAGGAGAGCCAGTCGCTTGAGCTGGAGTGCTCCCGCTGCAGCTGCTTTCGCGCACTCGAGAGGGCCGTACACAAGTCCTCCCGTTGGACGAGCAGGCTCTGGTAGAGCGCCCGCGTCAGCGTGGTGGAGCCCGCGCAGGTCAGCGGCATCCGTGAGGCGATGACCGCCGGAACTCCCTTGATATGGAACATCCGGGCGATGCTTCCCAGCGGATGCGCGGGCATTCCGGAGTCCCCTCCCTGGCAGGCGCACAAGGTGACGAGCCGCAAGGGGCTGCCGTGGCGGGATGAGAAGAGCAGGTTGGCCAGCTGCCACTGGTCCAGGCGTTCTGGCTCATCGCCCTTTTCGGACGGGTCGAAGACGAGCCCATAGGCGCCATCGTCGACCGTGGATCCATGACAGAGCAGGTGCAGTGCCGTCACGGGACGAGCTGTCTCCGACAGCTTCTCTGCGAGGCGTCGCGGAGACACGTGCTCGAGGACGTCCTCCTCTTCGATAAAAGGGAATTGAGCGGCGGCACAAGCTGCGCGGAGCTCATCCAGGTGGCCGTCCATGGGCACTCCGCCACCGGCTCCCGACCACGCGAAGAGGATGCGCCCCTGGGCCGAGGCTACCGGCTCCCGGACCGGCCTGTCCCCGCACTCATACCGGAGGAGGCAGTTCTCCACGCCCACCAGGGGCGGCCCATTGAGATGCATGGGCAGCAACTCCCAGGGCAGGTAGTACAGCTCGTCGGCGTTGTTGGAGCAGACGGTGATGTGGACCGGCTGCCCGATTCTGAGCGCGTATCGAATCTTGTCTTCCGCTCGAATCCATTCCGCCGGATGGATGAAGTCTCGCAGGAGTTCCGACAGCCGCATGAGGTTGCTTGACCCTGGCGTTGCCCGCAGCAGCGCCTCCAATTGCTCTCGGAGCGTGGACCAGCGAAGCTCCACGGGAGCGCTCCTCCCGTGGGTGCAGCGCACCACATAACGCTGCTTCTTCCACGGAAAGGGATACTGCGTCTTCGTCGACTGCGTTCCATGGAGCTCCAGCGTGATTTCCAAGGGGGCTTGGTTGGGGGGCATGTGTGATTTTCGATGTCGTGAGGCCGGTGCGAAAGACAGACGCGCTCGGAGAAGTTTGTTACCTCCTGCCACCATGCTTCAGCGGGAGCCGGACGGCCGGGTCTCCCAGCAGCACATGGCTGGCGAGGTCGTGGTACAGCATCCACAGATGCGCCCTCTCAGAAGGGGATGCCCTGTATTGCCGGCCGGCGGTGAGCGCGACCTGCTCCTGGTGGTAGCTCGACGCCAGCGAGGCACTCGTCTCGTTGGCGAATCGGAGCAGGCTCGACAGCGCCGTGCCGGCCCGCCTCCCGCTGGCCAGGGCCTTGATGACGCCCAGGAAGCGCTCGTGGCGGCTCCGCCCCTGGTCGTTGAAGCTCGCGGTCCACGCCAGGTCCACATGGCCCACCACCGCTAGGGGCCCCTCCGGATTGGCCAGTGCGGCTTGGGGAAGGGCGGCGATGAACGGGCGCTCTCCGGGCCGGGGCAGAAGGCGCGTGACGCGCCCGGCTCTGTCCCGGTCAAGGTCTCGCAGCCACGGCGCATAGGCACTGCGCGCGGGCGTGCCTCCGCTGAAGCAGGCGAAGCAGAACCACAGGCCTCCCGGCAGGAAGGGCCGCGTCGCGACCTCCGCCGCAGTGAGCCGCTCATGGCCCGGCAGCAGGAGCGCTCCCTGCAAGGCGCGCTGGTCTTCCGCCGACAGCCAGCCACCCTCGCGCACGCCCAGCCCGTGGCTGACCGAGAGCAGCACGGTCGGCTCCGATCCGGCGGCATGGGCGAGGAACCGGCCGATGCTGGACCCCTCCGCGGCACCGTCGTCCGCCAGGCTTTGGGGGGGCTCGACCTGAAGTGCACCCGTGCGCTGGTGTCGTGTGCACGTGGCGAGGCATGGCTCCACCAGCTTCCGGTAGCCCAGCTCCGTTGCGTCCGTGCCGTCGCGCGAGGTGTAGAAGAGCAGACGGGCACGGTCCACGGGGGAGGGCGCTTCCGTCCAGCGCAGCACCTTGTCGACGTATGCGCGGTAGCCCTCCTCGTCGGCAAACGCCAGTCGCCCCACCAGCGCATCGGTGGCCAGCACCTGCTGCAACTCCAACGACACCCCGTCTAGGTCTCCCAGCACCAGCAGGTAGCGAGGCCGGTCCGGTTCCTCCACCTGCTCGCTGCCCAGCACCCGCGCCTTCCACCGGTGCGCCTCCTCACGGTCCATTCCAGGCGTGACGGCATAGGTCTGTACTGGGGCGCCCCCCTGCTCCTGCTGGCGCAGCTCCCGCAGCGGCTCGATGAGTTCCAGAAGCCGCTTCCCCGCAGGTGTCTCCGGGTACACGACACCCCAACGCTGCGCACGCAGGTCATCCAGGTCGCCCAGCGCGTCCCACAGGCGTTTGGGTTTGGACTGCGTGAGCGGTGATGAATGCAGCGCCGATTCGTCGAGCCCCGGATGGAGCGCGGGTCGGCACGTATCGGCATGGGCCAACAGTAGCTCGAAGTTCATGGCAGGCTCAGCGCGTGGGAGTGCCGGGGACGGCCTCGAGGTAGTGGTGAAGCACGTCCTCTAGTAGCGGAGGCCAGGCGTGTAGCTCCACGCGGGACCCTTCACCCACTGCCTGCGTGATGAGCGCCCCGAGCGTCCCCTTCACCGTGCCCTTCTTCGAAAACACCACCGTGGCAGTGCCCGTGAGGACTCCGAGCGCGAGGAACTCCGATGCGTTCTTCACCGGGGTGATGAAGGTGCTCCGTTGAGTCGCATCGCCCAGTGTCCACAGCGGCGTGCCCGGCACCCCCTCATAGGTGTCCACGCTGGGCCGCACCAGGCCGCGCACTGGGGGGCCCGATGGGTCCTCCAACTCGTGGCCTTCCCACGGAGGGTTGGAGGCGTACTCCTTGAGGAGCCAGCCCGGCAGCGGCGGCCACTCATGCAGTTCTACCTTTGCGCCGTCCTGCGCCATTCGCGCAATGAAGGGCCCCAGGTGTTGCTCCACCCGGCCCCGGGCCACGAAGCAAGGCGCCGACGGGGCGAGCACTCCGAAGGCCACAAACTCCGAGGGCGGTGAGACTGTCATGAGGTAGACGTGCCGCGTAGCCGCGTCTCCTCCCCTCCAGAAGTGTTCCTCCGTGGAGAACTCAAGGTCGTGGAACGGTAGGTTCGGCTTGTCCAAGGCTGGCTTCCCTTCCTGCAGGCGCAGGTGTTGAAAATTCACCCGCGCTCAAGGACGCCCTTGGACCGTTTTGTTACCTCACTTCATTCAAACAACAGGATGGTGTCGAGCCAGGCCCGGGCTCGTCCTTCCCGACGCCATGCCTCCCGCTCGTCGCGGAGCGCCACCGCGGGAGGCTTGCCGGAGCGCATGTGCTCACGCACTCGGTTGAAGAAGACATTCACCTCCTTGTCGAGCAGCTTCTCCGTTGACGCCAGGACTCCCCGAGCGCCCGCGGCGAGCAGCTCGGCGGGAAGGCTGAGCGGCTCATGCACCGTGTAGGTGGTATGCGCCGCTTTGCACGCCGCTAGCACCACGAAGGGCGCGCGCTTCAAGGAGGCTTGGCGCACTCGCGGGCCGCGCAGCTCCGGGCCGCTCACATCGGGAGCCAGCACAAGGTAGGATGCACTGGAGTGGGGCGTGATCTCCCCATGCGTCACCAGATCCACCTCGGTGGCGTCCTCCATGGCGGCGAGTACGCGGGCCGGTGTCGCCTGGGCGCCCGAGAGAAACACCTGCTCCTCGCCCACCCCAAACCCGGGCGTCCATGCGTTGAGCCGTTCCAGGTCGCGCCCCTTCGGAAGATGAACCTCGGAGACCACAAGGTGACGCGGGCGGTCCGGAGGCGGAGGCGGTCGCTCCCCGCCGCGCGTCAGGTAGCTCCACGCGAACTCCGAAGGCAGCAGGCCCGCGCGGCCATGGAGGGGGGGCCGTGCGAGCACCTCTACCTGACGGCATCCGCGCAGCGGCGCCAGCACCGTCTCCGGCACCAGCCCGTCGACTCGCTGCTTCAGGGGCTGGCGCCGAGACGCGTCGTAATTCCCCGTCAGTTCGCCTCGTGCATCCAGGGCGAGCAGGAGCGTGCGCTCGGAATCCACGGTGGCGGCCAGCAGGCATTCCGAGGGTAGCGGGGAGCCTCGCTCCCGTTCCATCAGCTTCAGCGCCTCGGCATGAGCGCCGCGCTGGCCCGCCTCGAAGAGGAGCGAGGTGAAGCTGTAGGCGCGCACTCGCCGCGCGGTGGGGTTGCCCTCCTTCGCGGGGCCCTCCACCTGCTGGAGGAGGTCGTCCAGCAGCGCACGCCCCCGCACCGGGTCTCGCTCGATGACGAAGCGCCCCAGTGCGTGCCGGGCCACCCATGGCTTGCTCGTCTTAGAAGCCTCATCCAGCACCCGCTGGAGGTGGCTCTCATCTCCGGGCACGCTCTTGAGCCGCGCGAGGTCGGCGAGCGTGAAGGCTCCGCTCGGGGAGAGAGCCTTGCCGGTGGCGAGCGCCGCGTTCAGCTCCCGCCGCGCCTCGTCCACGCGTAGCTCGTGCCACGCCACGTCTGCAAGGTGCTGGTGCAGGCGGCGCTGGAGGTCGGGGTCCTCTGCGTCCCGTGCCAGCACCTCTCCATAGTAGGCCCGTGCCAGCGAGCCATCGTTCACCATTCGAGCCACCTGCGCCAGGTTCTGGAGCAGGGCCCGCTCCAGGAACCACTCGCCTCCCCGGCGCGCCAGCGTCAGCCCTTCCTCCGCGTGCGCTCGCGCTTCCTCCAGCCGATGCAGGTGGGTGGAGTAGGTGGACAGCTCGATGCGGAGCTGCGTGCAGCGGTAGTCGAGGCCCTGCGTGCGGCACAGGGGTAGCGCCTCCTCAAGCGTCCGGAGCGCGCGCTCTGAGTGCTCCCCGGCCCGCTCCCCGCCCGCCGACGTGCTCTCCTGCTGCGCCTGAGCCCAGTCCTTCTGCGCCCGAAACCATGCCGCCGTCAGGACGAACCAGGGGTCCCTGCTCGCCGTGGCGTTTGCCTCGAAGAGTTCTAGGTGATCGGGGACTGCGCCCATGAGGACCAGCGTACCCAACAACAGGTCGTCCTCTCCGGACGCGCGAACCTGGGCAAGAAGCTGTTCCTGCTGGGACCGGGACAGCCGCCCTTGGACCAGCTTCTTGTAGTCCTGGGCCAGTGGCCCCCGGCGCTTGAAGTCCGCCCGGGCGACCCGCTCCACATAGTCTTGGAGCACCCGGCCTCCGGCCCGTGCATCCAGCTTGCGGGCCAAGGGCTCCAGGGTGCTGACGCGCTCGGGGGTGGGGGCCGTGCGGACGGCGTCATAGAAGTAGAGCCGGGCGCTCGGCCGAAGGTGGAAGTCGCTGGGTATGGACGAGGCGGGCGCGTCGAGCAGGGACATGCCCTGCTCCATCAGGGCCTCCGCCTCCTTTCTGTCCGGTGTCGCGCGGCGCAACTCGACCACCTTCCCGGCGGCTTCGTCCGCCCAGCCGGGCTCTCTCAGGCTGGCGACCTCGGTGAAGACCTGGGCTGCCATTCCCGGCAGTTGTAGCTCTCGCAGCGCCAGGCCCCGGTTCCACAGGGCCTGGGGCATGCGCGGGCGCCCGGCCAGGGCCGCATCGGCGGCCTGGAGGGCCGCGATGAACTCCCCCTGCTCAAGCAGGATAGCGGCCCGGTCGGACTCCCGCTCGGGGGAGGGCGCCAGCTTGTCCAGCGCCTCCAGGGCCCGCTTCGCCGCGTCGCGGCCGTTGTAGAGGACGTCGGTGATGGCCAGCTTCTGGAAGTCCTGGCTCCGCTCCAGTGCGCCCAGCGCTTCGTATGACGTGCCGCTGGCGGAGGCCCGCGGCCCTCCGGACATGTTGGTGCCGGCGAGAGGCCGGTGCTGGTCCAGCTCTCGAAGGCTGAACCGTTGTTCCATCCGGCGCTCGGGGCCCTGCGCCAGGAACTCGTCCGTACCCAGCGCGGGGCCGGGGCGCTGCCGCACGGCCAGCACCGCCAGCAACACCCCTAGTAGCGCGGCGGTGGCCCATGCGGCGGGGCGCCTCCACGGGGCGGGCAGCGGAGCGGACACGGAGGTGCGCTCGCCGACGCGTCTGACGTGCTCGCTGGACTGGTACCTGAACTGAATCAGGTTGGGGATTTCCTGCTGGCAGCCAGGGCAGTCCGGTAGGTGCTGACGGAAGGCCTCGGCCTCGGCGGGCGGGAGCTCCCCGTCGACGAACAATTCGACATTGTCACATGGGCGCGCCATCAGTTCACCTTTTTGTTGGTGCGCAGGAGCTTGCCCAACTGCACGCGGATGTCATGCAGGCGCTTGGAGACAGTCCCCACCTGGATGCCGAGCGCGCTGGCAATCTCCCGGTACTTCTTGCCCTTTCCATACAGCTCGAATGTGGCCTGCTTTTCCGGACTCAGCCTGGAGACGGCCTGGGCGAGCTGCTCGGGAGGGACGTTGAACTCGGAGGCCACTTCGTGCACCGGCGCAAGCCCGGCCCGCTCAGCCAAGACCGGGTCGCTGGCATGCAGCTTCCTGACCTGCTGCTTGCGGCACTGGCTGTAGAAGAGGTTGGAGAGTGTGGTGGTGAGCCAGGCGGCGCAGGTGCTCCGGTCAGGCAGCGGTTCGCGGTTCTCGAACGCCTTGACGAAGCGCAGGAGCGTCTCCTGCACCAGGTCTTCCGCGTCGGTCTCATTCCTACACAGCTTCAGCGCCTGGTTAATCAGCCAGTTGCGATGCTGCATGGCGAGCTCTCCCAGTAGATGCCCGCGGCTTGCAATTCTCATGGCTCGTGGGCGCCCCTCCCGGCGCCGCGCTTCGGGCTCCAGAATAGGGAGAGGCGGCGTGTCTGCGCGAGGGGTTGGAGGAAGGGACTCCAGGTCTGGGGCAGGAGCATTGGGTGGGGACATGGCACGGTCCTGCTCACCAGACGCTTAGCACCGGGTTTGTTACCTCCTCCTACCGGATTTGTGTGGGATGACTGCCCATGTTTGCCCAGGCGCTCCACGGCGCCGCAGCAGAGCGTCCAGGCCCAGTTCCAGCACGGCCAGTGAGCTTGCCCCGGCTCCGTGGACAGCGTGGTTATGCTGCCAGAGCTACCGGTGAGGCGAGTCGCTCATACTCCACCGGGCTCACGTAACCCAGCGTGGAGTGGCGGCGCTGACGGTTGTAGAAGACCTCGATGTATTCAAAGAGCGCGGCGCGGGCCTGGTCGCGCGTTGCGAAGTCCGCGTCGTGGACGAGTTCCATCTTCAAGGTGCTGAAGAAGCTCTCGGCCACGGCGTTGTCCCAGCAGTTGCCCTTGCGGCTCATGCTGCACTCAATTCCGCGGGAGGCCAGGGCTCGCTGGTAGTCCTCGCTGGAGTACTGGCTGCCCCGGTCCGAGTGGTGCAGCAGTCCCCGTGGAGGCCGACGCCGCTTGAGCGCCATGTCGAGCGCGCCCAGCACCAGGTGGCGGTCGATGAACTCCCCCATGGCCCAGCCGACCACCAGCCGCGAGAAGAGGTCGAGCACTACGGCCAGGTAGAGCCAGCCCTGTCTCGTCCAGACGTAGGTGATGTCCGTCACCCAGGTGCGGTTGGGCGCGTCCGCGGAGAAGTCGCGCGCGAGCACGTTAGAGGCCACCGGCTGGGTATGGCGTGAGTCCGTGGTGTGCACGAAGCGTCGCGTCCTGCGAGCGGCCAGGCCCTGCTGTCCCATCAGGCGCGCGACACGCTTGCGGCTGACGCGCCGGCCTTTGGCTCGCAGCTCCGCGTGCACCCGGGGGCTGCCGTAGGTGCCTCGGCTCTTCGTAAGTTCTCGCCGTCCCCCGTCGTGACCAGCGCAACCGAGTCGTGAGA